>JAFUYE010000079.1 GCA_017470715.1 Selenomonadaceae bacterium
TCGCGCTCCTCTATGCTAAGATGTTTGTAACTCATGGTATTTCCTGCCTTTTTGAATTACAAACATTTTAGCAGGATACCGTGAGTTTTTCATCTGTTGCACTTGGATTGTACATTCGCGCAAGCAAAGAAAAAGTAAATCTCAAATCTCAAACTTGAAATTGAATTCGTCGAAGTGACACGCCAAAAATTTTTAAACCGTGCGTCCCATAACCTGCGCGATACCGCCGAGGTTGCTCATTAACTCTTTGAACGCTTCGGGTGTCAACGATTGGTCGCCGTCCGACAGTGCCTTTTCGGGATGCGGATGAACTTCGATAATCAAGCCGTCCGCGCCCGCCGCAATCGCTGCACGTGCCATCGGAGCAACCATTTTCCAACGTCCGGTGCCGTGTGACGGGTCGACGACAATCGGCAAATGCGAAAGTTCTTTGACCGCCGCGACAGCCGACAAATCCAACGTGTTGCGCGTAAAAGTTTCATACGTGCGAATTCCGCGTTCGCAGAAAATAACTTGTTCGTTGCCGCCGCTCATGATGTATTCCGCCGCGTTGAGCCATTCGGAAATCGTCGCCGAAAGTCCGCGCTTTAAAAGAATCGGTTTTGAACATTTGCCCAACGCTTTGAGCATTTGGAAATTTTGCATATTCCGTGCGCCGACCTGCAAAATGTCCGCGTATTTGCAGAAAAGTTCAATGTCGTCCTTGTCGACAATTTCCGTGACGACGCGCAGATCGAATTCGTCCGCAACCTTGCGCAAAAGTTTCAAGCCTTCTTCGCCGAGACCTTGGAAATCATACGGCGAAGTTCTGGGTTTGAACGCGCCGCCGCGTAAAAATTTCGCACCGCAAGCTTTGACCGCTTGAGCTGCCTCGCGAAGTTGTTCGACGCTTTCGACCGCGCAGGGTCCCGCCATAACGACAATTTCATTGCCGCCGATTTTCACGCCGCCCGCGTCAATAATCGTGTCTTCGGGGTGAAAGTCACGGCTGACCAATTTATATTTTTCCGTGATGCGAACGGTTTTGTCGACGCCCGCCATCATTTGAAGTTCCAAGTTCGCGATAATTTTTTTGTCACCGATAACGCCGACGATTGTGACTTCTTCGCCTTTGGAAAGGTGCGTGCGCAAGCCCGACGCTTCGATTTTGTTGACAACCGCCGACAAATTTTCTTCGGTGGCAGTCGGTTTCATAACAACAATCATTTGAGAAATCCTCCTTTAAAACTGCAGTGGCGGTATTGTACAAAAACTTTTCTCGATTAGCAAGTTGACGAATGCGGCTTACACTTGCCAACGAAAAATTTTTCGCGTAGAATGACTGAAAAAAATTTTTGGTGAACGCAATGATTCAACTCGACAAGGTTACGAAATTTTACGGCGAACGACTGATTTTGTCGGACGTGACATTTAAAATTAACGACGGCGAAAAAATTGGTATCGTCGGCAAAAACGGCGCGGGCAAGTCAACACTCGTGAAAATTATGATTGGTACGGAAACTTTCGACGCGGGCACAATCGGCGGCTTGCGTGCCGAAGATGTCGGCTTCGTGGAACAGACGCCGAATTTTTTTGCGTCAACTTTGCTTGATGAAATTTTATCGACGGGTGAAGTCGAAGAGTTTCAAGCGCGAAAAATTTTGTTCGGATTGGGATTCACGGACGCCGAACTTAAAAAATCTCCGCAACATTTCAGCGGCGGCGAATCGGCAAAAATTTCTTTGGCAAAAGCTTTGGTCGTCGAACCGCGCATTTTGATTTTGGACGAACCGACGAACCATCTGGACATTTACTCAATCGCGTTCCTTGAAGACTTTGTAAAAAATTATCGCGGAACAGTCATTGCCGTCACGCACGACAGACATTTTCTGCAAACCTGCGTTGAAAAAATTTTGGACATCGAAAACGGTCGGGCAACTCTTTATCCCGGCAACTACGAAAAATTTGTTCAGCTCAAAACCGAACGTCACGCGGCGCAACTTAAAGCTTACGAACGTCAGCAGGAAGAAATTGCCAAACTTGAAGATTTCGTTCGTCGAAATAAAGTTCGGGCTTCCACGGCTAAACGTGCCCGCAGTCGCCAAATTGCGCTTGACCGCATGGAACGAATCGAAAAGCCGCCGTCAACCGAATCAACCGCGATTAAACTTCACGACGCGAACGAATCCGCAAACCGCGTGCTGATTGTCGACAACGTGTCGTTCAAAGGTATCATCAAAAATTTCAGCGCGGAAATTCTCAAGTCGGAAAAAATCGGCTTAATCGGCAGAAACGGCGTCGGCAAGTCAACGTTGCTGAAAATTATCGTCGGCGAACTCAAAGCTGATTCGGGCGAAATTAAAATCGGCAACCGCGTCAAAGTCGGCTACCTGTCGCAGGGGCACGAAGAATTGAACGCAAATTTTACGCCGCTTGAGGAATTGAATTACGAATTCGGCTTGTCGGACGAGCGTGCGCGTTCGGAACTTGCGCGATTGAATTTGTTCGCCAACGTCGTCGAAAAAACGATAGCGGATTTATCCGGCGGCGAAAAAACCCGTGTCGCGTTGACGAAACTTATTTTGACGGGCGCGAACTTTTTGATTTTGGACGAACCGACGAATCATCTTGACTTGCCGGCACGCGAGGCGATTGAAGCGGCACTGAACGACTTCGACGGCACAATTTTAATCGTCACGCACGACAGATACTTACTTGACAAAGTCACGACGCGGACAATCCAATTAGGAATTTGGAATGAGAAATTAGGAATTGAACGCACGCCCAAGCCGCAAGTTTCAAAGCCCAAAACTCAAAACTCAAAGCTTAAAGCTCAAAGCTTAAAGCTTAAATCACAAGTCCCTTTAGAAAAAATCGAGGCGCAAATTAAAATGGCTGAAATGGAACTCAAAATGCTTGAACACGAAATCAACGGCGCAGTTGACCCGCAAAAACTTTCGGAACTGGCGGCGGCACACGTCGAAAAAATTGCCGAGATTGACGAACTTTACACGCGCTGGGAGGAAATGCAATGTTGAAAGTTTTTCCCGTGCTGTTTCTTGCCGCGCTGTGTTTTGCAAACTTCGGCTTTATGACTTTCAACACGTCGACGGAGACTGAACTGCCCGTTTTGCGAAATCATTTGACGCAGGACAAAAATGCTTCCGCGCAGGCTGCGCCCGTCAATGAAGTTGTTGACTTCGAGGACGCAACCGGCGGCAGTCAAACTTCATCCGATGCGCCAATCGTTCAACGCGAACAAAATATTTTGCGGCTGTACTGGAACATTGTGCCAAACGCCGTCAAGTACGAAATTTTTATCGGCGGAAATACTTTCGTTGCCTTCACGAACGGAATTGAAATTCCCGTCGACGACGTGAACGCCGGCTTTCAAGTCAACGCCATTTCGATTGACGGCACGACGTTGCAAAATAAATTGCCGATGATTGCCGTTGACGCGAATCCGACGACGCCGCGCACGACGACCGAATTCGACAAGATGGATTATCCGCCGATTTATCCCGTGTACTCGTGGATTCCGACAATCGGTGCCGCTCGTTACGAAGTTGAACTTATCCGCGACGGAAAAATTATCCGCCGATATTTCACGGAGCCGCAACCGAATGAAGATGATTTCGAGTTGTACGACAAAACGCCCGTGCTTGACGAAGGCGAATATTTTTTTCGTGTGCGGGCTTTGACGCGGGACAATCAACCGCTGACAAATTGGTCGACGAAAGATGATTCAAACAGTTTCGTCGTCACGCATAAAATTCGTTTCTGCGCGCTCGGTGACAGCATTACTCACGGCGGCGGATCCATTTCCGTGCCACCGTCGACCGTGCTTTACAACTGGGAAACTTATTGCGCCATTCCCGTCAAAAATTTGGGACGCAGCGGCGACACGACTGCGGAAATTCTTGAGCGTTTCGACAGCGACGTTTTGCCGTTTCACCCCGAAGTTTTGTTTATCATGGCGGGCGTCAACGATTATCGCGCAAATATTCTCGGCTGGGAGTCCGTGGGCAACCTTGAACAAATTCGCGACAAATGCACCGCCAACGGAATCAAGCCCGTGTTTTTGACGCCGACGCCGTTAAATCCCGCGCAGATTCAAAAAGTCGGTTTCCTTGAGTTGCCGCCTGAAGATTGGCAGGAACATCAAAAATTTATCTGTGACTGGATTCGCGAACAGGAAAATTTTATCGACGTAAATCCGAAACTCACCGATTCCGACGGCAACTTGATTGTCGCGCTAAGTGTTGACGGCTTGCACCCCGACGCCGACGGCAAAAAAATTATTGGCGAAGCGGTTGCCGCGTGGCTCGACAAATATTTGAACTTGAAATAAACAGTGGAGCTTTTAGCTTTTAGCTTTTAGCTTTTAGCTTTCAGGTGTTAGCTAATGCCTAATTCCTAATTCCTAATTCCTAATTCCTAATTCCTAATTCCTAATTAAAAAAATCCCGCCGAACAGTCGACGGGGATTTTTTTGTCAACGTGTCGATTGATTGATTGTTGTCGCGAAGAAAATTTTTCATAATGTCGCTTTCAGAGAGACCAAAAACCTGCGCGGCTTTGCTAAACTTTTTCGCGAGGTGATTTTTATGTCGATTAAAGATTTTACGGTTGACTTCGACGCGAACGCCGGCTTGATGCTCGGCGAAATCCAAAGCGACGAATCAACCGACAACAACGCACAGTCCAAAGCTCTCGGCATGTGCGGTAGCGGCTGGAATTGCGCAGGTGGCGGCGGGCAATGTAGCAGTGGCTGGAATTGCACAGGTGGCTGAAAAAATTTTTTGAGGCGGGATGATTATGCGCTGTGATGATTTGCTCAAAGTTTATCGACGCGGGGACAAATTCCTTGTGCTCAATCCGACAGTGCCGTCGTGGGTCGTCACGAACGCGAACGGCGTCTTGCTGATAAAAATTTTTTCCGAAACGCTTTCGACACAGGAAACTCTTCGCGTCACGCGGCGCAAAAAAATTCCCGACCGAAACGTCGTCAAATTTCTGGACGCAGTCACGCGGGAGGAGCTGTTCGCAGTTCCTTCCGTGCCCGACCGCAAGCCGTATCAACTGCGCGCCGTTTACCTGAACATGACCGAACGTTGTAATTTGAATTGCGTTTACTGTTTCGCGGCGGCAAGAGTTGAAAGTTTCGAACGGTTGACTTTTAACGATTACAAAAAAATTCTTGACGCTGTGCAACGTTACAATCCTCGTGCCGAAATTATTTTCACGGGCGGCGAACCGTTGATGAGCCCGTTGACTTTGCCCGTCGCCGAATACGCCAAAAATTTGGGCTTTAAACGCAAGCTGATGACGAACGCGACGTTGATTGACGAAAAAAATATTTCCGCGTTGGTTGACACGTTCGACGAATTTAAAATCAGCGTGGACGGCTCCGACGCGTCAAAGCACGATTTTTATCGCGGGCAGGGAAATTTTGCGCGAACGATTAAAGCTGTTGAACTCCTTGACAAATTTTCTGCCGACGTGAAATTTGCCATGGTCGTCACGAAAAAAAATATCGACGACGTTGCACCTGCCGCAAAAATTTTCGGCGGACGATTGACGTTTCAACCGCTGTTTCCTTTCGGCAACGCCAAGACCAAAAGCGATTTGCACTTGACGGGCGGCGAATATTTTTCCGCGCTCAAGTCGGCGGGCGTCGTTCCGTTTATGGATTTGCCGAACGTTCTTAAAGCTCACGGCAAAAAAATTTTCAAATGCGCGTTGGGCGACGCCGAAGTCAGCATTTCTTGTTCGGGCGATTTTTATCCGTGTCAACTTTTGCATCACGACGAATTCAAAATCGGCAACGTGAAAAATTCTTCCTTCGACGCGCTGTATAATTCTGCGCGGGCTGAAAAATTTAAAAATCACACCGTCGACGCGATTGACGGTTGCCGCGACTGCGACTTGAAATTTTTATGCGGCGGCGCGTGTCAGGCTCGTCATTTCAGCGAAACGGGCAGTCTGGATAAAGCCGGCGATTTTTGCGAATACGAACGCACGGCGATTGTCGACGGATTAATTTCGGCGGCGGAACTCAAGGCGATTTAAGATGCTAAAATTTGTTCTGCGGTATCTCGGCGACTTCAAATTAAAATTTTTTATGATTCTGCTGTGCGCGGTCGTCACTGCGGCGGCGGATTTGCTCATGCCGTATCTGTCGGCAAAATTCATCGACGAAGTTTTAAGCTCCCGCGAAATCGGGCGGCTTTATTTTTTTGTCGGCGGACTGTTCGCGCTCAACGTCATTTCACTTGCCGCGAATTGGTTTTACGTAATTTTTTCGACGAAACTGCGGGCACGAATCACGAACAAATTAATCGCGGACGTGACGGCAAAAATTTGGCGGGCAAGGTTGCAATTCCAAACGGATATGATTTATTTGGCGAAACGCGTCGAAAAAGATTCGGACGACTTGATTGCTTTCGTGCTCGGCAGCGCGATTGACGTGGCAATTCAAGCCGTGTTGCTTGTAATGGCGATATTTTTTCTGCTGTCGGTCGGCGGCAAGTGGCTGATAATTTTCGCGATAACGGCGGCATTTCACGGCATGATTTATTTCGCGTTGAAGAAAAAACTTTTTGAACTGTCGACGGCTGTTCGCGAAACCGAATCAAAATATTTCGAGAGCCTGTCGGATAATTTCTTTTACGTGTTCAGAATCAAGTTGCACAGCTTGCAGGAAGAATTTTCGTCGACATTTAATCGGGCGTTCGAAAAATTTTTTTCGGCGGGCTTGAGCGAATCAAAGTTGCGATTTTGGTTTTCATACGGCAACGCGAACACGGCGAAAATTTTTACCGTGCTGATATTTTTACTCGGCGGGCTTGACGTTTTGGACGGCACGTTGACTGTCGGAAATTTCGTCGCGCTCAACGGTTACTTTACTTTCGCGATGCACGGAGTTTCGTACTTTATGACGCTCGGTCAAGGGCGACAAAACGCGCTGGCGGCTTACGTGCGAATCATGGAGATAAAAAATTTTCCGGTCGAAGTCAACGGCACAAAAATTTTATCGCGAATTAATTCAATCGAACTTGCAAACGTCAGCTTCAGTTTCGGCGAACAAAAAATTTTGACGAACTTCAGCCGACATTTCGTGCGCGGAAAAATTTATTGCATTGTTGGCAAAAACGGTGCCGGCAAGTCGACGCTGATGAATTTAATTTGCGGGATGATTCGTCCCGTGAGCGGCGAAATTTTTTTCGACGGAATTGAACTTGCCGAAGTCGATATGATTCACGCACGGCGAAATTTAATCGCGGTCGTTGAGCAAAAAGATTTTCTCAAGAACGACAAACTTTCGGGCGGCGAACGTCGCAAAATTTCAATCGTAACGGCGTTTGCAAAATCTGCAGACGTTTTGATTATGGACGAGCCGGACAACAATCTTGACGCGGCAGCCGTCGACGCGCTGACGAAAAAAATCCTCGCCGACAAAGCCAATCGAATCACGCTGATAATTTCGCATGACGAACGTTTGATTGACGTTGCCGACGAAGTTTTGACGTTGACCGAATTAATTTGTTCGCTGACAAATTAATTCCTAACTCCTAACTCCTAATTAAAAAAAATCCCGCCGAATTCTCGACGGGGTTTTTTGTATGTTTGCAATTCATTGGAAATCAAGCATGGTTTTATCTTTGCCCGCGAAACTCTCAAAGTCCGCGATAAAATTTTCCACGGCAGAATTAATCGCCGAGTTGTTTACAATGGCGTAAAAAATTTCTGGCGCAAGAGTCACGGCACCGACGCCGCACCTTGACAGCTCCAAAACCTGCTGAGAATTTTTAAAACTCGCCGCAATAATTTCGGTCTCCATTGCGTTGGCGGAAAAAATTTCTTTAATCTCCCGCGTGACACGAATTCCGTCAAAGCCCATGTTGTCAATTCGGTTGACGTAAGGCGCGACGTAAGCGGCTCCGCATTGTCCCGCGATAAAAGCTTGCATGGGCGTGTAAACTGCGGTTGCAGTCACCAAAATTTCGCTGGTCTCCAAAAGAGTTTTCATCGCCTTGAAACCTTCGGGCAACGCGGGAATTTTAACGAACGTGTTCACGCCGAGAATTTTAACGATATGATTCGCTTCGTCGACAATGTCTTGAGCACGACGGCTGACGGCTTGAACGTGCAAGTCTGCTTCTTCGCCGATAAGTTCGCGGATTGCTTTGAGCGTGTCGAACGGATTGCCGCCGATTCGCGAAAGAATTGTCGGATTTGTCGTGACGCCGGCGACGGGAAAAAGTTCGCAAATTTTTTCTATCTCGTCAATGCGGGCGTCGTCAATCAAAAGTTTCATGTGAATCACCCCGATTTATTTATTCGGATCCAAGCTGATATTCGTGATGATTCGTCCGAGGCGTGCGCTGGTCAAGAAATTCAACGCCCATTTGAATGCAACGGTCATGTTCGTGTAGAAACCGGCAAGTCGAATCAAATGGACAAGCATCCACGCGCACCACGCGAAAAAGCCCGTCATTTTCGGACTGCCGACGACAGCTTCACCGCGTCCGATTGTCGCCATTGCGCCCAAATCTTTGTAAACGAATTTTTCAAGATTGGTATCGCCTTTGATGAGTTTCATAATGTTTTTGTGTGCAACTTTCGCCTGCTGAGTTGCAACGGGCGCGACAGTCGGCAAGGGACGTTTCATATCGCCATGCATGAACGCCGCGCAGTCACCGATTGCGAAAACGTTTTGATTGACGGCTCCGCGAACCATTAAATTTTCTTCAATCCAAATGCGTCCGTCACGGGCACATTCGCCGCCGCATTTCGTCATCATGTCAACGGCACGAACACCGGCCGCCCAAATAACAGTTGTCGTGGGAATTTTCACGCCGCTTTTCAACGTCAAAATATCGCCGTCATAATCGACGACCTGCGTGTTGAGCATGACTTCGACGCCTTTTTTCTGCAAAACTTTGACGGTGTGTTGTTGCAAATCTTCGGGCAACATCGGCAAAAGTCGCGGAGTCGCCTCGATTAATTTTATGCTCACGTCGTTGAAGTCAAGCAGGTGAAATTCTTTTTTCTGAATGGCAATGAGTTCCGCAAGCGCACCGGCTTCCTCGACACCCGTGGGACCGCCGCCGACAACGACGAACGTCATGCGTTTCTTGCGGTCTTCGGGTGTGCGATACGGTTTTTCTGCGCGCTCGAATTCGTGAATGACGTGGTTGCGAATGTGAACCGCTTCTTGCAAAGTTTTCATGCCGAATGCGTGTTCTTCGACGGTTTTCATGCCGAAAAAGTTCGTCGTCGCGCCCGCCGCAAGAATCAAATAATCGTAAGGAATTTCGCCGTGGTTGGTGATGACGACGTTGCGCGCTTGGTCGACGCCTTGAGCTTTCGCCATGTACAGGGTGACATTTTTGTTGTCGCGGAAAAAAGCACGAATCGGATAAGCAATTTCGCCCGTCTCCAAAACCGAAGTCGACACCTGATACAACAGCGGCTGAAACAAATGGAAATTGTGACGGTCGATCAAAGTGACTTCGACATTTTCTTTTGCGAAAAGCTGACCGATTTTTATGCCGCCGAAGCCGCCGCCGACGATTACGATTTTGGGTTTGCCGTTGGACATTGTGGAAACCTCCTAAACTTTGATTGAAGTGAAAGTTTTAACTTAACGGGCTAAAAATATTCGGGATGATTTCCCGTCTGTTTTAATCGTTATAAACGTGCGCTTTGCCACAACCCCCTAACCCGTTGTCTTCGCGTATGATAGCATAATCAGCTTAAATTGCAATAGCGCGGACAGGTTTCGACGCCGAAAGATTTTCGATACTGTCCTTTGTGCAAACGGACAACTTGCAATTTCGACGTGAACGGCACATTTGTTACGGTCGGGCGAAGTTTTGTTGCTGCGATTCGGCTTAATTGCAATTTGAATTTTTTAATCTACTTTTCTTTGGCGGCAAAGAAAAGTAGCAAAAGAAACCGCGCCTGCGCGGCGGGCGAGGCAGTGCGTTTTCGCGTTGAAATAGTGTTGTCGACAGCCCCTTTGGCCGACGGTATTTGCATCACGCAAATGCGTCGGCAGGAGCCGTCATCCGTGACGGCTCCTAATTTTCGTTGCGGCGGGAAATTCAACAGCGCGGAACTTTATAATCGCGAAACATTTTTTCAAGTTCGCGACGGGTAATTAACATTACGGAGTTTTCGCGGGCAAGTTTGACGGCTCCCGGCGTAAAATTTTTCGCGTTGGTGATGACGACGGGTTGAAATTTTCTTCCGCGATATTTTTTCTCGTAGTGAGCGACAGCCGCGCAGATTTCTTGAACGCCGTCATTGCCGACGGATTTGTTAAAGTTGCCCGTCTGCTTGCATTGAATCAACAAGCCCGTTTCGTCCGTCGAAGATTGAACGACGACATCCGCGCCGAAGTCATTTGAGTCCGGAGTTTTTTCCGCAGAAAAATTTTTCATCGCGTTGTACAAGTCCGCAATAATTTTTTCAAAGGCGGAACCCGTGACGGCGTCAACGTCCTCAATCGTCCAATAAGCGGTATCAAAATTTTCGTTGTCGGGCGGCGTAAGAATGTCGGCAAGAATTTTTTCGTCCGATTTCGTCTCGATTGTCGGGAAAAGCGCGTTGTCGCTTAAAATTTTTTTGCAACTCAAAAGTCGGTCAAGATTTTCGTCGAAAGTTTTTCCGCGCAAATTTTTGTTGACGGCAAGCGGCAAGTAGACGTTCACGGATTTTTCTTGCCCGATACGATAAACGCGGTCGGTCGCCTGATTTTCTTTGGCGGGATTCCAAGTTCGGCTCAGGTGAATTACGTTGTTCGCCTCGGTTATCGTGAACCCGACGCCCGCCGCTTCGGGTGAAAGAATCAGCACGCCGAAACCGTCAAAAAGTTTGAATTCGTCGATAAATTTTTGACGCGCCGCGCCATTCATCGTGCCGTTAATCGGCGGAAGAATTTTTATTCCAAAAAAATTTTCAAGCAAGCGTTTCAATATCAGTTGCATTTTCCGACTCGTGACGAAGATTAAAACTTTTTCGTTGCGGGTTTTTATTTCGTCGAGGAGCGCGAAAGTTTTTATCAGCCGTGCCGAACGATTGATGATTTCGTTTGCGTCGAGTTCAAAAATTTTTTCAAGCGACATTGTGCCCAAGTCGGGGTGCAGTGAAACTTCGCGCAATTCGTTAAGGAAAGTCAGCGGCGTCGAAAATCCGTTGCGACGACATTTTTCCAACACTGCCGAATAAGTTTTGCGCTGATACGACGGCATTTCTTCGCGACAGAGGAAAATTTTTTTCGCGGGCAGGTCGGACAGATGATCTTCTTTGACACGGCGCAACAGTAACGGTTCCAAACTTTTCCTGAGCTGCGCGGCAAGCCGATAAATATTTTCCGTGTCGCCCGTCAGTCGCTCAAGATATTTTGACGTGAAAGTTTTCAAGTCGCCCAATTTCGCGGGCTGAACAAAATCCATAATGCTCCACAGGTCGCGCCAAGAATTTTCGACGGGCGTGCCGCTCAAACAAATCGCGAAGTCGTATTTCATCGCCTTAAGTGCCTTCGTTATGCCGGCTTCGGGAGTTTTAATTTTCTGCGCCTCGTCGGCAACAATGCAGCTCCACGAAATTTCCGCGAACGAAAATTGATAATCGCGCAGAGTTTCATAGGTCGTCATTGCAAGTGAATTTTTCGGCAAATTTTTCAGCGAAAGTTTTTGCCTGCCGTTGGGCGTGAGTTCGCTTGTAAAAAATTTTCTTAAGCCGTTGCCGTGCAGGGAAATCACTTCGCCGAAGAATTTTTCACGCAGAAATTTTTCGTATTCGGTTTGCCAATTTTTTAAAAGTGCAGTCGGCGCGACGATTAATATCGGTTGACTTATCCCGCAAAATTTTTTCAAGCCCGCAAGAAATGTCAGCGTCTGCAAAGTTTTGCCAAGCCCCATGTCGTCCGCCAACAAAATTCCGTGATAACCCGATTGCCACAACTGCGAAATTCGCCACACGCCGAAAAGTTGATGCGGCAAAAGTTTGACTTCGGGACGCAACACGGCGGCACAAAATTTTCCGCAACGTTCAGCCAAAGTTTTTGCGTAGTCGACGCGCTCAAAATTGTCTTTTATCTTCAGCGCAAAAATTTTCGGTCGCTCAACGGGGTTTTCGGCTTCGGGTACGGGAAACGAAAAATCTTCGTCCGTCCAAGAAATTTTCACGCCGCCGACATTTTGATACGAGCCGATTGAAATTTCTTCGGGACCGATAACGCGGTCTGAATAGTTGAAATCGAACGCTTCGCCCGAAAATAATTCTTTCGGCTGAAGTTTGTAACGTTCGGCATCGGTTTTGCTCAACCTGCCGACGGATTTAATCTGCGCAAGTCCGTCCAGCAACGTCGCGTTGAAAACATATTGCGTTTTGCCGTCGCGGCTGCGGTATGAATTTAAAACTTTCTTGCGGTTGTCAAAGGCTCCCTGAAAGTCCGCGCTGTCGAGTTTGTCCAATTCGCCGCTGTCATTTTTGCCGAGCATGACGGGCAAAACTTTGACGAATTCGCCGCTTGTCCGGAAGTCAACGTCGAGTTTTTCCGGCACGACGATTTTTTTATCCGAAATGTAACCTTCAAATTTGGTGCCGGTCGAATGCTTTTGCAGTTCCGCAATCGTCAGCAAACAATTTTCGCGTGAAAGATTTTTATTGCCGTCGTCAACCAAATTTATCAGCGCGAATTGTTCGGCGGTCAATCGGAAAATTTTTTCGTCGACATACAAAAGCCCGCCGATTATCCGCCAATTTGTGACGTTCGGAAACTCCGCGACGAATTTGAAATCTTTCGCGCCGATAAAACCTTTCGTCCGAATCGACATTTGATACGGATTGAGCGGCGGCAAATTCAAAAGTTCGGCGTCTTCCTTCGACAACGAAAATGATTTTTCAAACGGAATCAACGTGCCGTCGTCGACAATCTGCGCGCAGTCTTCAAGGTTGAGCATTTCCAATTTCGATTTGACTGCCGCCGACAAATTTTCGTGCGGGAAAAAATATCCGTCATTCGTTGCCTGCCATGTCATCAAGATTAATCACTCCTCAACAATTAGCCGCTATCCAATTGCCAACTTCGTGTTGCCAATAATTTGTTTGTGGGCTGGAGTGAATCCATTCGGCGATAAAATTTTCTCGAATGAAAATGCCGCTGATTTCACGTCGCCCGAAAAAAATTTCTTGCCACGACGAATCATAAGCGCGAACTTTGCCGATGTTGCTCCACTCCGAAAAAATATATTCCCCGATTTGAAAGACGAACACCGCTTGATTTCCGCCGCCGTTCGTCAACGTGCCGTGACTTAATTTGCTCTGCGCGGCGAATTGTTTGGCGTTGCCCGTCAAAAAAATCCACGTGTTGGTTATGTCCGGCAGATAAGCGCGCCAAAATTTTTCACGATAGCTCCATTGCTTATCGTTGGAAGTTTGCGCGACGATGTTGAAAAATGTTTCCAAGTCTTCTTCGCTCAGCCAGTGACAAAAAATATCTTTGGACTTTTGCGAAACGCTGTTCCAGTTGAAGCGGCTTTTACCGAAGCGCGGATCACCCAATCGCCGATAAAAAATTTCTATGCATTTTGTCTTGCCGAAACCTGTACGATAAACCGTCTGAATCAGCGCGTCGGCAACGGCGGGAAAAATATTTTGGTAAATGTCAAATTCCTTATCGAGTTCGCCCAAGATTTCAAACTGCGCGGCGGGCGACAGGTTTGACCGGAAGAAAATTTTCAGCGACGTCTGAATAAAATTCGACGCCTTGTAATTCGACAAGCCGATTGCCTCCAAAGCTTTGTTGACGCTTGACGTTTGCACAAAAAATTTCGCCATGTTCGTGAAGCGTTCGTTGCCGAAAAGTTTATCGCGAGCCGCAAAAGTTTTTTTCAGCGATACCGAATCAACTTCGCGCAAGCCGTAAAGTTTTTGCCGCAACAATTCGGTCTTGTTAGAGTCGTCATAATTCGACAGATACGCGTTCAAAACTCCGCGCAGGTGACTTGACTTTGAAAAATCCGGCATGCGCAAAATTTCCGCCGTGTTGTGCGAAGTTATCTGCTTGTCGTAAATTATGAACGGCAACGCCCGTATTTCGCGTGACGAAAAATCTCGTTCGCCGCGCAGAAATTTTTCAAGCAGCGGTTTCAAAACATCTGCGGGCGGTTCGACGGGTTTGTCGACTTCAATTCCGTTTAAAAATTCTTCAAGCGCATTCATCTGCGGATTGAAATTTGCGGCGTCCAAATTTTTCGCGACACGGCGTAAATCTTTAATCGAATCACGCAAGCTCATTCGGTCAGCTCCTTTCGCACGAATTTAACGATACTCATATCTTCTTCGGTCGGCGGCGTCATCGAAAATCTTATGTCGATTCGTCGGTTGTCGCGTCGTCCCGCCTCCGTAGAATTTTCCGCAATCGGGCGCGTGTCGGCGTAACCGCTCACCGAAAAAATTAATTCGCCTTTGTCGTTCGGGAACCACGGCAAGCGCGGATTTGCACTGCTCATTGTCAGCCAAGTATTTATCGCCCGTTTCGTCGACAGTTCCCAATTCGACGGGAAAATTCCGTTGTTTATCGGGATGTTGTCGGTGTGTCCTTCGATAAAAATTGTTTCGACGCGACCTTTGAATTGTTCCTTCTCAAGCGCGATTTCAAGCACACTGCCCAATTTTTTGATGACGATTTGCCCTTGCGGCTTCACGTCGGCAAGTCCGACATCGAAAAGGACGCCTTCGGAAATTCGTAAAATGCCGTGTTGTTCGTCGACGGAAACTTTTATGCCTTCGCGCTCAAGTTCCCGTTGCATGAAACGCAAAAGCTCGGCGCGGGTTACGTCGTTTTGTGTGAGTTGTGCCGTCGCTTGACTGAAATTCAAAATGAAATATGACAGCACCAAAATAAATACCGCGAGCAAGCCCGACATCAAATCGCTGATACTGATTGTGAACGAATCCTGCGCGGGCGTATCAATTTGCAACGTTCGTTTTCGCATTTAATCACCGCCGAAATTTTTTAAAGTCTTCAAGCGCGTCCGTCAATTCTTCGACAAGTTCGCTGAGGTAACCGGCAGAATCTTTCAGTCTTTGGTCGAATTGCGTCAACGCTTTTGTCAAACCGTCGCTGATTTCGTAATTGTAATGTTCCAAGCTGTCTTTGATAACGTTGGTCGAGCGTTCGAGTTCGTCGGCAATGCCGTTGAAATCGTTCACGAAGGTCGATAAACGATTCGTCAAGTCGAAAAGATTTTGACGCGTAGTTTGATTGGCAGTCGCAAGATTTTCCATCTGCGCGGAAGTCTCAATCAAATTTTTCGTGAGTTGCAATGTGCTTTGCTTGACGGGCTCCGCAGCTTGCTTGAGTAAATCGCCCGCCGTGTTGACTTGCTGTAAAAATTTTTCGGTTTCGTTCAGGAGCGATTGAACCTGCGCGAACATTTTTTGCGTCGTCTCGTTGTGACGTTTGACAATTTCGCTGAACGCGTTGACTGCCTCGGAAATTTGCCCGACATTTGAAGTTGAAGTTTCCGCCTGTTGCTCCAAAGTCTTTGACACTTTTTCAACCGTCGACAACATTTGTTCATTCATGGTTTTGGAAACTGCGTCGACTGATTTCAATTTCGCGTCGATGCTGTCCGAAAATTTTTCGAGCGCGGCTGAAAATCTGTCCATTTGGGCTCCCGCGACTTTTGTCATTGTGTCGTTGATACCTGCAGCGACTCCCGTGCCCAATTTGTCAATCGCTTCGCAAATTTTCTCGACGTATTCGGCAAGTTTTTCGTCAAGGGCTTTATGAATCGCGTCCGCCACTTGCTCACCGATATTTTTCAGAACTTTAGTCTGCTCCAAAGATTCGCCATAATCTTTTGCGGCGGTCGCGTTGAGTTCGTGCAACATTGAAGTCTGCCCTTGTGATTCGGAAAAATTTTTTGCGGCAGTTTCGTTAAGTTCGTGTAACATCGAAGTCTGCGCCTGTGATTCGGAAAAGTTTTCTGCGGCAGTCGTGTTGAGTTCGTGCAACATTGAAGTCTGCGCCTGCGATTCAGAAAAATTTTCTGCGGCGGTCGCGTTAAGTTCATTTAGCCAATCTTCAGCACTGCGACGCGGAAAAATTTCGTCCAACTTATCGGTCAAATTTTGAACTGCGCTTTGAAAATTTTTCATAAGCCAATGGTGCCCGACGCTGTAAACGATTGCGCAAAAAATTCCGACCAGCGAAGTCACAAAGGCAGTTTCGACGCCCGATAAAAGTTTCGCGATGCCACTTTTTAAAGTTTCGATGTCGCCGCCGGTCATGTCGACGCCGCTGAGTCCGATAGTCAAGCCCAGGAACGTGCCCAAAATTCCCAAGCCCGTGAAAATTCCGCCGTAATTTTGCCAGAAAGTCATATTCATTCCGCGTGTAAAAGTTTGCGGATTAAAAATTTCCGCTGCGTCAACCGTCGAATAAGTTTTATCGCCGACAGCAGTCAGCGTTTTGGCGAAAGATTCCCAAAGCGGCTTAAGCAGATTCGATTCTTTGACGGCGGCAACGAGGTCTTGAGCTTTGATTACGCGTTCGATTTCTTTGGTATCGTTAAAAATTTTCCGCCCGCACCAATAAACATACGCCCCGATTAAAAGCACGGCAAAAACCAGCGAGCCTAAAGCCCATGTCGATAAAAAAATGTCAGCCAATTAAAATCATCTCCTTGCAAAAAATTTTCGCCGCCAAATGAAAATTTCCCGTGTCGGCGGAAAAATTTTCAACTGTTGCCTTTCAATCGGCTTTGCAGTATATTTGACGGGCGAAACTGAAAATCGAAGGGAGAAAATTTTTCGTGAGGACGAACAATCTAATCAAGCTGCTGATTTGTCTGGGAGCAATCGTGGCAGTTTTTGTTATTTTTATCCGTCCGCTGGCGCATTCGATTCGTCAAGGACTCGACTTGCAGGGCGGCACGCATGTCGTTTTGCAGGCGGAGGACACCGACATTGCGAAAGTCGACGAAGACGCAATGCAACGCGTTGTTTCAATCATGGAGCGGCGAATCAACGAACTCGGCTTGACGGAACCGATTATTCAGCGCGAAGGCGAACGACGCGTTATCATCGAATTGCCGGGCATTAAGGACCCCGACAAGGCGATTGAAACTATCGGCAAGACTGCAATGCTCGAATTCAAAGACGACACGGGCAAAACGCTTTTGACGGGCACCGATTTAAAAGACGCGCAGGCGGCAATGAATCAGCAGAACGGTCAATGTGTCGTCAATTTGGAATTCAGCGACGAAGGCTCGCAGAAATTTGCGGATGCCACACTTGAAAACGTCGGGCGACAAATTGCGATTTTGCTTGACGGTGAAGTTTTGACAAATCCCGTCGTGCGTGAACCGATTTTGGGCGGCAAGGCTGAAATTTCCGGTCAACGCGACCTTGAAGAGGCTCAACATCTTGCGGTACTTTTGCGGAGCGGCGCGTTGCCCGTGAAAGTCAACATAATCGAAACTCGAACAGTGGGACCTTCGCTCGGTCAGGATTCCAAAGACAAATCAGAATTCGCGTTCGTCGTCGGTATCGCGGCGGTTTTGGTTTTCATGTTGCTGTTTTACCGCCTGCCGGGCTTTATCGCGGACATTTCGCTGATGGCTTATACGCTCATGCTTTTGGGCACGCTGAAAGGTTTGGACGCGACTTTGACGTTGCCGGGCGTTGCGGGAATAATTTTGTCAATCGGTATGGCTGTCGATGCGAACGTCTTGATTTTTGAACACTTCAAAGAAGAATTTCGCCTCGGCAAATCAATTCGGTTGGCAATGGACGCGGGCTTTAAACGCGCTTTCACGACAATTTTCGACTCGAACATCACGACGATAATCGCGGCACTTGTTTTGTTTTTATTCGGCACGGGCACGATTCGCGGCTTTGCGATAACGTTGGGGCTCGGCGTCCTGCTGAGTATGTTGACGGCGATAACTTTGACGCAATTCATGCTGAAACTTTTGGTCAACGCGAAAATCGTCGAAAGTCCTGCGGCTTACGGCGCAAACGGCTTTGTGTTGTTCGATCCTGCGGCTGACGGAAAGGCGGTGAAGTAAATGCCGAGTTTTGACATTGCCGGACGCGGAAAAGTTTGGTTTATAATTTCTCTGCTCATCATAATTCCGGGTATTTTCTCAATGTTGACACACGGTTTTAATTTTGGAATTGACTTTACCGGCGGCACTATCATTGATCTGAAATTTGAGCAGCCTGTGAGTCTCTCCCAAGTTCGTAATTCACTCAAACCTTATGGTCTTGATGGCAGTACAATTCA
>JAFUYE010000080.1 GCA_017470715.1 Selenomonadaceae bacterium
AGAAGTCGCCCGCGAGGTCTGCGCTCATAAACAAGCTGATTGGATTGACTGCAACGTCGCCGTTGGTACCAATGACGCCTTCGTCGCTGATTGCAATGGCGGCATTTTCGTTCAACGCCGTGTAAGCAAGTTCGCCGACAACTACCGTGTTGTAGTTGGCAAGCTGAACTTCGAGGTTGTCTTCGGTCGCGATGACGTTTATGCCGTTGAGGTTGTAGTTGCCCGCCGTTTCGAGCGTGAAGACAACTTCGGCGTCGTTGCTCCTTAAGGTCGTCCCTTCGGAGACAAGCTCCACGTAGTCTTCAATATTCTCACCGTAAACGTCGGCATAAGAACCGTTTTGGATTTCCGTCGTCGTGCCGTCGAGATAATCCACCGCGAAAGTCGAGCCTTCGCCGGCAGTGTAAATCGTTCTGTCCGTCGTGAATTGAATGGAAGCGGAGCCGCCCGTCGTGCGCAATTCGGATTCCCAACCGAAATAATACGAGATACGAGCTTTCGTGCCGGGGCTTGCCGTGACAATGCCGCTTCTGTAATTTATCGTGCCGTCAATCGACGAGATGTTGACAACGTCCAAATTGCCCGTATTCAAGACGACATTGAGCGCGTCGGGCGTCGAAGGCGTGACGTACAAGCCGCCGTTCGGGTCGAAAATCATTGAGCCGCTTGCGTCGGTGTTCGCGGTTATCGTCAAGATGTTTCCGTCCTCGAAAATATTTTGAACAACGGTGCCTTGAGCGAGCGTGATTGAGCCGTCAAGCGCGTAATTGATTTCGCCCGCGAAGTTCAAAAAAGCTTGACGAGTTTGACCGCCGCCCGTGACGGAAAGAATCAATCCGCCGTCACCGCCCGCCGACTTGAAAGTCAAACCGTTCGCGCCGAAAGTGAGTTGCCCGCCCGCGCTGTCCGTCGCCGTGATGTCAATGTGACGTGTGCCCAAGTCGACGCCGAGCGTGGAGCCTTGTCCGAAAGTCAAACTGTTGCTTAACGGGTCGAGGACAACCGAGCCGCTCAAAGTCACGTTGTTAAACTGAAAGCCGCCGAGATTCAAATTCGCGCCGACAGTCCCGTTGGTCGTCAAAGCAAGTTGCGTGCCGTTGACGAGCGTGGCTTGAACGTCATTGATTCCGTCGCCGTGAATGTTGCCCGCAAGCGGAGTGCCGGTGTAAGTCGTTGCGGCTAAGTTCAACGAAAAATCTTTCGGGATTGTGATAATCGGGACGCCTGTCCCGCCGAAAGTGATTGTGCCCGTGCCGTCGAGTGACACGCTGAAAGTCGCGCCGTACCGTCCCGCAACCAAAGCAAGTGAGCCGTCGCCCGTGTCGGGAGTGAAACTCAAGCCCGCGTCGTTCAAGTCCAGTGTACCGCCCGTGTTGCCCTGCGAAACGAGCGCAACAGTTGCATTTACGCTACTTTGTGCGAATGCCAAATATGAGCCGTCCGCAATGCTGATGTGATTGTTCGCCGTGTCGTAAGCTATCGAGCCTGAGGCGTTAAAAGCGTCAAACGTGGTAGACTTTGTACCGAGGTTTAAAATTGCCGCGCCCGTCGAATTGCCCGTGGCGAAGATTGCGTTGTCTTGCGTGACAAAACTTCCGTCGACTTGCGCCGCAACGGTTGCCAATGCGTTGGCAATATTGATACTTGTGAGCATGTGAATCACTCCTTGAAACATTTAAACAAATTGCTTGCCCAGTTCAAACGCCCGTTGATTGAGTTCCAAAAATTTCGCGGGGACATTTGCCTTAAGCGAATTTTGCCACGAATCTTCCGATATGTCAAAGTAATGGCTCAATCTTCCGAGCAAAACAATGTTGACGGCTTTGGGACTGCCCGCCTGCCGTGCCAACGTCAAACAATCCATTGCGTCGATTTTGACGCCCGCCGCCCGAATTTTTTCGACAAGGTTAGCAGGATATTCCGCCGCGCCCGTGATTACAGGCATCGGGTCGATCTGTTGCGTGTTGGTGACGATTTGTCCGCCGTCTTTCAAATACGACAGCCACCGCGCAGTTTCCAAAATTTCAAACGAAACGATGAAGTCCGCCTGACCTTTGTCGACGACGGGCGAATAAACTTTGTCGCCGAAACGGACGTAGGTAATGACGGAGCCGCCGCGTTGGCTCATGCCGTGCACTTCCGAAACTTTCACGTCAAAGCCTTCGTTCAAAAGCAGATGTCCCAAAATTTTGCTGGCGAGCAACGAGCCTTGTCCGCCGACGCCGACGATGATGATATTTTTCGTTTCCACGGTTCAAGCCTCCTTAGCTGTGCTGACAAAAGCTTTTTTCGGGCAAAGTTGACTGCAGACGTTGCAACCGACGCATTGAGTTTGGTCGACGACAGCTTTTAACTGCAATTTGGAATTAGGAATTTGGAATTTGGAATTGTTTTGTTCGACATTCTCATCATTCCTAATTCCTAATTCCTCATTCCTCATTGAAATCGCGGGGCAACCGATTTTCATGCACGACTTGCAACCGATACATTTATCCGTATCAACTTTGAGCGGCGGATTGTGTTTAACTTTTTTCAACAACGCACACGGACGACGTGAAATAATTACCGACGGTTCGGCGGCGGCAAGTTCTTCCTTAATCGCGGTGTCGCATTCGGCAAGGTTGTACGGGTCGACGACGCGCACGCGGTTGATTCCCATTGCCCGACAAAGCGATTCGAGGTCGATTTTGCCTGCGGGGTCGCCTTTGATGTTCAAGCCCGTCGACGGATTTTGTTGGTGTCCCGTCATGCCCGTTATCGAGTTGTCCAAAATAACGACGGTCGAATTCGATTGATTGTACGCGACGTTCGCCAAACCCGTCATGCCCGAATGCATAAAAGTTGAGTCGCCGATAACCGCGACGGTTTTCGATTCGCTTTGACTGCCGAGCATTTTGTTAAAGCCGTGAGTTGCTCCGATACTTGCGCCCATGCACAGCGTCAATTCAATCGTCGACAGCGGCGGGACGGCTCCGAGCGTGTAGCAACCGATGTCGCCGAGCACGATACATTTGCGTTTCTTGAGCGAATAAAATAATCCGCGATGAGGACAGCCCGCACACATGACCGGCGGACGCGGAGGGCAGTTAGGAATTAGTACTGAGGAATTAGGAATTGATTTGCCGAACGCTTGAGCAATCATATTTTGCGAAAACTCGTCGATACGCGGCAAAAGTTCCGAACCTTCGACGGGCAAGCCCAAAGTTTTAACGTGCGTTTCGATTATCGGGTCAAGCTCTTCGACGACGTAAAGTTTTTTGACACGCGCCGCGAAATTTTTTATCAGCTCGACGGGCAACGGATTAATCATGCCGAGTTTCAAAACGCTTGCACTTTCGCCGAAAACTTCTTTGACGTATTGATAGCACGTCGACGAAGTGATAATCCCGATTTCGTCCGTAAAAAATTCGACGCGGTTAATCGGCGTTCGCTCCGCGTATTCAATCAGCTTGCGCGTGCGTTCCTCAACAATCGGATGACGTTTTTTCGCGTTACCGGGCATCATGACATATTTCGCGATATTTTTTTCGTAAGTCTTGGAAACTTCGACGCGTTCGCCCGTTTCGACGACTGATTGACTGTGCGCGACGCGTGTGCACATTTTGATTATGACGGGCGTGTCGTAAGTCTCCGAAATTTCGTAAGCAAGTTTGGCGAAGTGCAAAGCCTCCGCGCTGTCCGACGGCTCAAGCATGGGAACTTTGGCGGCGATTGCGTAATGACGGCTGTCCTGTTCGTTTTGCGACGAGTGCATACCGGCATCATCGGCTACGACGACGACCAAACCCGCGTTGACGCCCGTATAACTCATCGTGAACAACGGATCTGCGGCGACGTTCAAGCCGACGTGTTTTTGTCCGCAGAAAGCCCGACGACCCGCAAGCGACGCGCCGAAAGCCGATTCCATTGCAACTTTTTCGTTCGGTGCCCATTCGCAATAAATATCGTCGAACTTGACGGCCTCTTCGGTTATCTCGGTCGAAGGTGTGCCGGGATAGCTGGACACGAATTTGACGCCCGCTTCCCACAAGCCGCGAGCCAATGCTTTGTTGCCCAACATCAATTCTTTCAATCAAAACATCTCCCAAAATTTTTAGTGCACGTGATAAATTTTTCGTGACGTGAAAAAATCCTGCCGCCCGTTTAAATTTCGTCGACACGTTTACAAACTGCGCGGGGTGACTTCGCAATTTCCGAATCAAAACAAGACATCTAACGTTGTCGAACTGAACCC
>JAFUYE010000081.1 GCA_017470715.1 Selenomonadaceae bacterium
AGAAAAGTTGCAAAAGAAAGGGCACCTCGCGGGGCGGCTGCTCGTTCGCTGTTCGAAGTAATCGGCAACGCGTGCCGCTCGTGCCCGCAAGTGAAACATCCTGTTTCAATTGCGGGCGAGGCCGTCATCCGTGACGGCCTCAAATTCGTCATGCACTTGACGAAACAAAGTGCGCCGCTTAAAATTTTCACTCGGTGATTTTAATGTTGCAGAATATAACGCTGGGACAATTTTTCCCCGGCAAGTCGATACTTCACAAGCTTGACCCGCGCACGAAAATAATTTGCCTGTTCGTGCTGATAATTTTAATTTTCGCGGTCGACGGCTGGTCGGCTTACCTTGCGTTGACGGGCGTGACGGTCGCGCTGATTTTTTTGTCGCGGGTGCCGCCGCTCACCGTGATAAAATCCGTCAAGCCGCTGTCGTGGATAATTTTATTTACGTTGCTGATTCATTTCGTCAGCCACGACGGAGAAGTTATCGCAAAATTTTTCGTGTTTAAAGTTACGGTCGAAGGAATTTTTTACGGCGTGCAGATAAGTTTGCGATTGGTTTTGCTGATAATTTTGTCGAGCTTGTTGACGTTCACGACTTCGCCGCTGAAATTGACGGACGCGACGGAAAAACTTTTGTCGCCGCTGAAAAAAATCGGCGTGCCCGCGCATGAACTGGCAATGATGATGACAATCGCAATTCGTTTCGTGCCGACGCTGCTTGAGGAAACCGACAAAATTATCAAGGCGCAAAAATCACGCGGGCTTGACTTCAATTCGGGCGGAATTGTTTCGCGGCTTAAAGCGTTCGTTCCGATTTTGGTACCGTTGTTTTTGTCGAGTTTTCGGCGTGCGGACGATTTGGCTTTGGCGATGGAAGCGCGTTGTTATCGCGGCGGTGAAGGACGAACTCACTTAAAGGCATTGAAATTTTCGCGGACAGATTTTTTTGCGGCGTGCGTGACAATTTTAATCTGTGCGGCTGTCGGAGGTTTAAGTTATGCGAGCTGAACATAAATCCCGGATGAAATTGCGGCGGCGAAATTTGGCGTTGACGGTCGCTTATGACGGCACGAATTATCATGGCTTTCAGTGGCAAAATCCCCCGCGAATTGCCGTGCAAAATGTGCTTGAAGAACGATTGGCAAAAATTTTCGGCGAACCGATTCAGTTGGCGGCGTCCGGTCGAACTGATGCGGGCGTTCACGCTTTCGGGCAAGTCGTCAATTTTTTCACGGACGGGCGAATTGCCGTCGACAAAATTCCAATCGCGGCACAATCGGTTTTGCCGTCGGATATTGTCGTTCGCGAAGCGCGGGAAGTCGACAAAAATTTCAGCGCGTTGCATTCGGCGAAGAGCAAAATTTATTTTTATCGAATTCTGCGCGGCGCGGCGTCGAATCCGTTCGTCAATCGGTTTGCGTGGCACATTTTCCGCCCGCTTGACGTGGAGCAAATGCGTTCGGCTTTAAATTTGTTGGTCGGCACGCATGATTTTTCGTCGTTCAAATCGGCAAGCAACGTTTTTCGTGACCCCGTGCGAGAAATTTTGTCGGCGGAAATTTTTAACGAAGAATTTTTCGGCGGCGACATTTTAACGATAAAAATTCACGCCACGGGTTTTCTTTACCACATGGCGCGAAATATCGTTGCGGCGGTCGTCGAAGTCGGGCGAAGTCGTTGGAGCGTCGAAGATTTCAAAAAAATTTTTGCCGCCCGTGACAGAAGTTTAGTTCCCGCGACTGCTCCGGCTCAAGGTTTGTGTCTGCAAAAAGTTTTCTACTGAAAAAATCCCGCCGATTTCGTCGACGGGAAATTTTTTATAGGTTCGCTGTATCAAACCTTAAGGTTCGATGGGACTGAATAACCAAAAATTTTCGGGTTTTGACATTCAAAATCGCCCCGAAAACGTTTTTGAAATAAAAAATCCGTGTGAAACTGCTCGCAGATAAAAAATTTGCTCTCGAAACGTTTTCGACATAAAAAATCCCGCCGAATTACTCGACGGGAAATTTTTTTCGCGAAAATCACAGTCAGCCGTTTTTCAACGCGTCATATTCGGCAAGCGCGTCCGAAAATCTTTTTTCAACGTCGCTGAACAAATAAAGTCCGTCCGAATTCGTTTGCAAGCCTTTCAAACGCAACGGATAAATTTTCGGCGGATTTTTAAGCGTGAACGGCGACAAATTTCTAATCTGCGCGTCGCTCATGTAAACCAAACTTAAACTTGCGTAATTTTGCCCGTCGGAAATGTTTTTCCAACGTTCGATAAGAATTTTCCCGCCAATAGGTGCGCGATACTCAATGGTTTCCGGCAGTGAATATTCTTCCGCGTCCAATGCCGACAAAATTTCGTTGATGTTCGAGTCGTGACCGCAAACGAACGAAAATTTTCTGTCGCTCGCAATTTCGTCGCACAAAAATTTCATCAGCGGTTGCGAAACGTTTATCGCGATATTTTTGATTCCAATCATGCCGATAGAAAATTCTTTGATTGTGCCGATTTGATGCCGTTGACTTTCGCTCAATTTTTTGTCGAAAGCCGCGCCAGTTTCGTAATATTGCATAATCAGCGCGTCGGCGGCGGAATAAATCGGCAACATTGACCCGCGAAACGACGGAACTTTGTCGGGCTCCAAAATAAATTCTGTGGCGTTGGTGCGCAGTGAAGTTTCGCCGGTTTTTCGTGCGTAACGGGAATTTTTGAAGTCCAAAACGTTTTCGAGGAGCGCGATTTCATTTTTCAAATTCGTTCCCGCGAAACGCAAATCATCTACGCCGCAATAATCTTTAAGATTTTTCGTCACGTCGGCAAGATATTTTTCGTCCATGAAATTAAATTTCGCGTTGAAAACGTCATCCCAATTTCCAATCGGCAAAGCGTGTTCGATTTCGACGTTGGCGACGGGCAAAAGTCCGCTTGAAAAATATTTCGCCGTTGCAACCGTGCGCTGAAGCGAATTCGCGTAAAATCTGAACTCATCGGCGGTCGGTTGATAATTTTCCGTCATAAAATTTTCGTCGACGAAATATTTCCGGAAATATTGCCCCATCGACGTTTCAAGCAGTCCGCCGCGCAATGAAAGTTCGCCCGAAGCCGCAGTCCATTTAAACCACTTGTTCGGCGTCAAATTTCTTGACCTGTCGATATTCGGCGAACGGATATTGTGGCGACTGAAAATCAAAACTTTGTCGAGTTGGTAATTGTCGCCGAATTTTTTTGCCTCGACCGTCACGAACGACGAAATTATCACCGCGACGACCAAAAGCGTCAGGAAAAATTTTTTCATATGCAAACCTCGTTTCATGAAAATTTTTTGTTCAAAGTTTCATTGCGCGTTCAAAGTTCGACAGCGCGGCGGCAGTTCCGATAACAAAAATTTTATCACCCGCGACAAATTTTCGTTGCGGCGGCGGCGTCACGAGTTTTTCACCGGTTTTGGCGGCAATCGCAACTAAATTGACGTTGTACGCGGCGCGCAGATTCGATTCAATCAAATTTTTGCCGATAAGTTGCGGCGGAACGTTCAAACTCAAAATATTTATGTCCACGTCAACGCTTATGAAGTCAACCGCGTTCGTCGAAACAAGATTTATCGCCACGCGTCGAGCCGTGTCGCGTTCCGAAAAAATTACCTGCGTCGCGCCGAGTTGCTCAGCCATTTTCGCATGTCGTTCGTCAATCGCTTTAACGACGATTTCCGGCACGTTCATTTCGTTGCAAAGCATTGTTGCCATCAAACTTGATTCAAGATTTTTCGACGCGATAATAACCGTGTCAAAATTGTCAATGCCCGCCTCTTTCAGCGCACGAACGTCACGAACATCAAAACTCACGACACGCGTCAAACTTTCGGACAGATTCGCAACAACATTTTCGTCTTTGTCGACGCCGAGCACGTCATAGCCCATTTCTTCGAGCGTCAAAGCGACATTTCGACCGAAACGACCGAGACCGAGTACCGCAAAATTTTTTTTCGCCAAAATTTTTCACCTCAACCAATCATAATGTCTTCGGGCGGATATTTTATCCGATCTTCGCGTTGAGTGATGAGCGAAACCATAAATGTCATGATTCCGACCCTGCCGACGAGCATTGTGAGCGACAAAATCAATTTGCCCAACGAATTCCAATCGGAACTTATGCCGATACCCATTCCTACCGTCGCGAAACCCGAAACAGTTTCAAAAATTACCGCGTCGAGCTGATGAACTTCGCCATCAATCGCCGAAAGAATTATTCCCGCCGTGATAACCCAAAGCGTGCCCATTGTGAAAATTGCAAACGCCTGATTGCGAATTTTTTCGGAAATTCTTCGCCCGAAGATGACAACTTCACTTTTCCCGCGAAAAACCGACCACATCGACATAATCACGACAAAAAACGTTGTGAGTTTGATTCCGCCGCCCGTCGACAGGGGAGCCGCGCCGATAAACATCAGCAGAATCATCGTCAGCAACGTAATTTGTTCCGCTTCGTCCAAAATAAACGTGTTCATGCCCGCTGTTCGACAAGAAACCGACGTGAAGACCGATTGCGCAATTTGTTCGCTCAACGGCAAACCTTCCAGCGTGTACGGGTTAAAATGTTCGACCGCGAAAATTATTGTGCCGCCGATAACAATCAGCGCGAAATTCATGACCAAAACAATTTTCGTGTGCAGAGAAAATTTTTTCCAACTGCGGCGGTTAATCACGTCCGAAATTACGGTAAAGCCCGTGTTGCCGAGCAAAATCAGCGAACCGAGACATGCCAGCAGAAAAAAATCGTCGCCGCGTTTGCAGAGACTGTCATAATTTCCGAACAGATCGAAGCCCGCGTTACAGAAAGCCGAGACCGAATGAAAAATCCCGTAACCGACAGATTTCCAACCGAATTCGGGCGCGAAATGAATTGTCAGCAGCACGGCGAAAAATCCTTCGATAACGAGCGTGTATTTGATTATTCGGCGAATCAAAGTCACCAAACCGGCTTGCGAACCTTGATTCAGCGACTCTTGCAGCACGACATTTTCTTTCAGGCGGAAACGATAGCCCATTTTGTGCACAACGAGCGTTGCCAACGTCATTATTCCGAGCCCGCCGATTTGAATCAGAATCAGCATAACAATTTGCCCGAAAATCGTTAAATCGTTGTGCAAGTCGACAACCGTCAAGCCGACTACGCACGAGGCGGAAGTTGAGACAAAAAGCGCGTCGAAAAATTCCAGCCCGCGATTGTTCGTCGTGCTTATCGGCAACATTAAAAAAAATGTCCCGATTGAAATCATCAAGACGAAACTTAAAATAATTATTTGTGCGGGTTTGATTTGGAACAATTTTTGCAGACGCGAGCCGTTGATTTGCGTTTTGATTGTTAAAACCTCCATTTTTAGCTTTAAGGTTATAAGCTTTAAGCTTTAAGGATTGAAATTTTACCGGCTCAAAGCTTATTTCATGCGCAGGGAGTTTGCCAAAATTATCGCGGCGAAAATTGCAACGCCCGCAACCGATGCCAACGGATGCCACGGCAACGGTGAATTTTCAAGCGCGGAAATGACCGACGGCGGCACCAAAATTATCCACGACGCCAAAGCAATTCGCCGATTGAGTTTCAAAACGCTGATAACTTTTCGGGCGATTGAGTAAACCGTCAAAAATTTTTCGAGCGACGGAATTTCAAAGTCGATTTTTATTTCGTTGAGTTCTTCGGGATTAAGTGAGCCGTCCGCCAAAAAAAATGACACGTCCGCATTAATCAGCGCGGGCAAATCGTGAAATTCGTTTCCGACAACCGCAACGATGTTTCCTTTGGCGCGGAAAATTTGAACTTCGCGAGCTTTGCCTTCGGGCGTCAAATTTGTTCGCACGTGATTGAGCGGGAACTCTTTTGACAGACGACTTGCCATTTTTTTCGGCGCGGCAGTCAACAAAAGCGTTTCAATCTTTCGCAACTGCAATGCCGCCAAAAATTTCCGAGCGTCTTCGTTAATTTCGTCTTTGAGCGCGATAACGCCGCGAGCAACGTGATTCATGCTGAAAAGCAAAACCGTCTTGCCTTTGACGACGAGTTGATCAATTTTCGTGCGAAGATTCGCGCTGACCGAGGCACCTTGACTTTCGACCCAAGCGGGATGTCCGACGCGCACCAAAGTTCCCGTAACCGACGCTTCGACGCCGCGACCTGCCAATTCACGAAAATTTGTCGAACCTTGCAGTCTCAAAGCCCGATGAGCCGCCGTATCGTAAATTGTTCGTCCCAAAATGTGTTGTGCGTCGCGTTCGGCACTTGCGGCTATCGTGAGCAACGCGGCTTGCGATAAACCTTCGGGCACCAAATCCGTCACGTAAAATTCTCCGCCCGTCAAAATTCGATTGTACGGCAAGGCTAAAACATTCACGTCCGCAACAGTTTTCAGCGCGTCCGGATTTTTTATCGTCACGCCCGCTTCGACAATTTTTCTTGACGCAAGATAAAGCGTGAACGGCGACGCAATGATTAAACATATCGGCGAAAACGCGACAAAGACCGACAGTCCGACCAAAATCGCTTCGTCGAGCCCGCGTGTCATGAAAACGTAACCTGCGACCGCCGCCGTTGTCAAAACGTCCAAAAACAGGAGTAAAATTATTTTTCGCATGTTATTTGTTGACGACGTTGACGGGATTGCCCGCGATAAAAGCTTTGAGATTTTCGACGGCAATATTCATCAGCCGAATTCGTGATTCTTTCGGAGCCCAGCTGATATGCGGGGTGATGAAACAATTTTTCGCGCCGAGTAACGGATTGTCGCTTTTAATCGGTTCGGTTGACACAACGTCGACGCCCGCCGCGTAAACTTTGCCGCTGTCGAGAGCTTCGCGCAAATCCTGTTCGACAACCAATCCGCCGCGACTGTTATTCAAAATTATGACGCCGTCTTTCATTTTCGCGATATTTTCACGGCAAATAATTCCCTGCGTCGACGGAAACAGCGGACAATGCAACGCGATAACGTCCGAAGTTTTAAAAAGTTCGTCAAGCGCAACGAACGTGCAATCGCCCAATTTCGTGCCGACTTCGCGCCGAGGAGTGAACGCGATAACTTTCATGCCGAACGCGTGAGCAATTTTGCCCGTGGCTTGACCGATTCGCCCGTAACCGATAATGCCGATGGTTTTTCCGGCAAGTTCAATCAGCGGATAATCCCAGTAACAAAAATCGGCGGATTTTTCCCAACGACCCGCGTGAACGCCTTGACTGTGTTCGCCGACACGGTTACAAATTTCCAGCAGATGTGCGAAAGCAAATTGCGCGACGGATTGCGTGCTGTAGTCGGGAATATTCGTGACGGGAATATTTTTTTCGCGAGCGGCTTGAACGTCGACAATGTTGTAACCGGTTGCCAAAACTCCGACGTAACGAATGTTGCAAGCGTCGAAAATATTTTTGGTGAGCGGCGTTTTGTTCGTGATGACAACTTCCGCGTCACCGATACGCGAAATAATTTCGTTTTCGTCGGTTAAGCTTGTGCGGTCGTAAATTTTGCAGTCACCGAGCGCGTTAAAGCCGTCCCAATTCAAATCGCCGGGGTTGAGCGTGTATCCGTCCAAAACAACAATTTTCATGTCAAAAACCTCCTGTGTGAGACTAGGGACTAGACTGATAGATCGATAGATTGATAGATCGATAGATTGATAGATCGATAGATTGAGAGATCGATAGATCGATAGATTTTCCGCGCCAACTATCGATCTATTGATCTA
>JAFUYE010000082.1 GCA_017470715.1 Selenomonadaceae bacterium
AAATGATTCAAGCCGCCTTTGATAAAAGCAACGTCGTCCGCGTCAAGTTCAAGGCAAAGAATATCTTCGGGATAATCGGAAATTTTTCCGCGCACGTAGACGACGCCGCCGACCATGCCGACGCAGGGACGTTCGCCCGTCACCGACGAAAAATTTTCGCAGTCGACGCCGCAAATAACAGCACGTCCGCCGCCCATGAATTCAAACGAAAAACTTCCGACGTTTTTCAAAATCCACAGTTCCGGCTCTTCGTAAAGCGGATCATGTTTCATTAAAGAACCCGTTCGAGTGCCCGCACGTCCGCCGATATAAATTTTTCCGCCGCTTGAGCAATGTCCCGCTGTGTCGCCCGCGTCGCCTTTGACGGTTATCAAGCCGCCCGAATTGAGCCAACCGACATCAGCGGAAGTCGAACCTTCAACGACAATTTCGGTATTCGGCAGACACATTGAGCCGACGCGTTGACCGGCGTTCGTCACGTGAAATTTCAACGTCTTGCCGTCCGAATTCCAAACCGCGCCGCCGATATTGTGTTGACCGCTTGCCGCAATGTCAAAATCCGTTTCGCCGTTTTTGACTGCCGCTTCAATCTCAAGCAAAAGATCTTGCGTCGACATGCGTTCATGATTTCTAATCGTGTCAATCTTCAACATCTCAAAATCTCCTCAGCAGACGTATTGAATTCCGAGCTTGTCGGCAATGGCTTTGTCGGTTGAAACAAGCGCGTCACTTCTTCCGACGGGCAGGGAACTGTTGCCAATCGGAGCCATCAATTTGCGTAACTCCGCGTCGAAAGCAAGGACGTAATCGACAATTCGTTGTGCGCCTCTGTCAACGTCGAGCCGTTTGACAAGTCGCGGATTTTGCGTACAAATTCCCGTCGGACATTTGCCGGTATTGCAGGCGTTGCAGCGACCGTTTTCGTTGCCGACACAGCCGAGCAGTTGAATCAAAATTTTTCCGCAGAAAACTCCGTTCGCACCGAGACAAATCATTTTGAAAGCGTCAGCCGCCGCGTTGCCCGTCAAGCCGATACCGCCGCCGCCGTAAAGCGGAATTTGACCTTGTGCGCCCTGTTCGACAGCCGCGTTGTAGCAGTCGCGAATTTTTGAAACGACGGGATGTCCCGTGTGGTCGAGCGAAATTTCATTTGCCGCGCCGGTGCCGCCTTGAATTCCGTCGATAAAAAATCCGCCGCAAATTTTGTACGGGTCGCGCAGTAAATTGTTGTAAACCGAGACCGAAGTTGACGACGCCGCACATTTTATCGCCACGGGAACCCGAAAACCAAATGCCGCGTTCAACGACAGATGCATTTTCTGAACGGACTCTTCGATTGAGTACAGCCCCTGATGATTCGGCGGGGACGACAAAGTTGCTTTCGGGACGCCGCGAATTGCCTGCACGTGCGGAGCAACTTTTTCCGCTTGAAGTAAACCGCCGTCGCCGGGTTTTGCGCCTTGCCCGATTTTTATCAGCACGCCCGCCGGGTCAACTTTCATTTTCGGCATCGCTTTGATGATTCGATTCCAGCCGAAATGTCCCGACGCGATTTGAATTATGAAGTACTTCAGATATTCCGACTCCAAAAGTCTGACGGGCATTCCGCCTTCGCCGGAACTCATTCGCACAGGCAGGTTGCATTTTTCGTTGAGGTAAGCCGCCGCCATTGCAACCGCTTCCCACGCACGAGTTGACAGCGCGCCGATTGACATATCCGAAAAAATCAGCGGATAAATCCAACGCACGGGCGGAGTTTTTTTATTGGCGACAAGTTTGCCGTCGACGACTTGAAACGGCAATTCTTTCGGCGAAAGGACGCGTCCCAACGGCGAACGAATGTCGAAAGTGTGACGAATCGAATCAAGCGACGGGTCAGTCATTTGCGAAATTCTTCCGACGATGATTTTATCAAGCGTCCGTTGAGCGTTTAAATTTGTTCGACCGCCGCGCTTAATCGGGCGATTGCTCAGCAAATTTCTGCGGTTGTCGGAATTTCTCACGGCGCGAATTGCGCTATTCGGGCAAACCTTTTCGCACATGCCGCAACCTCGGCACGCGTTGTTGATGTCGGCAACCTGCTTGATGACGGGAATCGCGCATTGACGGTGAATCGGTTCGGGCTGATTCGCTTCGGAGAACGTGACGGATTTCCGTTGAACTTCGACCTTAATCGCTTTGAACGTGCACGACGCGACGCAACTGCCGCACATTGTGCAACGGTCGGCGTGATATTCGATCTGCCAAGGCAAATCGTTAATCGCAATGTCTTGAACTTTTACTGCTTCCATCTCGTCACCCCCAAATCGTTATCAATCACGACGACTTCGCGCTCGTTCGGGTAAATGTCGCGCTCAAAATTTCTGTCGGGCAAAATTTCGTTTATGCCGCAGACTTCGGAAGAAATTGCAATCGTCGTGTCGTCGCCGCCGACAACCACGGGACGCAATTTTTTCGAGTCGCAACAAGTCATCATGCGCCCATCGGGCAAGCCCGCAATAATCGTGTTGGGACCGTTAATTTCAAGGTGCGCCAACGATTGACGAATCGACAGCAAAATATCTTTGTCGGGACGTTCGGCAATTTCGGCAAAGGGCAACGGCGTTATGACGTGTTTGTAATACGGAATTGACCATTTCAGCTCGTGCAGGACGTAATGCAACGTGTACAAAAAATTTTGCGAATCCGACTCAAAGCCGATATAGCCGCGGTGAAGATTTTTCTGGAACTCTTTATTTTTCGTGTAGAAAGTATTTTCGCCGTTCGCGCAGAGTGTGTAGCCCTGCAGGAAAAACGGATGCGCCGCGTACCGAACGATTTTGTAATTCGTGTTCTGTCGGCACTGAACGATAATATTTTTCGCCAGCAACGTGCCATTGTCGTCCCAAAGCCGAAAATAAGTTGCAATGTCACGCGGGTCGCCGATTTCTTTCAGCGTCAACACGTCCGGCCAAAACGAATAAACGTAGCCTTGATTCGATTCCGTCAAAATTTTTCGTAAGGCAAGCCGCGTGTCCAAAAGCAAATTTTCACGGCTCTGCGCGTCGTCGTAGTGTTCGGGATAATCGTAGTTGCGGAAAATGTAATACGGCATCGCTTGAATATCCAAGCCGCTTTGTTTGTTCGGGACGGGCAACCACTCCGCCATTTTCACGAAATTTTTTGCCGACATGTAATCTTCGACGAGCCGCGCTCCCTGTTTGGTGCACGCCATTGAAAGTAACGGCTTGTCTTTGTAAAGCGCGAACACGCCCGACAAATCTTGCATGACCATTGCGAAGCCCGAATTGTCGTGACCTTCCTGTTGCGGCAACATCAAGCGCAGTGCCGTCGACGGGTACACGGGCTTTTTGCTTTTGACAGCTCCGATTCTGCACATAAAAATTTCCTCCACGCATAACAAAAAGGGCAACGAGTAGTTTTGACTGCCCGCCGCCCCCACAGAAAATTTCAAATGTTGTTGTTGACATATTCGTCGTAAAGGGTTTTAAGCTCCTCAATCTTGTCGTACATTTCGATCTGCAATTTTGAAGCCGTCGCGAAGTCGCCGCTTTTGAGAGCGTTGGTCAGCCGCGTGAACAGGGCTTTTTTGTCGATTGAGTCTTTGGCAAGATATTCGCGCAAAGCTTTGACTTTGTTCCAGTTGTAAGAATCTTGGTCGGTGCGTGAATTGCTTTCAATCAGGCGCGCATGACGAACAATGTCGCGCATTTCGGGCAGAATTCTGGCGATAATTTCAGTTTTCCAACGGAGCAATGCGCCTTCACGGAAAGATTTAATGATCTGCGAACGAAGTGCGCCGCCGGCAGTGATAACTTTGACTTTCGCGGGATATTTCTCGAACGCCTCCATGTTTTCCCAAACGGTTGCGGGCGGTGCGCCAAACATTGCGTCGCGTTCTTCGGCGGTGTAGTCCTCGAAAACGTCGGCTTCGGAACGATAAGCGCGGGATTTTTCAAGATAGAAACCGTCTTGACCGGCTTTCTTGCTGAGTTCGGTGAGCAAATCAACCGCAGATTTTTCAATCGCGTAACGAACGCCGTCAAGAATCGCCGAATATGCCGCCGCCAAAACCAAATAAGTATTCGTGTACGGATTGCAGGCGCGAAGTTCAAAACGTGTCGCCATGGGATTTTTCAAGTCGCGAATCAGTCCCGCCAAAATCGTTCTGTTACGGCTGGGAATTTTCGGCGTGTGCCCCAAACTCGTAACGATGCACACCGGAGCTTCAAAGCCGGGCTTGAGACGATTGAGCGAATCATTTGTTGCGCTGACAAACGGGTTGATGACTTCGTAATTTTTCAGCAAGCCCATAATCGAACCGTAACCGACCGCGCTCATAAAATCTTCGTAAGGATTTTTCGCGGCAAAGAGATTGTGAATTTTTCCGTCGGAAGTCACGGCGGCAAGACCAATGTGCGTGTGTTCGCCGTTGCCGGCAAGCCCGATCATCGGTTTCGCTTTGAAAGTGACTTCGAGACCTTCGGCGCGGAAAATTTCTTTGACGATTGTCCGCACAAACATTTCGTTATCGGCAGCTTGCACGGCGTCGGCGAATCGCCAATCGATTTCCAACTGTTCGCAAACGTGAGTAAGGTGACCCGACTCGTCAATTTGCGCTTTGAGTCCGCCAACTTCTTTGTGACCCATTTCGACGCCGAAACCGTATTCGTCCAAAGCCACGACGCATTTTTCCAACGCGCTGCGAACTGCGCCGTGAGTGCGTTCCCAGTACTGTTCCTGCAAAACCTGCGACGCGCTCATTTCTTTGATAGCCGCTTCTTCAAGCGGAGTTTTTACCCAAAATTCAAGTTCGGTCGCGGAAGTAAAGACAATGTCGGTTATGTCGGAGCCGTTCACGTCAAGCCCGTCAATTTCAGGTTGCTTGCGGAAAAGATCAAGCAATTCGCGTTTGACGAAAGTCAGCGTGTCGGTGAGGATTGAACGCGAATCGACGCGTTTGCCTTCGTGAATCAAAAAGCTAGGAATTCTAACCGTTCCGACGGGTTTATTCGTTTCGTCGTCGAAATACTCGAAGTTGTAATCGACGAACCAGTTGACGTTCGGATCAACGGGCATATCGACTTTCGCGTTGTTGAGCGTGGCAATTCCCGGCAAGACGACTGAACTGCCGTCGGTTTGAACTGCCGTGCCCGCATAAAAATCGTCAATGTCTTTCAAAAACAGACGCACGGGAATTTTTTCGTCGGTGTCGTTGCCCGCCAAATCGATGCCGACCAGCGACACAAATTTTATTTCGGGGTGTTCTTTGAGCTGACGGATGATTTCATCTTTGGGGGTGTTCGCTTTGATGGTGTACAGCAAATTTTTCATTCGGGTAACCTCCAATTTTAGCTTTGAGCTTAGAGCTTTAAGCTTTAAGGAAAATCTTCGACCGTCACACCTTAAAGCTAAAAGCTTACAGCTTAAAGCTCAAAAAATTTTTTCGCCGGGAATATCCATAATCGCTTCTGCGCCGCGTTGACCGGTGCGAATTCTGACAGCGTCGCAAAGTTCGTAAACGAAA
>JAFUYE010000083.1 GCA_017470715.1 Selenomonadaceae bacterium
AGGAGGTCATGTTTATGCGAAACTTTGAACTGAATTTCGTTCGGTACATCAATGCCGGCTTTCCGATTCTTTACGTCGACACTTTCGAGAACAGCAAAGCGAAGAAAATCATTCACGATATTTGTCGGCAAAACGGGCGTGGCGTCATCGAGTGGAGTTTGTCCGACGCTTGCGATTACAGTGTCGACCCGCCGTTGACCATTCCCAAAGCTGACTTGGCGGCAACCTTAAGGCTTTTGCTTGACGACGGAAACCTCGACAACAAGATTTTGCTTCTCGAAGACGCTCATTTTTCGTTGGACAAGCCCGAAACCATTTCCGCCCTTAAATTCGTCGCACAAAAAATCAACGACGGTGAGTTAAATTTGAACATCTGCATCATTTCGCCGCTCGTGCCGCTTCCCAAAGAACTTGAAAATTTCACGACAATCATGGAACTCGACACTTTGACGACCGACGAAATCAAGGAACTCATCGTCAATTTTTCGGAAAGACAGTATATCGACGTGCCCGAAAAAGATTTGCTCGACAAACTCGTTACGCGCTTGAAGGGGCTGTCGCAAACGGAAATCGAAAACATTCTTTCGCTCGCGGTGGCAGAAGACGGAATGTTGACTTATTCCGACTTGACGCTTGTCCTCGAACAAAAACAACAAATGGTTCGCAAGTCGGGAATTTTGGAAATGATTCACGTCAAGGAAAGCATGAACGACATCGGCGGGCTTGAAAACCTCAAAGCTTGGCTCCTTCGTAAGGCGGAAATTTTCAAACAGATAAAGAAAGCTCAAGACTTCGGCGTTGACATCCCCAAAGGCGTTTTAATCGCCGGAATGCCCGGTTGCGGAAAATCTCTGACTGCAAAAGCCGCCGCAAAAGCCTTCGACGTGCCGTTGTTGCGTTTGGACATGGGCAGACTTATGGGCAAGTACGTCGGCGAATCGGAAGGCAACATGCGCCGCGCAATCAAACTTACGGAAGCAAGTTCTCCGTGCGTGCTTTGGATTGACGAGCTGGAAAAAGCTTTCGCCGGAATTGGCAGCGGCGGTTCCGAAGTGACGACGCGACTGTTCGGCAGTTTCCTTACTTGGATGCAGGAAAAAGATTCGCTGGCTTTTGTTCTCGCAACCGCGAACAAAATTAATTCGTTGCCGCCCGAACTTTTGCGCAAGGGACGTTTCGACGAAACTTTTTACGTCGACTTGCCCAACGACGACGAACGCAGAAAAATTCTCGAAATCCATGTAAAGAAACGCCGCAAAGCTGACCTTAAGAACATCGACCTCAACAAACTGGTTGCCGAAACGAAAGGTTATTGCGGTGCCGACTTGGAAGGCGTCGTCCGCGAAGGCATCGAAAGCGCATTCGTCCGCAAAAAAGACGCGCTCACCACCGACGACATACTTTCGGTCATCAAAGAGACTCATTCGCTGTCGGAAATCATGAAAGACGCGATAGTTGAAATGAAAAAAGTTTACGAAGATCTCAAACTGAAATCGGCTTCCTGATTAGCGGAGGGATAACCATGGCATTTGACTTTCTCGATTTGTTCAAAACACTCGCACCGACCGCCAAAGAAATTTTTAAATCGTTCGCGACAAAAGGCGAAACCGATAATGCGACGTGGCTGTCGAAAGTTTTGACGGAAAACGAACACACCGCGAACGAGGCGGACTCTCTCACCGAAGAAATTTTATCGACCGTCAGCAGATTCAACACGAACTTGCGCAGTATCGAACAAGCCGCCGCCGCTCGTCAATCGAAAGAACAATGGCTGAAAAATTTCATTGAGAACAGCAATTTGACGGAGCAACAGAAAAACGAATATCTCGCGCAGGCGAATTTGGCTTTGGGACGCGGCAACCAAGTCATGCTCAACGCCTTGCAAGACCCGAATACAATCGACATCACCGAAACGGTCAATCAGCTCACGGAACAAAATCCGCCGGAAGTGAACGGTAGCAAAATGAATCGCTATGACCGCGTCTATCTCGACGAACAACTGGCTCTGCAAGCGGATTTAATCGGCTCGCAAGGCATGATGATTCCCGCCGAAGTTTCCGAAATGCCCGGCGAAGAAATTTTTCAACAGGACTTGAGCGAAGAATCAACGGGCAGTTCGCTTGACGAAGGTTTGAAGTTGGCGGCAACTGCGGTTTTGAAAATCAGTCATGCGGCGGGTAAAATTCCGTTCCTGCCTAAGAACATGCCCGTCAGCGCGATCACGAACATTGCCTGCGTCGGCGTCGAGAGTTTCAAAAACATCGGGCGCGTCGTCACGGGGAAAATTTCTCCTTTGCAAGCCATTGAAAACGTCGGGCGGGCTTCCGTCGCCGCCATTGCAGATTTTTGCACGACCGGACTGCCTGCCAAATTGCTCGCACCAATTCCGGTTGTAGGTCCCGCGTTGAGCGTCGCTGTCGGTGCTGTATTGACGCAGTGTTCCTCGCAAGACATTCAAGAGAAAATTCACGCGGGGATTAACACGGTGAAAAAAGTTGCCGCAGGCGTGACGAAGACTGTTAAAAAAGGTCTCGCCACCGTCGTCACAAAAGCCAAAAATTTTGCAAGCAAGGCATTGAATTTCTTGACCAGTTTATTTTAAGGAGTTGATTTTATGGCGTTGGTAAAATTCCCGCTGATAATGGCGGACGGCTTCAAAGCCAACACGCTCGAAGAACTCAAAGAGCATTTCGACATCAAGTCGGTTCTCGGTTATTTCCGTGACCGCAGATTGATTCGTTGGCTCAAAGCTCGCAACTACGTCGAAGAAGTTGCCGCTGTCGAAAAACTTTCCAAAGACGAAAACAATTTGTCGAGGAAACTCGGCGCGATTTTCGGTTTTGAAATTGAAGGCGACGACGAACCGGACATCACCGAAATAATGAGACGCCTGAGACAGCTCACCGCCGACAAAGAGTTATTGGCGCAAGTCGAACAAGAACTTACGGACGGTAGCGCGCTCGTCGTCTTCAATCAATCAGAATTTGACGCGGAAGCTCAAGACTTCGACAGGATTTATCTTGCCTCAAGCCAATTCGTCATTCCGTTGACCGAGACGGACAAAACTTATATCGGCATTGGCGAAAACGTTCGCGCCGTCATCAAAAGCGACAAAATCGTTGACTTCGACGCGCTCAACATCACGTTCGAGAGAATTCGTTTCGATGACGACTATCAAAAAACTGTCGCTAAATTAACCGAAGAGGCAACATCCAACCGCGCCGAAGAATTGTTCGAGGAAGCTCAAGACGCCGCTTACGGCGAAAACGATTGGACGACTGCGCTCGAAAAGTTCAAACAGTCCGCCGAACTCGGCTACACGAAAGCTTTTGGGGCAGTAGGATACATTTACTATTTCGGTGAAGGCGGCATTGAACAAGACATTAACGCGGCTCGGCATTGGCTCAAACTCGGCGTGGAAAAAAATGACAGCAATTCTTTCGGTAGATACGCTCTTTTACTCAGTCGCGACGACGCATCGGAAGACGACAAGCGCGAAGCCTTCAAATGTATGAAGCGGGCAACCGAATTTGCTCCCGAAGACAGCGGCTGGTGGTTCCTATTGGGCGAAATGTATGATGACGGAAGGGGCACGAAAAAAAATCTTGCCAAAACCGTCGAATGCTACGAAAAAGGCGTGCAATTCGGCAATTCTTGGGCGGCAAATCGTCTCGGCGTCATGTACAGCAACGGCGAATACGTTGAGCAAAATCCGCGCAAAGCTTTTGAGCTTTACAAAAAGGCGGTCGAACTCGACAATATAAATGCCAATACCGCCGCCGTAATCAATTTGGCGGGCTGCTATCGTTACGGCGAAGGAACGGAAAAAAATTCTGCTCTCGCTTTCAAATATTACAAACAAGCGGCGGACGCAGGCGACGTTAACGCGATAATTGCAATGGGTGAAATGTTCCGTAACGGTGAAGGCTCCGTCGATAAGAATTTCAAAGAAGCGTTGCGTTATTTCCAACGGGCAGCGAACGAAGGAAACGCCAACGCAATGAACAGCGTCGCTTTGATTTACGACCAAGGCGGATACGGTGTCGAGCAAGATTTTCAAGAAGCTTTTCAATGGTTCAAAAAATCGGCGGAGGCAGGCGACCCCAACGGCATGTCAAATTTGAGTCTCTGCTATCTTTGGGGCACCGGCATACGTAAAAACATTAATCTGGCGGAATATTGGATGAAAAAAGCCGCTGAAGCAGGTGCTTACTACGGCATGTTGCAATACGCGAATGATTGGTTTGCCTCTAAAGATCGGAACAACTACAAACTTGCCGAGATGTACGAACAAGTTGCAAATGCAGGTTACGGCGAAGCGGCTTACAAACTCGCCATGATGTACCTGAACGGTTGGGGCGTCCAGCAAAGCACCGAAATTTACGAATACTGGCTGAGCAAATCGCAAGAGCTCGGCTATGAGCCCGACTAAAAAACGAAAATCGGCTTGAGCGAAACAGTCTGTCCGCTTAAGTTGTCACCGAATAAAATTTTACTGCGCCGCCAAAGTGCGGCGTTTTTTCATGGAAACGAAATCCAATCTTGCCGACGCGATTGTCTCGTCGAACAACCGTTGCCGGGCGGTTAATTTGTCACTTGTCAGGCGACCTTCACCCTGCGGAAATTTCGTATACTTCGACAAAAGGAGGTTACCACCATGACAGAAATAGTTTTTATCCTCGACCGTTCCGGCTCAATGTCGGGCTTGGAAAGCGACACAATCGGCGGCTTCAATTCCATGATTCAGAAACAACAAAAGGAACTGGAAGGCAACGCGCTTGTCTCGACGATTTTGTTCGACCACGAATCGATTGTTTTGCATGACCGTGTTCCGATTGCCGAAGTCAAACCGCTCACCGAAAAAGATTACGAAACTCGCGGAACGACAGCACTTTTGGACGCGATTGGCGACGCCGTCAAACACATCAAAAACGTTCACAAATACGCCCGCGACGAAGACCGCCCCGAAAAAACTTTGTTCGTCATTACGACCGACGGTATGGAAAATGCCAGTGAACATTTTTCGTACCGCGACATCAAGGAACTTGTTGGCAAGCAAAAGGAACTCGGCTGGGAATTTATTTTCCTCGGCGCGAACATTGATGCGATTGAAGTAGCGGGACATCTTGGCATTGACGCCCGCCGTGCCGTCAACTATCACGCGGACAGTCGCGGAACTTCGGAACTTTTCAGAGCCGTCGGACATTTCGCAAGTGCCTTTGCCGCCGCTCCAATGGATAATTTCTTCGACGACAGAAGTTGGCGAAAAGCCATTGACAAAGACTTCAAAGACAGAAAGTAAGTTTTCGTCACCCGCAAAAAAATTACCCGTCGAAAAATTCGGCGGGATTTTTTTTACTCGGCGTATTGATGAAGTCTTTAAAATCATCTTCAAAGTCCTGAACTTTGTCGAAGAATTGATACGGATACGCGCCCAGCTCCAAAATGTTTTCACCGTAAGGCATCGTTGCGAAGTATTCGCTCAAACGGTCAAACTCCTCTGAGCCGCCATGCCGACAAACATAGTTGTATTGGCGCACGCGAAAAGCTTCATGTTTGAATAGCAATCCGCGTATCGATTTTCGTCGGAAAAGAAACGCGCCCTTTCGTGTTTAGGAAAAATTTTTCTGTGTTAATTTTTATTGCAAAGCGTATCAGGACACAAAGAGTCGTCTCACAAGTGCCAAAATTTCGGACGAGAAGCGAATTAAACGAAAATGGGCAACTTGCTGATTCGTAACGTACGCCGCCTACTTTATCCGGGAGCTGTTGGTAAATTAATTAACGACGAACTTGACACCGCCCCACGCGCAGGCGAAGGCGAACGAATTCAATCGCAGCGACAACGCTTGATAGCTTACCAACGAACCCTAACAGTGCCGGTTGACTTAAATGGAGACGTTGCTGATGCCAATCTGATTGCTGCTGTAAAAGACGACTGAATCGCCGCCTGCGATATTTTTTTGCCCGCGTTAAAGACATTCTCGACGACAAAATTGAATTCGCCGCAATTCGCTTGAAACTCGCAATCCGAAAGTCGTTTGCTTGCACCGGTTGTTTCTGCTATACTTGGCGCGTTAATTGCGATGGTAACAATTTTGGGCTAAAATTTTATTTTACGTTGCCTGTTCTCAACGGTAAAAATTTTCGATACACAACGCGGCTGATTGAGAGCAGAGCAACTGTCAAAATTGGTCACGCAAGCACCGTCATAACTCAAAACTTTGCGCGCAAAAATTACAGAAAATACATTGGCGATTTTCGTCAAAATTTGCAGATACACAAACTAAAATTGCTTTTAGAACGGCTTTAGGAGGGCTTAAAATGAAAATCGGAGTTATCAGCGACACACACGGTTACGACACGCGAGTTGCCTTGGCGATGGAAAAATTTTTTGCGGACGCGGATTTGATTCTGCACGCGGGCGACGTTTTGAATCACGGAGCGCGAAACGTCAATTATCGCGTCGACGATTACAATCCGAAAGCTTTGACGGCACGAATCAACGAATCGAAAATCCCATTCGTCATTGCACGCGGCAACGGTGATTCCGAACTTGATGATGACGTTTTGGAAACACCGCTTGCGCCGTATGCTCATGTTTTCGCGAACGGCAAGCGAATTGTCGTCAATCACGGGCACCACTTGCCGACCGACGCCGACAAAGACAAAATGGCGGCTCATCTGCACGCGGATATTTTTATCAGCGGACACGTTCACACGACAGTTTTGGAACGACGCGGCAATACGATTTTCCTCAACCCGGGAACCGTGTCGCCGTATTTGTCAAACCGTCCCGACAAGCGCACGTCCGTTGCGACGATTACCGACGACGGAATTAAAATTTTCGACCTCGACACAGGCGAAGTTCTGGATAGTTTGAATTTTTAACTGTCAACGCGCAAAAAAAATTATCCCCTGCGAATTGCGGGGGATTTTTTGTTGCCGAAAAATTTTTAAGTGTTCGTCCAAACTTTTGCTTCGCGATTGTAACGCAACGACGAGCCGTCCGAAAAAGTAACCGCAGTATTATTCGTGCCCGCGATAGTCAAAACATTTTGTCCGACACCGATTAACATTCCCGAATCGGTTTCCTGCGCGAAAGTCACGTCGGCAAGTGTGGCGTTATAAAAATTAATCACGTCGTCATCTTCCGCGTTGATGATAATGTCGTTGCCTTCGCCCGCGCCGTAAAGGAAAACATCCGTACCGGTGCCGCCGATTAAAATATCGTCAGCAAGTCCCGCGCCGCCCCAAAGTGCCGAGCCGTTGCCGCCGCTGTGAATTTCATTTGCCGCCGCGTTGCCGAACAAAACATTTCCGCCGCCGGAAAATTCCGCGCTCATAATTTCGATGCTTGAAAAATTTCCGTTGCTCAAATTAACTTCCGCGCCCGCCGTCAAAACATTCAGCACGTCGGAAGAATTCCCGCCGAGATAACTTATGCCGTCGCCTTCGTAAATGAAATTGTTCGCCGCGTTCGTGTTGCCGACTTTTGCCGCCAAAATATTCGTGCCGTCGAGTGAATAATTAATCACTTTGTCAGCCGTTGCGTCGTCGGTGACAATCGCGAACGAACCGCCGTCCGTCATCTGCGCGGACAAAAAATTTCCGTCGCGAAGGACAACTGCCAATCCGCCGCCGATAAAACTCAACACGTCGCCCGTCGTGCCCGTCGCGAAATTTGTCGCAACGTCGTTGCCGCTGCCCGTCACGTACCAGAAATTATCGACGCCCGCGCCGCCTTGAAGTGTGTCGCTGCCGTATGAACCGCCCCACATTGTCGAACCGGAATTGCCCGCGATAATGTAATTGTCGTTCGTGTTGCCGCCGAGAAAATGCGCCGTCGTCATTTCGGAAGCGTCGAGAATTACAGCCGCCGCGTTGCCCAAAGAATTTGTTTCGCCCGTGAAAGGATTTGTTTCGCTCAAGAAAACGTCGGAATTCATTGCGCCGGAAATTTTTAACGTCGTGCCGTCAAAAGTCGTGCTTGCCGTTGAAACGGTGTCGGTTGTGTCTGCGGGAACCGTATCAGCCGGAACCGTGTCGGTTGTGTCTGCGGGAACCGTATCGGTTGTGTCGGCAGGAATTGTATCCGTGTCGCTTGTAACGGGATTTATTGCAACGGACGGGTCGCGCCCTTCGGATGCCTGTTTCGCCAGATAACGCAGAGCAATGTAGCCCGCCGCGTATGAATTGACGCCACTGCCCGAAGTCGCAGAACTTTTCAACGTCGACGGGCTTGTCGACAAATTTTTTATCGTCGTGTAACGTTTGTCGTCGATGCCGTGAACAAGTTCCGCTGAACCTTCCTTGAAAAATGTCGGCAAGTTCGCGTACCAATCGACGTTCGCGCTCATCACCGCATGAACCAATTCGTGAGCAATCGTGCGGTCAAGATAATTCAAAGCCGCGCTTGAGCCGACGCCGTTCGGGTCTGTCGTGTCAATGTTGCCGAAATAGTGCAGGTTGATTCGCAGTTGCAGTTCCGAAGATTTTTGCCCGCTGCTGTAAAACGACGCCGCCATTTTGCCATCGGAGCTGTCGTAAAAACTAATCGTCAGTTCTTTGACGGTCGTGCCGCTTTCGTTGAAGTTGAATCCGAACGACGATTTTATCAGCGACAAACTTTCGTCAATCCACCACGAATACAACGCGCCGACAATCCATTGTGCACTTTCGCTCAACGTGCTTTGTTCGGGGACGTTGACGGTCAAGCCTTGAATTTTGAAACTCGTCGAAGTCGGATAACTCCAACTGCCGTTTTCGGGAACGATTGATTCAGCCGTTTTGGTCGAACCGCCGCCCGCGTCAAGTCCGGTAATCGCGCCCGTGTCCGAGTTGTCAAGAATTATGTCGCAACAATCTTTCAAGAAACCGTCGCCGTCGGAACCGTAAGCCGTGCAATCCGCCGCCATCGTGTTGACAAGTTCGCTCCAGCTTTTGAAATTGGAAACTTTGGCAACAGCTTCGTCGAGAGCCGCCGTGCCCTGTTTGCTCGTCGAGTCCAAAGAACTCATGAAATTTTTTATAACGCTTTGTGCAGACATTTTTAACCTCCAAAAAATTCGTTAAGCTGTGTATATAAATCGCGTCCGTGATCGTCGCGCTTAACCGCCATGATAAATTTGCAAAGTCCGTCGCTTTTGTTCGCCCAAAGTTCGCCGACAAGATTTTTTTCGCGTGAATCGTCGTTGGTTTTGTAAACTTCGCCTTTGTATTCGACGGCGGCAAAAGTCCCGTCGGTGAGCTTGACGACGAAATCCGGATAAAATCTGTCCGTGTGCGTCTGCAACCAAAAAGATTTTTCCGAATCACATTCGACGTTGCGAATCCACGTTTCGACGTGCGGATTGGCGTCAATGCACTGCGCGCAGGAAATTTCTTCGGGATTCATTTCGCCGACTTCGCGATAAAAATGTTTGTTGAACTCAACCGAGCCCGTGTAAAATTTTGTCGCGGGATAATCTTTGTTGTCGAACGTCAAGGCAATGTTTTTGTCGACGCAAATCGAATTCCCGAAAAGTGTCGTCTGCCAACCGCGTTTCTTCGCCGCGCTGATATGAGCGTTGATTTTTTCTTTAAGCTTGCGGCAGATTAAAAATCTCAAGCGAACAAGTTCATCAAGCGAAAAATTTTTCGCGTTGATAAGATAATTCAAGGCGCATTGAGTAAAATCTGCAAAATCATCACGCGTCACGGCTTGAAAATTTATTTTGTCGGCAAGCCAACCGACAAGTTCCGGCTGTGTCCAATTCGTCTTGCCCGAAAATAAATCTTGCGACGCGTCCAAAAATCTGCTCGTCAACTTTTCGCCGCGCAGATTAATTTCCGTGCGTTTTATGTCGGGGTCTTCGTGCGATAACGGCAAGTCATAATCGCCCGTGCCGACAAGCGACCAATTCGGCGGGAAAAAATCTGTGTCGGCAAACGGTTCGATTGTGTCTCCGAATTTCAAGCACAGTTGCGGAATGGAAAATTTTACTCCGCGTTCGGCGGGCGATAATTTTTTCGACGCTGAACTTTTCGGGCGAAGTTCGTTCAAAAGTTTTTCGCGGTCTTCAGCCTTCGGAAAAATTTTTGCGCGTTTAACTTCCAACTCGTTCATGTCGTCATAATCAATCTGCGCGAACGTGACCGAATAGCCCGACGAAGTTTTTTCGACAGAAATTTTTTGTTGCAACGATAAATCCAATCCGTCAACTTTCGGCGGCTCCGAAGTTTCAAGCGTTATCGTCTCCCGAAAAAGTTGCGGCTGATGTAAAATCGCTCGTTCGATTTCCGGCTTTTCAAAACCCATGCCGCGCAGGTCGTCTTTAATTTGGGCAACCGCTTGTTCCCACGACTCGACGCGCACGAACGCATGAGCTTTATTTAGTTCGGGAATTTTTCTGCGACACGCATACGGCATCCGCAAAACTCGTCCCAAAAGTTGTTCGGCGTCTTTCGGCGAATGCGTATTCGACAGCGAACAGAAAACCGACGCGAACGGGCAGTCCCAACCTTCTTTGAGTGCCTGAACCGTGATGATGTGACGAATCGGGCAGTCACGCGAAAATAAATTCACGCCGTCAAGTTCGTGTCGTTCGCCCGTCGCAACGGCAATTTGTTCAGCGGGAATTTTCGCCACTTCGCGCAGGTAATTTTCGATGTAGTCGACGTTGTAATCGCGATTTTTGTTTTCAGCCTGATAAAGCGCAATCGGTCGAATGTAATCGTTTTCGGCTAATGAAAGTTTTTCCAACGCGGCGCGTTTCTGCACGGCATAATCCAAAGTTTTTTCGGGCGAATTCGACACTTCGCCCAAAATCAGCGGCAACTTTATCATGTCGGCTTCGTGAAGTTCGTCTGCGGGAACTTTTACCAGCACGTTTGAATTTGTCGCAGGCGTCGCAGTCAGTTCAATCACCGCCGCAGGTCGCAGTTGCTCCGTCACGTCGAAACTCAAAGCCGTCGAATAATTGTGCGCTTCGTCGACGATCATCAGCGGGCGCAGATACGAAATCAAATTCGCGAACGATTGATATCGCCCGTGTTCGTCGAGTTGAAAATATTCCTGTCGCGGAATGTTTCGGAAAAGCGGCGTCATTTCTTCGTTTGCCTGATAAACTTTGCGTCCTTCGCGGTCGGTCACCTTGAACGATTGGAACGTCGCGACACAAATATTCAAGCCGGTTAAATCGTCGCCGCGCAGGTTCCGGAAATCCGCCACGTCAAAAATATTCACTCGTCCGTTGAAAGCTCCGCGCAGAATTTCGCCGTAAAAACTTTTCGGGTCGCGCAGAACTTTCAACGTCTGTTGCCGAATTTCTTTCGTCGGGACGAGCCACAGCACGAACGGATTTTCGCACGTCAAAAAATTTTCTGCCGCAATTTGTATCGCGTGCGTGCCGATTAAGGTTTTGCCGCCGCCCGTCGGAAGTCGCAAGCAGACATAAGGCACGTCTTCAAGTTGCGGGAGCGGTCGATAATTTTTCGGGTAATCTTCCGCCTGCCGAAATTGTTCAAATGCCGCCGCGATGTCGATGTCCCTTGCCGCCGACAAAAAATTTTCCAAAATGTCAAGCGTTATCTGTTGATATTCTTTTAATTGCATGGGCGTCACCTCAAATTTTTAAATCAATCGGCACGTGACGGAAAATAATTTCGTGTTCGCGCAGAAATCGTTCGCTCAGTCGACACGCGGACGCGTAAATTATTTTCGTGCCTTTATACGTCGGCAACGTCAAAAAAGTTTCGGTCGTCAAAATATTTTCGTCGCCGAACAAAAGGTAAATCGCCCGCCCGTCGTGAACGCCGATAAGCGGAGAAAATTTTTCGTCGAGAGATTGACCGGTTTCCGCGAACCAAATAATTTCCGCAATACGTTCAAAAGTTACCGCAGGATTCAGCGTGCCGTCAGCGTTCAAAAATTCTTCGCCGAGCCGACAAAATTTAAATCCGCCGCCGCCCGTCCAGTCGACAGATTTTGAAATGCCGCCTTGTTCGCCGCCGATAACTTTTTGCAAGCGCGGGACAACGTGGGTTATCGCGTGTTCGCCGACTTCGACGCCGATATATCGACGATTCATCTTGTGCGCAACCGCCGCTGTCGTTCCGCTGCCCAAAAAGCAATCCATGACCAAATCGCCCGCGTTCGTCGCCAAAGTCAAAATCCGCTGAATCAATCTTTCGGGCTTCGGCGTGTCGAAAACAAAATTTAAAGCTTTGACTTCGCGTTTGGCTTCTTGATTGTCGCCGACTTCGTCACGGAACCAAATTGTTTTGGAAACAGAGCCGCTCAAAACGTCTGATAAAAATCTTTTAACTGCGGGAACGTTGTTGCCGTTCGCGCCAAACCAAATTCGATTGTCAGCGACAAGTTCGGCAAATTTTTCTTGAGTGAACCGCCAACTCGTGCCTTCAGGCGGATAAACAACTCGCCCGCTCGGCGTCGTTATTGGATAACAATCTTTTGGCGTCAATCGTTTCGCAGAAATATCGCCTGCCTTCCACACGCCGCGAGGGTCGTTGTCGGGATTTTTATAACGGGCGTCCATTTCTGCCGTTCGCGGCAAAAGATTCGGTCGCCAAATGTTTTTGTCACGTGCATAAACCAAAATAAAATCGTGGCTGTCGGATAACCACTTCGCATCGTTTTGCGGCGAATATTTCTTTTCCCACACGACGGACGCGACAAAATTGTTCCTGCCGAAAATTTCATCACACAAGACTTTCAGATAATGCGCCTCGTCGTCGTCAATGGAAATCCAAATTGAGCCGTCGTCGGACAAAAATTCGCGCAGAAGTTTCAAACGCGGATACATCATCGACAGCCACTGCGCGTGCGGAAAATTATCGTCGTAATGCTCAAAAGCCGCACCGGTGTTATACGGCGGGTCTATGTAAACGCACTTCACCTGAGCACGATAAAACGGCAGTAACGACTTCAACGCAACGAGATTGTCGCCCTGCACGATTAAATTTTTTCCGTCGCCGAAACTCAATTCGTCGTCAAACTCCAAAAGCCGCGCAGGAATATTTTTTGCAAGTTCGAGCGCGTCAGATTTTCCGTCCCAATTCAATTCGGGCAAAGTGAATCACCTCCACTGCGGAAATTTATCACAACGCGCAGGCAGAATCAATTAACGGTTGATAATAAATGCTTGACTTGACGAAACTAAGCGTTTATAATGCGCTGTGTTGACGGCTTGAACGTCGACGCGGCGACATAGCCAAGCGGTAAGGCCGAGGTCTGCAAAACCTCTATCCCCGGTCCGACTCCGGGTGTCGCCTCCAATTTTTGAAAATCCGGCACTGCCGTAATTGGGAGTGCCTATTATTTTGATAGAGGCAAGTTTATGTTTGAAGATCTGTCCCAAAACATTCAGGAAGCTTTTCGGAAACTTCGCGGGCACGGCAAACTTACCGACGAAGATATTACCAAAGCTTTAAAAGATGTTCGCATGGCACTTTTGTCTGCGGACGTGAACTATAAAATTGTCCGTGACTTCGAGAAAGCAGTTAAAGAACGCGCTCTCGGCACGGAAATTTTGAGTCACTTGACGCCCGCGCAGTCTGTTATAAAAATCGTCGACGAAGAACTTGCCAAACTTATGGGCGGCAAAGCGGCGAAGTTGAATATTTCTTCGCACCCGCCGACGATAATTTTAATGGTTGGTCTGCAAGGTTCCGGCAAAACGACTTCGGCGGCAAAATTGGCAATGCTCATGAAACGACAGGGCAAACGTCCCGCGCTGGTTGCCGCAGATATTTATCGTCCCGCCGCAATCAAACAGTTGCAGGTTGTCGGCGAACAGGCGGAAGTTCCGGTTTTCACCGAAGACATACAAGACGCCGTGCAAATCGCAAAAGATTCGTTGACGTTCGCGAACAAACACGCCCGCGACACGCTGATAATCGACACGGCAGGACGACTGCAAATCGACGAACGCTTGATGCAGGAACTCAAAGACATTAAAGCCGCCGTCAATCCGCATGAAATTTTGTTGGTTGTCGACTCGATGATCGGTCAGGAAGCAGTCAACGTTGCCGAAACTTTCCACAAAGCTTTGGGCGTCGACGGAATTGTTTTGACGAAACTCGACGGTGATGCACGCGGCGGCGCGGCACTGTCAATTAAAGCGGCTACCGGTTGCCCGATAAAATTTGTCGGCATGGGCGAAAAACTCGAAGCGTTGGAAATTTTCCACCCCGACCGCATGGCGTCCCGAATTTTGGGCATGGGCGACGTGTTATCGCTGATTGAAAAAGCTCAATCGGCAATCGACGCGAAGACTGCCGAAAAAATGGTCAAGAAAATTAAATCCGACGAATTCACGTTGCAAGATTTTCTTGAGCAACTTCAGCAAGTCAAAAAACTCGGTTCGCTCAACGATTTACTCGGCATGGTTCCCGGTCTCGGCGGTCTGCGCAAAAAATTAAGCGGTGTCGATTTGGATCTTGACGGCAAAGAAGTCAAACACATGGAAGCAATTATTTTGTCGATGACGCCGAAAGAACGCGCAGATACTTCGATTATCGACGCCAAACGCCGCAAAAGAATCGCGCTCGGTTCCGGCACGAAAGTTGCCGATGTAAATAAATTGCTCAAGCAGTTCGACGAAATGCGCAAGATGATGCGTAAGCTCAAGTCAACGCAAGCACAAGCTCAACAGCAACAACAGGCGTCAAAAAAATCCAAAGCCAAAAAAGGAAAACTCAAAAAAGGCAAGAATACTAAAGTCAAAATGCCGACGCTCCCGAATTTAAGCGGACTTTTGGGCTCGTTGGGCTCAAAGTTCCCGTTCGGCAAGTAAATCGGTTAAAAATTTCAATCAACCTTGAAAGGTGGTGAGACCTTGGTAAAAATCAGACTCAATCGAATGGGTGCCAAAAGACAGCCGTTCTATCGCATAGTCGTTGCGGACAGCCGTTCGCCGCGTGACGGGCGTTTTATCGAAATCGTAGGCAATTACGACCCGACCAAAAACCCCGCCGTTGTCAACGTCGACGAAGAAAAAATCATCGGCTGGATTCAAAACGGTGCTCAGCCGACCGATACGGTTCGCTCGCTCCTCAGCAAAAAAGGTATCATGAAAAAAATTCACGAAGAGCGCAAGGCGGCCAAAGCTGCGAAGTAAAAGACGAACAATTTAGTTGAGGAAAAAAACAATGCAAGAACTTGTAACTGTGCTGGCAAAAGCACTTGTCGAAAAACCCGAAGACGTGCAAGTTGAAGTTGTCGAAGAAGAAGATCGCACAATTTTGAAATTGCACGTCGCGCAGGAAGATATGGGCAGGGTCATTGGCAAACAAGGGCGAATTGCCAAAGCGATTCGCACGATAGTCAAATCCGCCGCAACACGCGAAAAGAAAAAAGTTACAGTCGACATCGAGTAAAACAATCGGCGCGGTGAGCAGTCAAAGCTTGCCGCTTTTTTTTTAGTGATAAGGGAAAAGGGAGAAGGGACAAGTAGAAATCAAAAATTTTGTCCCTTGTCCCTTAACCTTTGTCCCTTCCAAAGGAGGTAAAAATTTTGGACAGCATCAAAATAACGGTACCTTTGACCGTGAAAGCAAAACTTACCGAAAAACTTCGGGCGCGCCTTGTCGACGAGGCAGTCAAAGTCGGCGAACAAATGGAACTTGAAATCAAGCAAATCAATTTGGACATGCAACGCGAATTGGAACGTGCGCCGGAACACGAAGGCGAAATCCGTCAATTTTTCGGCAACGAATTGGCACCGCGTCAAGGTCGGCTTGAGGAAGCTCATCGCCGCAAAGAAACTTTCGAGAAATTGGCGACGGGCGCGGAAATCATGCAAGGCACGATTGAGCGGCAAGTTGAGCTGAAAGTCGGCGACAACCTGCGCGAAGCCATGAACGTTGAAATTTTGGTGGAGGACGACAAAATCATTGCAATCCGCAGTTAATGAAATCATCGTCGGGAAAATCGGAGCGGCTCGCGGACTTGACGGCACAGTCAAAATAATTCCGCTGACGGATTTTGAAGGACGTTTCGACGGGCTTGAAAAAATTTCTGTCGGCGGGAAAATTTTCGCTGTCGAACAAGTCAAACATATAGGCGGGCAACTTTTTATGAAATTTGTCGGCGTTGACAGTCGCGAAGACGCACGGGCTTTGACGAACAAATTTTTGACGGTGGACAGAGCCGACGCCGCGCCGCTTGCCGACGGGGAATTTTACACCTTCGACATAATCGGTTGCGAAATTTTTGACGGCGAAAAAAAAATCGGCACGGTTACCGACGTTTTAAAAACCGGCTCAAACGACGTGTTTGAAGTCGACGGAAAAATTTTGATACCCGCGCTGAAATCCGTCGTTCATTCGATTGACGTTGCCGCGAAAAAAATTTCGGTCGACATGACAGCCGCAACCGAAATTTGAGGCCGGAATGGGCAAATGCGCGCCGGCAAGCATTTGCGCCTCGCCCGCACCATTTGGGCAAGCAAAGAAAGTAGATCCACAAACTCAAATCGACGAACGAACTCAATCGAAGTCACAAACCGGACAAACAATCTCCAAAAAATTGCCGCCGAAAATTTCTGTCAAATCCCTTCGACTTTGAAGGGATTAGTTTTTTTGCGTTGAATAAGTCAAAAATTAATCGAAACAAACAGTTGCAACAAGGAGGTCGACTTGCTTTGAAAGCCGAAGGAATTTTGCCGATAATCGGGAGCAAACTGGATCAGTTGACGGGTCTTTACAATCGCGACGCCTTCAATCGGGAAGCGGTTTTGCTTTTGGGTGCGCGCTACGACACGAAATACTGTATTGTTTGCCTGGACATAAGTTGCTTCAAAATTATTAATGACCTGTTCCACGTGGACACGGGCAACTTGATTTTGCGCACGGCAGCGGAATATTTCAAGGCGACACTCAATCCGCGCACGTCGATAAGTTCGCGCACGGACGCCGACCATTTCGTCTTGTGCGTGCCCGAAAGCGAATTGGACATCGAACGCTTGATTAAAGATTTGGACGAACGAATTCAGTCTTTGCACATCAGTCACAACATTTTATTTTTCGCGGGCGTTTATCCGATTGACAACACGCGGCTCCCGATTGACCAAATGTGCGACCGCGCAAGTATGGCTTTGCGTCGAATCAAAGGCAGTTACCTGACGCGCTACGCCTATTATGATGATAAAATGCGCGAACAGATGATTGAGGAACAACTCATCACCGGCAACATGGAAGCCGCCTTGCTGGAAAATCAATTTACGATTTATCTTCAGCCGATTTTTAATCCCGTGAAAAATACCGTCGTCAGTGCGGAAGCTCTCGTGCGTTGGTTCCATCCCGTGCACGGCATGGTGTCGCCGGGCAAATTTATTCCCGTGTTTGAACGCAACGGCTTTATCGTGCGCCTTGACCGTTTCGTTTGGGAAGAGGCCTGCCGACTGCAACGAAAACTTTTGGACGCGGGCAAACCGATTGTTCCGATTTCCGTGAACTTGTCGCGTTTGAATTTTTACAGCCCCGACTTGCCGGACTTCCTTTCGGGACTGTTGAAAAAATACGAATTGAAACCGTGGATGCTTAAGCTTGAAGTCACGGAAAGCGCGTACACCGACAACCAACAACAACTGCTTGCGATGATTGCGACGTTCAAAGAATTTGGATTCCCGATTTTGATGGACGATTTCGGCTCCGGCTATTCGTCGCTCAACATGCTCAAAGATATGCCGCTTGACACGCTCAAAGTCGACATGGCTTTTATTCGCGAACTGGAAAAATCCGACCGCGTTGCCGTGATTCTGAAATTTATCGTCGAACTTGCTACGGCTTTGGGCATGGATGTCGTCATTGAAGGCGTCGAAACTCAAGCGCAAGTCGATTACGTCAAAAGCCTCGGCGATGTGGCAATTCAAGGTTATTTCTTCTCGCGCCCGTTGCCGATAACCGATTACGAAAAACTTTTGGATAAATATCTTTCGGCGGCGAACGATTGATTTTTTCGTCGAACGTCAGCGATTTTCATAACCGACTGCAAAAAACTTTGGATAAATATTTTTCAAATGTGGAGGTCGATTAAACATGCCGTCAATCAAAAAAGAATCCGTTGACAACGCCACAATTTGGACGTTGCGCAACAACAAGGGAAATGAACTCAAAATCAACGACTGCGGTGCACGAATCGTGTCGATGCGTTTCTGCGACAAAAGTTACACGAACCGTTTCATTGTCAAAGACGACGCGGCAAATGCTGTCAAAGTCGACGGGGGCGCAGATTTCGCAAATGTTCCTTGGAACGCCGAACAGTTGACTGAGGGCTTGAAACTTTCCGCCGAAGTCAACGGCAAATCCGTCAGCGTGATTTACAGTCTGTCCAACGACAACGAAATCAGCATCAAATTCGAGTCGACGGGTGCAAGCGACATTTCCGTCAGCCCGATTTTCAGCGCGGAAGCTTTGCCCGAATCGAAATTCCGTGCCGGTCAAAAAGGTGCCGAGTGGGAAAAATTTGCCGACGAAAAAACTTATCCCGTCACCGAACCCGCCGAAGTCGAAATGGAATTGGGCATGTTCGGCTACGATCTCGGTTGCCCGATTGATTATCTTGACGCGGGCTTGAAAAACGGCGCATTTGTCTTTTGCGAATCGGCAAGCATTGAGCTGATTGTTTATTCGACGCAAGACGAAATTCACGCCAAAGCAGTCGATGGCGGCTTTTCCGTCGGAACAAGCGGCTCGGCAAGCGGACAAGTCGTTTACATGTTGAAGAATCGCAGATAAGTTTGGAGATGATATTTTGAACATTCACGAATACCAAAGCAAGGCAATTCTGCGCGGCTACGGCGTCAACGTTCCCGACGGTGGTGCGGCATTTACCGTTGACGAAGCTGTCAAACAGGCGCAAACTCTCGGCGCGGACGTTACGGTTGTCAAAGCACAAATTCACGCGGGCGGTCGCGGTAAAGCCGGCGGCGTCAAACTCGCGCACAATCTTGACGAAGTTCGCCAATATGCCGAAGAACTTTTGGGTAAAACGCTCGTCACTCACCAAACCGGCAAGGCGGGCAAAGTCGTTCGTCGTCTGCTTATCGAGGCGGGCTCCAACATCAAAAAAGAATATTACTTGAGTTTCGTCGTTGACAGACAAACTGCCCGCGTCGTTATGATGGGCTCCGAAGAAGGCGGCGTCGAAATCGAAAAAGTTGCAGCAGAATCGCCCGAAAAAATTATCAAGGAATACATTGACCCCGCAATCGGTTTGGCTCCGTATCAGGCGACGCGCATGGCTTACAAAATGAATTTCCCGAAAGAAGTCATCCGCAAAGTTACGAAGTTCATGATTAATCTGCACCGCGCTTTCGTGAAAAAAGATTGTTCGCTTGCCGAAATTAATCCGCTCGTTTTGACGGAAGAAGGCGACATCATTGCGCTTGACGCAAAATTGAATTTCGACGACAGCGCGCTTTATCGTCACCCCGACGTTGAAAGTTTGCGCGACGAAACCGAAGAAGACCCGAAAGAACTTCACGCGGCGAAACTCGGCTTGAATTATGTCAATCTCGGCGGCAACGTGGCTTGCATGGTTAACGGCGCGGGTTTGGCAATGGCGACCGTCGACATCTTGAAACATTTCGGCGGCGAACCTGCAAACTTTTTGGACGTTGGCGGCGACTCAACGCCCGAAAAAATTGCTGAAGCGTTCCAAATCATGCTTGACGGCGGACAGTCCAAAGGAATTTTCGTCAACATTTTCGGCGGCATAAACAAATGCGACCTCGTTGCTCAAGGTATCGTCGACGCGGCAAAAATTATTTCGCCCGACGGAAAATCTTTGCCCGTGCCGGTTGTCGTGCGCCTTGAAGGTACCAACGTCGAACGCGGCAGAGAAATTCTTAAAGAGTCCCCGATTGCCAACGTCATTATGGCGGAAACCATGGAAGGCGGCGCGGAAGAAATTGTCCGCCTCGTCAATCAAGCGTAAAAATTTTTTTGCACACGAAAAAACCGCTCGGCAATTCGTCGGGCGGTTTTAAATTTATTCGGCTGACATAACTTCTTCGGGCGGTGTGACGGGTTGATTTCGCATTGTGTCCTGCGACGTGGTCACGCGTCGTTGTGCGCCGGTGAAAAGCATTTGAGTCAGTTGCGCGGCCTGTTCGGGATCCATTTTCGCCAAAATATTCGCGACGGATTCTTCGCTCATGCGTTGGAAAATCAAAACGGTCGTATCCCAATCGACGTTGGTCAAAGCTTTTGCGGCACTTTCGGGCTTCATGCTCTCGTAAATTCTTGCCAGACGTGTGACGCGTTTTTTCTCGGCGGCCTCGCGTTCCTTGCGTTGTTCGTCGATGGCTTTCTTGTCGATTTTGACTTCCTTGGGCTTGTCGTCTTTTTTGTCTTTGGCGTCTTTGTCTTTGTCGTCTTTTTTGTCTTTGGACTTGTCTTTGTCGTCTTTTTTGTCGGAGTCCTTTTTTTCGTCGTCAGGTTTTTCTTCGGGCGGCGGCGGTGGCGGCGGTTCCGGTTCGGGAATCGGTTCAATCGGCGGCCACGCGACGCCTTCGGGCACTTCAAAATACCTGCCGTTACCGACGAACGGCAAGCGATAAAGTCCGAGTTCTTCGTTGAGCATGGCGACATCTTCGGTACTCAACACGTCGAATTTAATTGCCGCCACGAACGCCGCGATAACCAAAACTGTCAGCACGACAATTCCGATTATAAAATTTCGTATCTTGCGCAACACAGCTGCGATTTTGTCTTTCAAGCAGAATCACCTTGCCAAAAAAATTTTATGTGATTGATTCTGCCGCCGTGAAAAATTTCCTGCTTGCGTGATAAAATCTTCGCTACGAAGTTCAAGCGTTGATACTGCAATTATTTTTAGAGGCTGTTGGTAAATCGGCTTGTCGCTTCGATTCGGCTGATTCGTAGGTTTGAGTTTTTGAAATCAACTTTTCTTTTGCTTGCGCGAATGTACAATCCAAGTGCAACAGATGAAAAACTCACGGTATCCTGCTAAAATGTTTGTAATTCAAAAAGGCAGGAAATACCATGAGTTACAAACATCTTAGCATAGAGGAGCGCGAAAAGCTACTGTTTCACCT
>JAFUYE010000084.1 GCA_017470715.1 Selenomonadaceae bacterium
CCTTGTCCCTTGTCCCTTGTCCCTTGTCCCTTGAACTTGCCGACAAGTGGATTCTTCAGCGGTTGGCGTACCGAATCAACGCGGTGACGGACAATCTTGAAAAATTCGAGTTGGGCGAAGCGGCACGGCAACTTTACGAATTCATTTGGTTTGAATACTGCGATTATTACATTGAGCTGACGAAAGCGCGGCTTTACGGCGACGACAAACGTGCGAAGGCAACGGCTCTGTTCGTGCTGACGACGGTGCTTGAAGCGGCATTAAGATTGTTGCATCCGTTCATGCCGTTTTTGACTGAAGTTATCCGCCAAAAACTTCCAAACGCGACGGGCTCAATCATGCTTGCGAAATTCCCGACGGTCGAAGAATTCGGCGAACTGATTGACGACGACAAAACCGTTGCGGACGCGGCGAAATTGATTTTGAACGTCGTTAAAGTCGTGCGCAATTTGAAAACGGAAGTCGGCATAGATTCCCGCAAAAAAACTCGTGTCGTGTTGCGCGTGACGGACGCGGCGAATAAAAAACTTTTGGCTGAACATGCAAATTACTTGACGGAATTGTCGGCGGCTGACCCGATTGAATTCGCTGACGAAAAACCGGCTCACGCGCTCAGCGGTGTCGTCGACGGCGCAGAAATTTTCTTGCCGCTTGAAGGTTTAATCGACACGGACAAAGAAATTGCCCGCCTGACGAAGGAACGCGACAAGTTGCAGAAATATATTGCGTCAACGTCGGCGAAACTTTCCAACGAAAAATTTATCGGCAAAGCTCCCGCAAACGTCGTTCAAGCTGAACGCGAAAAACTTGCCGCGTCTGAAGAAAAACTTTCGGCACTCGACGGGCGTATCGCGCAGTTGGTTCAATTAGAAATGAGGAATTAGGAATGAGGAATGATACCGAATCAATTCCTAACTCCTCAATCCTAATTCCTAATTGCTTTTCTGACGCGTTGAAATATCTGGATTACCTGTGCACTTTCGGCGTCAAAGCAGGTCTCGAACGAATCACCGCGATGACCGACGCACTCGGCAAGCCGCAAAATTTTTACCGCACAATTCACGTCACGGGCACCAACGGCAAAGGTTCTGTTTGCGCGATGTTGGCGGAAATTCTTCGTTCAACGGGCTTGAAAGTCGGCTTGTTCACGTCGCCGCATTTGGAAAGTTACTGCGAACGAATCAAAGTTGACGGTGTCGACATTTCTGAAAATGATTTTGCCGAAGAAATTTTTCGCGTGAAAAATTGCAACGTCACCGGCACGCATTTTGAAGTTTTGACGGCGGCAGCGTTCGATTATTTCAAACGTCGCAAAGTCGACATTGCGGTTGTCGAAGTCGGTTTGGGCGGCACATGGGATTCGACGAACATTATCACGCCCGAAATTTCCGTTATCACAAACGTTGCCCGCGACCACGAAAATATTTTGGGCGACCTCGATTCGATTGCGCACAACAAAGCCGGCATCATCAAGCCGAATATTCCCGTTGTGACGGGTGCCGACGGTCAAGCGTTGGAAATTATCCGTGACGTTGCCGCAGAAAAAAATTCACCGCTTTACGAAGTCAACGCCTTAAAGCTTAAAGCTCAAAGCTTACAGCTCAACTTGCGCGGCGACTATCAAAAAATCAACGCGGCGATAGCGATTGAAACTGCGCGGTTGCTCGGAGTGGACGACGAAAAAATTTTTTCGGCATTAAAGCGCGTGACGTGGGCAGGACGCTTTGAAATTCATGATTCGCTTGTTATCGACGGGGCGCACAATCCGCACGGCGCGACGGCACTTCGCAATTCGTTGGACGAAACTTTTCCGCACGGACGACGGGCATTTGTATTCGGCGTTTTGGGCGACAAAAATTTTTCGGAAATGATTAAGATTCTTTTCCGCACGGACGATTTTGTTATCGTAACGGAGCCGCCTTCGGAGCGTGCCGCCAAAGTCGAAACGATTTGCGCGTTGCTTGCCGAAAGAAAAATTTCCTGCGTTGCAGTCAAAGATAATTTCGCGGCGGTGGAGAAACTTTTTTCGACGACTGCGGACGTTAAAATAATTGCCGGCTCACTTTATTTAATCGGCGCAATTCGCAAATGCGCAACTAAATTATTCGCGTCAACAATTCCTAATTCCTAATTCATAATTCCTAATTGCATTTTGGGAGGCGTGCAGTGGACAGAATCAGCGTATTTGCCAGACGCCGCAGAATAAAAAATCTTGAGCAGTGGACAATGTACGCGCTTGTGGCGGAAGCATTTTTCCTTGCGCTCAGCCCGACGATTGCGGCGGCGGCAATAATGATAGGCGTGGTGACGTGGTTCCTGCGCAGTCGAATAGATTCCAAATACAAAATCCGCAGTTTGCCGTTCGATGTGCCGGTCACGATATTTTTGCTAATCGGCGCGGCAAGCGTGATTTTGTCGTCCGTGCGTTCGTTCGCGCTGATTTATAATTACTGCATGTTGGTCGGCATTTATGCGTTGACATATTTCGTCGTGGGGCAAACGGTTCGCACACCCGAACAAGTCAAGCAAATTGCTCAAGCACTCGCAGCGGCGGCGATTTTGGTCGTGCTGTACGGATTGTTTCAAATTCTTTTCGGCGTGGAAGCGGCTGACGTGAAATGGACAGACCCCGAAGCTTTCCCGCAACTGAAGAAACGAATTTTTTCGACGCTGGAAAATCCCAACGTGTTGGCGGGCTATCTCGACGTGATGATTTGTTTGGCATTGGGCGTGCTGGCGAAAGTCGAACGCAATTCGCAGAAAATAATTTTGCTCGTCGCGATAATTTTGTTGGCAATTTGTTTGACAATGACTTATTCGCGGGGCGCGTTCTTGACAATGGCGGTCGTCTTCGCGGTGTATGCTTTCCTGCAAGATTGGCGCGTACTGATTTTGTTCGCGGCGGTAACGGGCATTATCGCTTACACCGACACGACGTTTACGGACAGAATTTTTTCCGCGTTCAACATGGGCGATTCTTCCGAAGGCGTGCGCCTCGGCATTTGGGTTTCGACAACTGCAATGATTTCCGATCACCCGTTCACGGGCATAGGTTGGGGAGCTTATCAATACGTTTACCCGCAATACAATTACTACATTGCCGACGAAAACATCACGATTTATCACGCGCACAACGTTTATTTGAATTTCGCGGCGGAAGTCGGCATTGTCGGTGCGCTGGCGTTTTTCTGGTATTTTTTCGGAACAATGTTTATGTCGCTGGCACTGGGCGCAAATGCCCGTTACGCCAAAATTCGTGACGGTGTTGAAGAACTTGCCGAACAAAAGGCGTCGAATTTTTTCGAGTCAAGTAAATTTCTGCAGTCGCTTGCTGAAATAAAAGACTTAATCAACGCGAAACTTGCCGCCTTTGCCGAAGGTGTTCTGAATTTATTTCCGAGCAAAAAACCGCCGGTCGTCAAAAAAACGCGCAAAAGTTATCGCGAAGTCATTCACCACGAAGATTTAAATTTCAGCGAACACACTCGCAAAAAATTCGCGGACGACGACAAAGCGGAAAAATCTTCGGACGATTCGGCGGAAAATAATTCTGCTCTCGACGATACGGCTTTTGTTGACGGTGACGAAAAAGTTTCTGCGATAGAAAAAATTTCCATCGGCGGCGAAAAAATTTCCGTTAAGCGCGTGCGGCTCAATAAATCTTCCGACGACGAGGAGTCCGAAAATTCCCCGCTTGTCGACTGGGACAACGTGACGAAACTCGACGACCAAAAATTTTTGGACGGCTTTAAACTTGGTATCGGGCTGGCGTTCCTGTCCATGGCATTAAACGGTTTGACTGATGATTTGCTGTTTAACATACCGAGCGCAATTTTAATGTGGCAACTCGGCGCGTTGGCGGCAGCGATAAATTCAATTAGGAATTAGGAATTAGGAATTAGGAATTAGGAATTAGGAATTAGGAATTAGGAATTAGGAGTTAAGAATTACATTTGCAACCGTAATCATTCCTCATTCCTAATTCAACATTCCTAATTGCTTTTCGGAGGTGGCGTATTTGAAAAAGATGATTTCACAAGCAACGATTGACCGTTTGCCGCTGTACTTCAGGACGTTGCGGCTGGTCGAAGACGAACAAATTCAAATTATTTCTTCCGACGAACTCGGACGACGCCTCGACATTACGCCCGAACAAATTCGGAAGGATTTGGCAACTTTCGGGCAATTCGGCAGGAAAGGTATCGGCTACGACGTGCGCGAACTCAAAGAGAAACTCTCGAACATTTTGGGCTTGCAAAATAATTGGCGGCTTGCGATTGTCGGCGTTGGACATCTCGGCGGCGCGCTCGCCAATTACGTCAACTTCGCGTCGTTGGGCTTTTCGGTTGTCGCGCTTCTGGACACCAATAAAAAACTCATCGGCACGAAAGTCAACGATATTCCCGTCAATAACGTCGCGAACATGAAATCAGTCATTCGAAAATACAACGTCGACATTGGAATTATCACAGTGCCGGCGACAGAAGCGCAGGGCGTTGCGGATTTGCTCGTTGCTGCGGGCATCAAAGGCATTTGGAATTTCGCGCCGACGAAACTTTCCGTGCCTGCAGGAATTCCGCTCATCAACGAAGATTTATCAATCGGATTGAGCGCGCTCAGTTATTACATGTCTCAAGATATAACGGAGGTTTATTAATGCTTACGGTTTTGATGGTTTTGGACGCGATAATTTCAATCGCGTTGATTTTGGCGGTGCTCGGTCAGGAAGCAAAATCCGGCGGCATGGGCGGCATGGACGGCGGCAGCGGTGAAACTTTTTCCGGCAAAGTTCGCGGCATGGATGCGTTGCTTGCGCGAATAACCGTCGTGCTCGGAATTTTGTTCGCGGTAATCACGCTCGTTATCGCCAAGTTGACAATGTAACGGTTTACGTTACTTTTCTTTGGCGGCAAAGAAAAGTAACCAAAAGAAACCGCGCCCGCTAATTTCGCATCACGCGAAATACGCGGGCGAAGGCCGTCATCCGTGACGGCCGGAACAACCGCGACGATTACGACTTCACGAGGTGAATTGAATTTTGATTGATGGCGGAGAATCTTTTTTTCTGAGCGGCAATAAAACGGGCGTGTTGCTGATTCACGGCTTTACGGGCTTGCCGGCGGAAATGCGTTTGCTCGGCGAAAATTTAAATCGCGCAGGTTTTTCCGTGCTGTGCATGAGATTGGCGGGTCACGGCGTCGACGAACAAAATTTAATGCGCACGACCAAAGACGATTGGTTTAACTCGGTGCTTGACGGTTTTAATATTCTGCGCGGAGTTTGCGAAAAAATTTCCGTCGTCGGAGCCTCAATGGGCGGACTGCTTGCGCTGAAGTTGGCGACTGTTTGTCCCGTCGAAAAAATTGTGACGCTTGCCGCGCCGATTTTTATTGATGACGGTTTGGGGTTGCGAAATTTGCCGCCGCGTGAATTTTGCGGGAATGCCTGCGTCGTTCAGCCGCGCCGAAAACTTGACAACGTGCCTGCGGGCGTCAACAACGTTTACGAAAAAACACCGCTCGTCAGCGTGCATGAACTCGTTGATTTAATCGCGGACGCAAAAAATTTTTTGCCGACAGTCACCGCACCGATTTTAGTCATGCACGGCGAAGAAGATCACACCGCGCAACCGCGAAGTGCACGATTTATTATGGATAACGTCGGCTCGAATTCAAAAACTTTCGTCAGCATTCCGAACAGCGGGCACCTTTTGCCGATGAACGAACAACGCGATTTGGTTTTCGATTTGGTTACGGATTTTTTGATTAACGGTCGGAACTACAATTAGTGATGCGAAAACCGAATCAATTACGAATTACGCATTGTTTTTTTGGGGAGTTGAATTTATGAGTGACGATTACTGTTTTGCCTGCGGAGAAAATAATCCGATTGGTTTGCATTTGACGTTCGATTTCGACGGCGAAACAATCTCGACGAAAAAAATTTTGCCGAAAGAATTCCAAGGCTACGAAGGCGCGGCACACGGCGGAATTATTTCGACGATGCTTGATGAAACTATGTGCAAATTCATTTCCGCAAAGTATGGCGAACGGGCAATGACGGCTAAACTTGAAGTCCGTTACAAATTTCCGACGCCCGTTGAACAAGAGCTGAAAATTTCTGCGCGTGAAGAAAGTCAGCGGCGAAATATCATCACAATGCGTGCGACGGTCGAAACTTCGGACGGCACAATCACGGCGGAGGCGACGGCAAAATTCGCGGTCGTGGCTCTGTTATGAAGTCGAAATCTGTTGTCGGTAAAATTTCGGTCAATCAACGCGGATTCGGTTTCGTCACGCCCGAAGACGGCGGCACGGACATTTTCGTTGCGGCGGAAAATCTGCGCGGCGCGTTCAACGGCGACACGGTCAAAGTCCGAATCACGAATATTTTTCGCGGCCGTTTGGAAGGGCACGTTACCGAAATTTTGGAGCACGCCACTGAAATTGTCGTCGGCAAGTTGACGCATTTCGGCAAGAAAGTTGCGGTCGAGCCGGACGACAAACGAATCAACCGCGAAATTATTTTGCCCGGTCAAAAATTTTTACCGAATACCAAAGTTGTCGTCAAAGTCACAAGTTGGGAACCCCTGCGCGGCAAAGTCGTCGAAGTCCTCGGCAAGGCGAACGGTGTCGGCGTTGAAATTCGCGGAATTTTGCGCAGTCACGGCGTCGAAGAAAAATTTCCGCCCGAAGTTCAAGCCGAAGCGTCACGCGTCGAAACTGAACCGGGTCAAAAAGAAATTGCCCGACGCATTGACCGCCGAAATTTAAAAATCGTGACGATTGACGGCGAAGATGCCAAAGATTTGGACGACGGAGTTTTCGCCGAAGAACGCGACGGCGGATTTTTTTTGGGCGTGTACATTGCCGACGTGAGCTACTACGTGCGCCCGAAAACTTTTCTGGACGGTGAAGCGTTCGAGCGCGGAACCAGCATTTATCCCGTCGACAGAGTTGTTCCGATGTTGCCCGTCGAGCTGTCGAACGGAATTTGCAGTTTGAATGCCGGCGTCAATCGTTTGGCTTTTGCCTGCGAAATGATTTTGGATTCTTCCGGCAACGTCACCAGCCACAAAATTTTTCCGACGGTTATTAAAGTTTTTCGACGCTTAAGTTATACGCAGGTCAACAAATTTTTGGACGGCGACAACGAACTTGCCGATTGTGCCGACAACTTAAACGCGCTGAAAAAAATTCACGGCTTGCGGAAAAAATTTCGTGACGAACGCGGCTCAATCGATTTCGACTTGCCCGAAATGAAAATTATTTTGGACGCGAACGGTCGCCCGATTGAAATTACCAAACGAATTCAAACCGTCGCCGAATCGATTATCGAAGAATGCATGTTGCTTGCGAACGAAACGGTTGCGCGCCACACCGTCACGAAAAAAATTCCGAGCCTGTACCGCGTGCACGAATTGCCGTCGCCCGACAAAGTTCAGACGCTCAATCAACTGCTGTCGACGTTCGGGTTGCACGTGACGAAATCGGCAAGTCGCGAACTTGAGCCGCGTGACTTCCAAAAAATTTTGTCGAAAGTCAAAGGTCGTCCCGTCGAAAAAGTCATCACGGGCTACACGTTGCGGACAATGCAACAGGCACGTTACGCGGCGGAAAATTTGGGACATTTCGGCATCGCGGCGAAATTTTATACGCATTTCACGTCGCCGATACGCCGTTACCCCGATTTAATCGTGCATCGAATGTTGCGGGCAAGTTTGGAAACACCCGACAAACTTCCGACGCTTGCGAAAAAACTTGACGAGGCGGCAAAACACAGCTCCGAGCGCGAACGTCGGGCGATTGAAGTTGAGCGCGAAACTTTGGACTTGAAGGCTGCCGAATTCATGTCAAGTTACGTCGGTGAAATTTTTGACGGCGTGATTGACGGCGTGACGAATTTCGGATTTTTCGTCGAGCTTGAAAACGGCGTTGACGGGCTTGTTCGCGTGGCAAGTTTGTATGACGATTTTTATGAGTTCGTCGAAAATAAATTCGCGCTTATCGGTCAAAGTACGGGCAAAAGTTTTCGTATCGGCGACAAAGTTCGCGTGAAACTTTCGAGCGTCAATACAAAGTTGCGGCAGATAAATTTCGAGCTGATTTAAGGAGTGCCAAAAATGAACCCTGCGAAAATTTTTCTCTGCGCGGCGATAATTTTTTTCGCCTTGAATTTTTCCGTTGCCAACGCGGAAATTGTCACCGTCGAGGCGACGGAGAGTTACATTTTTGACAACGAAGTCACCGAAACGCCCGCCGCCGCAACCGAACATGCTCGCGAAAAGGCACGACGTGCGGCAGTCGAACAAGTTCAAGTCATCGTTATGACGCATTCGCAATCAAACAATTCGCGCATCACCGAAGACATCATCAAAACTTACGCCGGCGGAATTTTGAACGGTGCCCAATACAAAATTTGGAACGGCGTGACGAGCGACGGGCATTTTGAAATTTTTTGCAAGATAACCGCGCAGGTCGACACAAGTTTAATCAACGCCGAAAAAATTTTGAACAACGAAACTTTGTTGAAAGAAGGCGCGGAAAAAGACAAACGTATCCGCGAGCTTGAAGCCGAACTGGAGCGTCTCAAGTCCGAAAACAAAACCGCCGACAAAGTTCAACGCGAAAAGATTCAAACCGAATTCGACCGCACGCAGAATCAATTTTTGGTTGCCAAATACGAACGCGACCTTGATATTTACGACTTCGGCAAAAAAATAAATCTGCAGGACATGATGACCACTGCAGAAAAATTGGCGGCTCTCGACGCGGGCAACGCAAGCGCATTTCGTGGGATTGTTTTCGTCTATCGCCACGAAGAGAAAATTCAAGACACAATCGACTACTGCAAAAAAGTTTTGGCGGCGAATACGTCCGTCGAACTGTCAATCGAGGCTTGCGCGCAACTCGGCGATATTTACTACAACGAAATTTTCGACACGCCGACCGCGAAAAAATACGTCGACCAAGGCATTGCGCTCGTCAAGAAAAAATATTCCAAAGCCGAAATTGAAAAGCTCGTCAACGGCACCAACGTCGAAGTCAGAGACTTGCAACTTATCGGGCGGTCAAACACGATTCGTGAGTTGTACATCTTGAAAGCCGACATCGAAAACGTCAATCCGAAATTCGACGCGGTGTTTGTGGTGGAAAATCTTGATTTGGTAGAAGACAGAATTTACAACATCAAATATCGCACGAACTGGTAATCAATTTTTCCAATCGGGGGGAACGACCAACTCCATCGTTACTTCGCAAGTTAGTTTTCCTTTGTCGTTGAAATAAAATTTTACGTCGCCGACTTGACGAGCATTCTTTTCGAGCAACTTGAAAACCTTGCTGTCGTGAATCAATGTCCCTTCCACATGGTCTCGCTCTCTCTTGTCATTTACTATTACTGACTCGGCCGTAACTTTCGCGCCACCGATCATTTCGGCGAGAATTCTTAAAGCGTCCATTCGAGCGGCTTGACGGGCAAAAGTTTTGGCAAAACTGTTATTCGGATTCCAATTCTTCGGAGGATGTCCTTCGCCCGTCGCTTTAATAACTTCGCCGGGCTTAACGTTGAGTTTAGGCTCGTCTTCTGCGAAAGCTGTCGTGTGAATAGACGCCGCGAACAAAATCGTCATGAACGCCGCGATAAACTTCCGAAACATTTAAATCACGCTCCTTGAATTTGAATTACTTCGTCGGCAAATTCTATCACGGGTAATCGGTGCGTGGCAATTACAATCGTCCTGCGCGGGGCGATTTTTTTTATCAGCGACAAAACTTTTTGCTCCGTGGCGGCGTCCAAGCCCGCAGTCGGTTCGTCGAGCAAAATTATCGGCGTGTCTTTGAGCAGGGCGCGAATCAAGCCCAAACGTTGCAGTTGCCCGCGACTGAGTTTCTGCGGCGAATTTAAATCGAGCGTCGACAAATTCAGCGCGTCCAAAAATTCTTTCAATCGTGCGTCGTCGAGCGTGTCGAACATCAAAAAATTTTCCCGTAAAGTTGCGTTGAACAGGTGCGGGGCTTGCGGCGCGTAAGAAATTTTCGACAGCCGCGAAGATTTTTCCATGCGCGAAGTCGGCAAGTCGTTCCAGAAAATTTCGCCCGCCGTCGGTTGCAAAATTCCCGCCAAAATTTTTAGCAACGTCGATTTTCCTGAGCCCGACGCGCCGATTAACGCCGTGATTTTGTTCGCGGGAAATTTTAAGCTCACGTCTTGCAATATCGGTGAAAATTTTTTCGGATAAGTGAAGCTCAAGTTGTCTACCGAAATTTCAGGCGGCATTAAAATTTTTTCGACGGTGCCGGAAGCTTTTTCGTCGACGCGCAGGAAATTTTTCAGCCGCTCAAGCGACAACTTCGCCGAAATCGTCACGTGAAACGCCACGCCGAATTTTCTCACGGGCAAAAAAAATTCCGGTGCCATCAACAGCAAAAATAATGCCGCTTGGAATTCGACGCCGCCCGAAATTAATCGCAAGCCCAATGTCACGGCGACCAACGCGATTGACAGCGTGGTTATCAATTCCAGCGCGAACGACGACACGAACGCCAATTTCAGCACGTCCAAAGTTGCCGCAGACGATTTTCGCGACGCCTCACGGATTTTGACTGCGCCCGCGTCGACACGGTTGAACATTTTCAGCGTTGTTATTGCCGACAAAAGTTCGCGAAATTCCCCGTTGAGTTTTTGCAGTTCAGCCCACGCCCGCGAATTTTTTTCGGAAGTTGCCTTGCCGATGAGCCACAACAGCAACGGTGCCACGGGCAACGTCACCAGCAAAATTATCGCCGTCAACCAATC
>JAFUYE010000085.1 GCA_017470715.1 Selenomonadaceae bacterium
CAACCTGAGGGTAAACAGTGCCGAATTTGTGTCGACTCGTGCTCGGCGTTTCCAGTCGCGTGTTGTTCAAAAGATAGCTTTCAAATTCGTCGCGATTGTAAAGATTGTACGCAACAATTTCGCCGCTCTCTTTGACGATAATGTAGCCGCCGTCAGCTTCGTCGCGCCCGTTCCAAATTTTTGCGGGTCGCAAGCCCAAGGCAACCGCGCAGAGAAATTTTTTCAGCTTGTGGCGATAAAGTTTCGGGTTGCTGAAATTCAACGGGTTATAATTTTCCAGTATAGTGGCAATGTTCGCGCAGTCGGAAATTCTTTTGTGGTAATGAATCTTCAGCATCGCGGCAAGGATTTTTTCAAACTGCGTATCGATAAACTTCAGGTTGTCCGCAAAAATTTTGTTCGGGACTTCGACGAATTCAAGGCAGGGAATTTTCGCCAAACGTTCCCGAAGACCGGAAGTCGAATTAATTTCTTCGGCAAGTGCGTCGTTCATGTCGGGAATTTTGAAACGAAAATTCGTCGCCTGCGAAGCGTTTAACAACGTCGGCGGATTGCCTATGTCGGACTTAATCGAGTAGCAACAAATTCTGTCGTAGTTCGTGTACGGGTCGTGAACTTTGACTTCAATGTCGGCTTTGCGATTGGCGGGCGATTTAATTTTCGTCAAGTTCAATGCGTCCATGATTTCTTTTGCGCCGTCAATTTCAAAAGACGAATTACCGCCGTTGTTTATGCCGTGCAAAATTTTTTCCGCCATGTTCGCAAGTTCGTCAGTGTTGATTGTGCAGACGCGGTCATTGTTTAAATAAAGTTCGACAAAATTTTTTTCATTGCGCCGCCGAAATTCCAGCTTGAAAGATTCGTTGTCTTCGCGGATAACTTGCAGGACGGGCAGCCAGCAATCGTCTTTAACGTCGGCTTTGATTTTTCCGTCGGCAAGCAGTCTCAACAACGCGTAAAGTTCGCTCCATTCGCCTTTATTGCCTCTCATCGGTTCAAGCACGCTCCTTATTTCGGTCGCAATCGCCTCGACAACGTTGACCGAAACCGCGTTGCCGAATTGCTTGTAAAGTTGTGTGTCGGGCAAAATCAATCGAAAATCTTCGTCGAAGCCTTGAAGTCGCGCCCATTCACGCGGCGTGAGTTTGCGAATATTTTCCGTGTTAATCGTGCCGTGAATTTTCGTCGTCGGAATCGTGGAGTGCGGGCGTGCGTCGACGATTAAATTTCGTTCGCGTCCCATGCCGCCGCAAACCAAAGCATTCGACACGCCGTCAAGATTTTTTATTTCGTAGCCGAAGCCGTTACCTTTCGACTCGTGACGTTGACGGTGCCTGCGAAGAGTTTCCAAATAAACGTCGCTCAAATAATATTTCGCGGGAATCGGCGCGTAGTCCAGCACGTCGCAAATCGAAAAAATTTCGTCCGTCGGTGCGGGGAAATTGAAATTTTTCGGCGCAATGTCGTTTCGGAAACACACCAGATAAATTCGTTCGCGATTTTGCGCAAGCCCGAAGTCACGGCTGTTCAAAACTTTGGCGAAAACTTTGTAGCCGATTTGCTCAAACGCCGCGCAGATTATTTTGAACGTGCGACCTTTGTCGTGATTGACCAGCCCTTTGACGTTTTCGCAGAAAATAATTTTCGGCTTGTGACGTTCGCAAATTCGCACAACGTCCAGAAACAACGTCCCGCGACAAATGCCGTGATAATCGTCGTCGAAGCCGCCGCGCTTGCCCGCAATCGAAAACGCTTGACACGGGAAGCCCGCAAGACAAATGTCGAATTTGGGAATTTCGTCCGCGTCAACTTTGGTAATGTCGCCCGCAAATTTATCGCCGAGAGATTTTACGTCGGAAAAATTTGCCGCGTAAGTTTTTCGTGCGGAAGCGTCAATTTCGCTGACGAAAACGGTTTCAACTTCGTCACCGAAAGCGCGTTCAAAACCTTTGCGAATCCCGCCGATACCCGCGAACAATTCAATCATTTTGTACATGAGCGCACCTCTGATTTTCGACGGGCGACAGTTTCGGAAATTATGCGGACACATTCGTCGACGTTCGATTTAATTTGCTTGCCGAAAAAGCGCAGAACCGTCCAACCTTCCGCCGACAAATGTTCGTTGACTTCGCGGTCGCGGGCAATGTTGCGTTCAATTTTCGGAATCCAAAAATCTTGCCGGCTTTTGAAATCGTGCTTGCGATTTTCCCAGTCGAAGCCGTGCCAAAATTCCGAGTCGCAGAACACGGCAATTTTCAGCCGCAGAAAAACCACGTCGGGGCAGCCGAAAATTTCGCGGACATTTTTGCGGTAACGAAAACCCGCGTGCCACAGAGCCCGCCGCAATTTCAATTCAATCTGCGAATCTTTGTTGCGGACATGTTGCATGTTTTTTCGCCGTTGAGCGGGTGTTAATCTGTCCATAAATTGAACTCCTTCCGAAAGTTTTCCGGATTTTACCGGCTTGATAAAATTCCGGCAATGCCCGCAAAAATTTTCGTCAACCGGCTTGTCAAGACTTGTAACAAAAAAATTTTCGTGATATTATCCGTTGCGAAGAAGGAAAACTCTGGAGTGTTCGAGGACTTGGTTAATGTCTAACCTACACTAAATTTAGGGAACCTGATTTGATTCGGAAGATGGAGAATTGTCGGCATGACGAATAACAGAGACCGAGCTTAAGGAACCCACCTGCGAGTACTGCAGGTTTAGACATTTGAAGGAGCCGACATTTTGGATCCCTTTTTCAGGAAGGATTGCCGATGATTTCGTCGGCAGTCCTTTCTCGTTTAGAGGACAAAAATTTTTTGAGGAGAGGTGGAAATTATGCGTTGCAAAAAAATTTTTCTCTGTATCATGTTGATTCTTTTTGCGGCGACTTTGAGCGGTTGCAACGGAACGGCTATTAAAAATACCGTCAAAAGCGCGGGCAAATCCGTCGGCAAAACGGTAAAAAAAGTGCCCGGTGCCGTAAAAGAAGAGGTTCGAGATCAAGCCGTCGAGATGGCTTACGACGCAGTGACGGGCAACAATCAACCGACTCACAACAATCAGCCGAATAACAATCGCCCGTCGAATACTTCGCCTCCCGCACGCACGCCCGCAAAACCGTCGAGACTTGCCGGAGCAGGTGCGGTTGCAGTAGGCGGCGCTGTTGCCGCGAATGAATTTTTGTCCGAAGACAGGCACTGGATAAAAGACAACAACAGCGGTGCTTACGTCTGGAACCCCGAACCGCAAGACGGCGAAAGCGTTCATTGGGACGGCGAGGTCGTTCGCAGCGAAGGCAACCTTTATGCGCACGGAACCGGCACGCTCACTTGGTACAAAGACGGTCAAGTTATTCAAGTCGACGAAGGTACCTTCGAGCGCGGCAGACATCAAGGCAAATTCAAACACACGTTCAAAAGCGGCAGAGTCGATTACAGCGACTGGAATAACGGCGTGGAAATTTCTGCTCCGAACTCGTCCACAAATTCGGCGGAAGACAGCGCGTGGAAAACTTTCAGCGATTATCATCAGGCAATAACCGACAAAAAATACAGTCAAGCCTATGACGTTTTGACTTCCGAACAAAAAGGTAAAGTCGGCGGTTTCGACAGCTATTCCGCAGGCTATTCAAACACGCTGAGCAGTGAAGTAAGCAAATTGTCTACGGTCAACGCGTCCGACAATTCCGTTACGTTTAATTACAAATTGACTGCCCGCGACAGAATTCAAGGCAACAAAGTCAAAATTCAGATATTCAAAGGACAAGTCACGCTGATTAATTTCGAGGGACGTTGGTTTATCGATTACGCAAAATCAAGCAAAGTCGACGAGTATCTTGAAAGATAATTGACGCACAGTCGATTACATAAGCGAACGTTTTATTCAATAAAAATTTTCTGAGGTGAAGACAATGGCAGTAAAAATCAACAATACAGCAGTTCCCGCGTCACCGTTTGAACTTTTGCGCGGCACGAGCGATCATCCGCACGACAAAGAATTGACTTTCGAGACCGAATTAATGGAGCAACAGAGCGAAGGCGTGTCCCATGAAGAAATGGAAGCCATGCTCAAAAAAATCGACGAACAGGCTGCGCGATTGGGCAAAACGCCGACTTACGACGAACTTAAAGCTTATCGGTCGCTGATTAAAGAATTCGTCGGCGCGGCGGTCAGCAACATGTACGAAGTGCACACGTCCGCCGGTTGGGACAGAATGGGCAGACAGCGCGTCTATACCACCGTGCGAAAAATCGACCGCAAACTTGAAGATATGGCGGAAAAAATTCGTCTGGGGCAATCGGCGCAACTTGACGTTATCGCGGCACACGACGCAATTCGCGGAATGCTTGTCGATTTGTACATGTGATGGAAAATTTTAAATTGAGTTGGGCAAATTTGTTCGGGCACGCGGCGACGGTCAATTTGCTCAAAAAAAATATCGCCGACGGAACTTTTCCTCACGCCGTGATTTTTTCGGGCATTGAAGGTATCGGCAAACGTTTGACGGCTGAAATCTGCGCGGCAGCTTTGTTGTGCGAAAACCCTGCGAACGGCGAACCCTGCGGCACGTGCGAAAATTGTCATCAAGTCGCGGCGAAAAGTTATCCCGATTTTTACGTCGTCGAGCCCGAAGAGACCAAGACCACGCGCAATATCAAAATCGGTCAAATTCGCGAAATGCAAGCGCAAGCGTCGTTGAGCCCGATAAATTCTTCGCGGCGTGTCGTGATTATCGACGGGGCGGAATTCATGAACGTTGCGGCGGCAAATTCCATGCTGAAAACTTTGGAAGAACCGACGAGCCAAACAATTTTTATTTTGCTGACGGCGAACCGCTCCGGCTTGCTCATGACGATTCGATCGCGGTGCAGGACAATAAATTTCGCGAAACTTTCTGCGGAAGAAATTCGCGACGAATTGATTCGGCGGGACGTTGACGAGGCGACGGCTCAAAGTTTGTCGATAATCGCGAACGGAAGTTTCGGGCGGGCACTTGCGCTCAAAGATTCGGACTCCGCACAAGTGCGCGAACTTGCCTTGACGACGTTGGAAAAAATTTGCCGCGAAGAATTCACGAGCGAAGACGTTTTCAAACTTGGTGAGGACATCGACAAATGGCCGCGAGAAAAATTTTCGGACTTCCTGACGCACGTGCAGAAAATTTTGCGCGACGTGTGGACTGCCGACATTTCCGAACCGATTAATTCAGATTTGTCGGAACGCCTGCGCGGGCTGAAAATTTCCGAACGGAAAATTTTTTCGTCGATTGAAACGGGCACGCAATTTCACAAACGTTTGAAGTCGAACGCGAATTTGCGCCTGCTTGCCGAAGCGTATCTTTTTAATTTGCGTGAACTGTTGAGGTGACCGAATTTGTTTGAACACATTACGAAAGATTTTATTCGCACGCATGAATTTCAAGCCGACGTTGCGCCCGTCGAATTTGCCGCGCAGAGTTTCCGACTCAACTTGAATCAGAAATTGCCGCCGTCGCCCGACGAGTTGCAAGACGAGCTGAGGAGAAATTTTGTCGAAATCTTTGCGACGACGTTTCAAAAAAATTACGCGCAGTTGGACAGCTGTTGCAGTATCAGCGAAGCCGCCATGCGAAAATATCTTAACGGCAGTCGTCCGATTGATTTTTCCGTCGTTGCGAAATTTTGTATCGGCGCGAAAGTTTCCGTCGAAAAGACTTGCGAACTTGCCAAACTTTGCGGGCACATCATCAGTCCCGAACTTTATCGGCTTGACGCGATTGTTATCGATACAATCAAATGCGGCGAATCAATTCATGATTTTTACAACACGACGATTGAATTAGGATTGGGCAGCTTTTGGAAGCGCGACAAACGACTTTAAAAAATTTTTCGCTTGGGACAAGTTGTCCAACATGTCCCGATTTTTTTTTGTACAATCGGCACCGTAAACAAAAACTTTCGGAGGTAACAAATCATGGCACGCAAGAAAAAATTCAACTGGGGCAACTTCCCCGTCAAGCTCCTCAAGGCGATTCTCTACAGCGACAAAACGTCGAAACGTCCGCCGTTCGACAGCGACGATGCCGATATGCTCGCGCCGTACATGCCGTATCCGAACGATTATTTTTTCAAGTATTACCGCGAAGAAATCGAAGACAATTTCCTTTGTGAAGTCGGGCGGCTCACTTCCGTCACTCGCGCACTCGAAGAAATGAATTACGGCGATTTTCACGTCGGCGACCCCGCGAAGATGATGGCGACGCTCAAAAAAGCAACGTTGACGCCCGCAGTTATCAACGCCATTGAAGCGGAATTTCTTTCAATCGGCACGGATGACGATTTCAAATTCAAAACGAAATTTCCCAAACCCGCGACAATCGACCTGCAAAAAAGTTCCGGCGACGAGGCAAATGTTTCACTCCGCACGTATCAGGAACGCGCCGTGCTTGACATGCGGAAACATTTTGTCGACGAAAATAAACGCGCAGGAATTCTGCAAATGCCGACGGGTTCAGGCAAAACTTTGACGGCGGTTTACTTCCTGCTGACGGAAATGACTGCTCGCGGTTACCAAATTATTTGGCTGGCACATCGCTCAATGCTTATCGAACAGGCGGCGAACGTTTTCTACAAATTCGCCCCGCTGGTCAAGAAAAATACCGACTTCACGCCGCCGAAAAAATTCAACATGATTTGCGTGTCAAGCGACCACTGCAATTCGTCAATGATTAATCGCAAAGACAATCTTGTTGTGTCAATGGTGCCGAGCCTCTATTACAACAAACGTCGTCTGCGCTCCGTCCTGCAGGACAAAGTTATAATCGTCGTCGACGAAGCACATCACACGGTTGCGCCGACTTACCGCACGATTATCGAAACGATTCGCAAATTCCGCCCCGACGCAAAACTTTTGGGCTTGACGGCGACACCGATTCGCGGCACCGAAAAAGAGACGAAAACGCTTTGGAAAATTTACGAGAGCGACAAGCCCGTATTTGAACTGACGATGAATCAGCTGATTAGTTCCGGCACGTTGGCGAAACCGATTCCCAAAACGATTGAAACGAACGTCGACATTGAAACGATTATCGACGAAAAAGAAATTGCGCACATTCAGCGTATGCACGAAATGCCCGAAAGTCTCATCAACAAAATCGCCCGCACGAACGTCCGCAATGATTTAATCGTCGACGAATATGTCAGGCACGCCGACAAATACGGCAAGACGATAATTTTCGCGCTGAACGGAATTCACTGCATGGCACTTGACGAAGCCTTGAGAGCACGCGGAATCAAAAGCGGATTCGTCTACACGCTCAACAAGGACAACGCCTCGACGATTGAACGTTTCCGCGACAACAATCACCCCGATCATATCGACGTTTTAATTAACATCAACATGTTGACCGAAGGCAGCGACATTCCCGACATTCAAACGGTTTTTCTGACGCGCCCGACATCAAGCGACGTGCTGTTAATGCAAATGGTTGGTCGCGGCATGAGAGGCGTTGACGCAGGCGGTACCGAAACCGTCAATATCGTCGACTTTTGCGACAAGTGGTCGGACATTACCCGCTGGTTCAATCCGAAACTTTTATTCCCCGACGACGGCGGTGTAATTGACCCGATTGAAAAGCCGACTTATGAACGCGTCGAGTACACGCTTTGGCCTTGGGATTTGATTCGTGCCGTCATGCGCGGGATAACTTACAAAGGCGCGCAGGTTGTCAAGACCGATACTGTTTTGCCGAGCGGCTGGTTCAACATCACCGACGCAGAAGGCAACGACGAACAGATTTTGATTTTCGATAATCAGCTTGACGGTTACAAAAAACTTTTCGAGGACGTGAAATATATCGCCGACAATCTCAACGATAACAATTTCGACGCACGCCAACTCCTGCTTGCTTACTTCAGCAATTTGGGCGTCATGCCGCTTGAAGACGATCTGCGCGACATTGTGACGTTCTTCCGCAACGAAAACACGTTCCCCGAAATTCAAACCTTCGACGAACGCGACAAAATCGACCCGTACAAAGTTGCCAACGGCTTGAAAAACAAAACTCAAACGTTCATGGCGACGCTCAACCAAATCAAAAACATTTACGGCGAACATCGCGAAATGATTGACAATCTTTACGGCGGCTACGAAATTTATCAAGACAAAGTCGTCAACTTCATGCAGTACCCGAACGGCGTTGCTCCGCTGGGCACGGTGATTGAGGAAGCCGAAAAAGAATTTTATCCTCTGTCGCCGCAACCGATTCCCGATTCGCTTGATAAACTTTTGGACGAAGTTGTCCGCGAACAAATTGCAAACCTCGGCAGCAATTTCGTCAGGCCGTCGGTTTATTGGACGGACAAAGCTTATCGCAGTTACTTCGCGACGTACAATTATCGTGAGACGCGGGAAAAAGATTTCATCATGGTCAACAGAATTCTCAATTCGGCAAGCGTGCCGCGTGAAGTGCTCAAATTCCTGCTGTATCATGAATGCCTGCATCAGCGTTCGGCGAAACACGGCGTCGAGTTCCGCGAACTTGAGGCGCGTTATCCGAACTTCCACGACTGCGAAAACTTTTTGGACAGAACTTTTCCGGATTTCGTCAGTGACGCGGCAAGATGAGCTTTGAGCTTTGAGCTTTTAGCTTTCAGGAACGGCAAAAAAAATCAGCCTCCGACATGCGCGGGGGCTTTTTTGTTTGCGTCAATCAAAACGAAAATCCGTTACTTCAGATTCGCGGCAAGCGTTTTCGACAAGTTCTTGATAATCTTTCGGCACGCCGTCGGGCACGGAAATTTTAACCGATAACTTAATCGACGCTTGAGAGTTCGGCAAGTTCGTCAAAACATTTACGATTTCCCGTGCACAAGTTTTGATTTCTTTAACGTAATAGGTAGATGAAAGTTGCTTGTTCAGCGAAAAATTTTTCGGCAACGGATTGGCTTTGACTTCGGGTTGTTCGTCGACAATTTCGGGTTCGGGCGGCTGAATAATTTCTTCGGGTTGCGGTTCGGGTTGCGGCTCAGGTTCGACGGGTGATTTTTTCGCGTCGATAAATTTCTGCGCGGCTTCGGCTTTAATCAAAATTTTTTCGTCGTCGACCGTCGCGTTGACTTCGCCGAATTGCAGATTGGAAAGATTTTTGTCGTCCGCCAAACCGAAGACTTTATCTTTCACGCCGCTCCGAATTGCATTAATCAAAACATTTTTATCGACAGGACGCGGCATGTAATAAAATTTCGTGCAGTACTCCCAAACCTGCTTGACGTTGACGCAATCCAACTTCAAATTGTCGAGTTGTTGTTTGAGCGCGTTGCCGCCCAAACCGGTCAACAACAATTCGTTTTGAGTAAAATATTTCCACGCCGCCGAAATGTTGTCTTCGTTCGCGCAGGAAATTTCCGCAGATTCAAGCGGCAGTTGTATATTCAGCGTGTCATCCGAATCGGGATAAATCAATCGGCAATATGTCTGCGAAATTTTTGCGGCAAAAGTTTTCGTCGCTGCGGCACGGTTATTTTCCGCGTCTTTGAGCTGGGCTCTGTCGGTGTTTATTCTGTCGATTTCGTTTAAAACGTCCGTCCACGCTTTGAAGTCGCGCACGGCAGTTTTCAAGTCGTCAATTTTTTTCGCGTCCGCCGCAAGGAACAGCAACATATTTTTACATTCCCGATGCGTCGTCCCGCGTTCGTCCAAAAATTTTCGGGCAACTTCAGCCGCGTCCGAAGAATTTTTCGGCGACAAAATTATCAACCGCGCAGTCGCTTCGTCGGGCACGTCCGCAGGATTTTTCGGACAAACATAAACCGCTTTGAAATTGTCGTGTTGCCATTTGCGAAGTCGGTTTTCAATCTCGGTAAAAATTTCCGCGTCCGAATATTTTTCGCGTTTGTCGTCAACCATCTTGCGCAATGTCGCCGTGACGCCAAACCAATATTTTGTTTCCTTCGCGTACAGATAATAAAGATTCGTCCGCAGTTTCGACAACGCGTCGTTGTACACGGCGATATTGTCAATGTCTTTCGGCTGAATCGTGCACAGATGAATTTCGTTTTCGTCGACCGCCTGATTGACGCCGTCGCGGCTGACCGGAGCCGTTGCCATAAAAATCGAACGCGAAAGTTTCCGTGCCGCGTGCAATCTGTCGAAACGCAAATTCTGACGCTCAAGTTCGCGAGACTTAGAATTGTCGCCGTCAATTTCCGAAGTAACTATCGTGTCCCAATGCCCCATGAGTAAATTTGCAATTTCCGAATGAACTTCCGGCGCGTCCAACGGCATATCGCACGGCATTATCATTGTCGAACGGTCGCCGCGTTGCCACAGGTTGTAAATGACTTTTGCCATCAAGCGCAAAATGCCGCGTGTCCGTTGAAAATTTTCAAGGTTCGTCCACTTTTCGTAGAAGAAATCAAAAAGTTTCGGGTGTATCGGGTAGCACGACAGCAATTTTGCTTTGTAATCGGTTTGATAACTGCCGTAGGGAAAATCGGTTTTGTTTTCGACGTACATGCGATAAAACGCCGAACAAACCTGTTCGCGCTTGTCTTCGTCACATTTGCTGAACAGGCGGCGACGAACAATTTCGTAGCCTTCTTCGCTTGAAACGGTTCGCCAAACAAATTGCATGCGTCCGAAATATCTTTCGACCTGATCGCAAATTTGCTTGCTCAACGCGTCGCGACCGATTTCAACTTCGGATTCGGGAATTGACGCGACGACAACAGTATTCGGACTTGAATTCGCCGCCTCGGTCAATTCCTGAATAAAACTCAACAGGTTGCCGAACGTGCCGCCGTCGGTTATTTCGCCCGAACTTAATTTGCGTCCGTAGGCAACAATCTCGTCAATCAAAATCAGACACGCGCCCGCCTCGTCGAAAATTTTTTGGAGCAACTGTACACCGGGTGAAGTCTTTTGCTCGTCGTTTTCGCGAATCATTTCGTAAAGTTCCGGCTTGCCCGTCGAGTGTGCCAACTGTGCCGCAAGTTCGCCCCAAAGCGTCGACTTCAACGGATTCGACCACGTGCCGACAAAAACCGCCGTGTGGACTTTCGGCAACGTCGCAATGTTCGCCGCTTTCAAAACTTCACGGACAACAGGGGAATTTTCCGCCGTGACTTTGCCGCCGAACAAATGATAAAGCGCAAGCAAGCTGTGAGTTTTGCCGCCGCCGAATGCCGTTTTTAATTGGATGACGGGTTCGCCGTTGCCGTTCGTCACACGCTTTAAAATTTCTGCCAAAAGATTTTTCAGCCCGTCGGTCAGATACGTTCGCGAAAAAAATTCCACGGGCTCCGTGTATTCGGGACGACCTTTTTTCTCGAAGACAACGCTTGCCAAATTAACCGCCCACTCGGCTTGACTGTATTCGCCGCCGGTAACGTCGGGGTGCGGTGTCATCACACTTCGCCACGACGGTAAAAAATTTTCGTTCATGTTGTCGCCTCCGTTAAAAATCGAAACTCTGTTGACCTTTGGATTCGTCGACAGGTTTTTTCTGCGAAAAATCTGCGCGGGATTTCAAAATGTCTTGCCACTCCGAAACAAGCTCGTTGTAGCCCGTCGCTTCCTTCGCGTTTCTGTTTTCGAGGAAGTTGTAAAGCCAGTACGCCAAATTTTTCAGGCTTTCAAGATCGCCGTCGAACGCCGCAAGCAATTCGCCGCAACCGTCAATGCCCAGCTTTTTGAAAACCAAAATCGCCGATTGCACCCAAAGCCAAGCACAATTTCCGTCGACCAAAGTTTTCAGCCAATCGCGATTGAGTTGCTTGTTTTCGTCGAGTAACGGCATTTCGTCACGGTCGCGCAACCGAACTTCGCCTTTGCCCGAAATCACCGCGCCGATTCGATTCAGGGCGTCGACCGAAACATTTTTCGCACGCGTCAAAACGTCAGCCTCGCCGAACGGAATATCGTTAAAGCCGTCCTGCATGAACAGCTTGACGCAAACTTGACTTGCCGCGTCGAGTTGATTGATTTGCTTGTTGATGAATTCGTCGACCTCGCGGTTGATTATCGCCAGTGCGTCGCGAATTGTTACGGGCGTGTCGGTCATGTCCGCGATTTTGTCGTAGCGCGAATAAACCGCGATACCCGGTCCGATTGCCGCTTGTGCCATGTCGACGGGCGCGATTGTCGCTTTGGTCAACTCGGTAAGCGCGGCGCGAAGTTCGTCCTTGAGCGTGACCAGAAAATCTTTTTTGCTCAGGAATTTATTTTCGGGCGGACGTTTGCGGCACACCAAAACAATCGACGACGCCAACGCATTTGATTCGTGTGAACGCATTCGACTTTTCATTTCGGTACGCATTGGCCAAGTGCCCGTGATTTGAAAACCTGCGCGGATAATTGCGTTTAACATTGTTTCCCAGCCCGTCGACGTGCCGTCAACCGAATCTTTTTGTTTGAAGGCGTAATAAATCGTTACGGGAAAATCTTCGCGGGCAATGTCGTAAATATTTTTCAACGCAACCGACATGCCGTCCTCGAAAAAATTTTTCGCCGCTGATTGGTCGCCGTTGTGTCGCGCAGGTTCGGCAATGAGTTCAGAATTTTTGTCGACGCCGCGTCCGAAAAGTTGAGGATAAATTCCGTTCAGCGAACGACGCATCCACACATAAAAAAAATCCGATAAGTTCGCGTAACCGATGTTGTCGTAATACGGCGGGTCACTCGAAACGATTACCGGTTTATCAAACGAAAATTTTTCTGTCGCGCTGTGTTGATTGACTTCGCCGACAATCTTCGCGGGAGAAATTTTTACGGCTCTATAAATCCAGTCAATCATGTTATCAAAACAGCCGCTTGAACTGCTAAACGGATTAGCTTCCGCATAATCCCACGTCATGTTAATTGATTGACGCCCAAATATATGTACAGGTATATCGCGTGTGCTGTGCCATAAGCAAATTGCGTTTCCATAATCAGCCAACTTGTCAACCAAAAAAGACAGGTACACTGCGATGGCGTCGGAATAATTTTTGTCGCCGCCGTCGTCGATAACCTGTCGTTGAATTTCGGGGATTAAATCGCTGAACGTCGTCAAGGCAGTAAGTTGCCGATTGGTGAATAAGTCCGAAAATTTTTCCATGCCGTAAGGCGGAGTCGTTAAATATCGCGGTGAGTAACCAATTTTTTCTTCGGGATAATCGTCGGGCTTATCAACGTCGGCAATTCGTTCGTGAGTTTCGTCGGGCGCAAGATAAATTCTGCCGTTCTTACCTTCGGCGACAATCGCCATAAGTTGGGCGGACATGTTGCCGGCTTTTGCCTGTTCGCGGACGTGAGCAAGCGCGTTGTTCGTGCCGCAAAAAAGACAGCGTGCGCCGTTGCGATTGACTGTGCCGTCCTGCGGTGTACCTTCGCGACGGATTTCAAATTTGATTTTGTCGCCGTCGATAATCGGTTCGACGAAAACATTTTGCTTGGTCGAGAGCTTGAACGAATGAACGAGCGGCATACGGTGCCCGCAAGCCGGATTGGAGCACGGGACAGTACGAGCCCACAGCCACGCGATAACGGTTTTGCCGTCAATCTTCGGATAGAGTTCGCCGATTTCGCCGGCGGCTTTGGACTTCAAAAGTTTGCCGTAATACAAAATGTCTTCGGCGAGACCTTCGGCACCTTGATAACCGCCGACAAGTTTGTTTGAATTCGGATTGACGGGCGGACGATTTTTAAACTGCGCGGGAAGTTCAATCATGGCTTTGTTAATCATGACGGCGACGGGATTCAAATCGGACGCGAACGCCTTCAAGCCGAGCCGTTGAGCTTCAAGCGGTATGGTTCCGCCGCCTGCGAACGGGTCGAAAACTGCGGGCAAATCTTCACCGACAGAATTTTTAATTTCCTTGAGAGCCTGAGCAAAAATTTGTTCGTCACCGCTGTTCTCCCACTTGACTAGCTTGCCGATAAAATTAAACAGTCGTTGACGTTCGGCGTCCTGCTTTTCGGGCGTCGGGAATTTTTCGGGATGTTCGGACGGGTCGTCGACGAGTGACGCGAAAAGTACCGCCCGCGCAGTTGCCAACGGACGGCGTGCCCACCACAGGTGAAGTGTCGACGGGTGCCCGTGACGGATAGATTTTTCCCGCGCAGATTCGGCGTTAATCACGTCGAGCGGGATTGCCACTTCGATAAGTTTTTTCTTCAGCGTAACCAGCTCCTTTATGGATTAAGTGCAAGATAAGTTATCGTGGTGACGATTGCGCTGACGATAGCCGACTGCATGATTCCGTTGCGAAATCTCAAGCGGCGAATTTCATTTTGCAACTCAATGACGGATTCGCGAGTTTTCGGCGGTGAAGTGTCAAGCTTGGCGGACAACTTGTCGATTTTGTTTTCGAGCCTGTCAATACGTTTGTTGATGTCATACATATCAATCACCTCTGCAAGGCAATTCGCTCAAGAATGATTTTTCCCTGCCGAATCAATGACGAAATCCGAAAGTTGACGCTGACGGCTGCGGGGTCGGGCGACATTGCGAACGGATTCTGCAAATAAGTGACGCTGACATTTTCACCGACGGCAACGAGCGCGAGAATAAAATTTTTCGGCGAATCAAGCGCGGTCAAAATTTCGTGACGTGTGACGGTGACGGTATCGGCATCTGCGCGGCGTCCCTTGACTTCGATAAATCGGCGGTGACCGGCGGGCGTGACGGATTCAATGTCGTAACCGAGATTTTCGCGGCTCACGTCGGCGGGCGTGTTGCCGAGTTCGCGCTCAATTTTGATGACGGCATTCATTGCAATTTCTTCGACGCGGGCACGAGCATCGTTGTCGGCGGAAAATTTTTCGGGCAAGCAACCTGCGGGCACAATCAGCGCGGCAGTGACGATTTCGGGCGTTGACGCGGAAATATTTCGTTCACGGTCAATTTCGGCGAGCCGCAACTCCAAACGTTCGGCAAGTTCGTCGCCGTCCTTGGTGAACTTGTCGGCGTCGAGTTTGTTGGTGTAATAAAGTTCGTCCGCCTGTTCGTAGTTGTAGTCGATTTCGTCCTGCAAACCGTCGCGGGCAGCCTTTCTGATTTTGTCGAGCACGGGAAGAATTTTCGTTTTGACGGCTTGAAGTTCCGGCTCAACGAAATTTTTTTGCGTGAAGTCAATCGCAAGCTTTTCGACGTTGCCGAGATTTTTTGCGGCGGACAAAATTTTTTCGCGTTCGTCGGCGGTCGGTGAACGATAGCGCAAATCGGCGTTCGTCGAGAAATTTTTTCCGTCAAGCGAAATTTCAAAGGCGCGAAGTCGTTCGCTCAGCGTGCAGGGTCGCCCGTCATGAATTTCCGTCTTGACGAAAAATATCAGCCGAAAAATTTTCCCGCTGTCGTTGTCGTCGATAAAAATTGCTCCGCGCCGCAAATTGTCACCGAATTTTTTCAGCGTCAGATTTACAACGTCATTCAACAGCGGGTGCCCGAACGTCAAAAAATTGCTTGCGGGTTCATTCGTGAATGAAAATCTTTCGTCGCAAAAAATTTTGTTTGGAAGTTCGGACGGCATTTGAATAATTTCGTAACGCCCGCGATTAAGCCGAATCAATCGCCCGCCAAATTTGTTGAACGCGGCGACGAAAAATTTTTCCAAAAATCGCGGATTGAGCTTGCCGATGTCGGCTTGACGGAAATTTTTAATCGTGTCGAGATTAATTTTGTCGTCGATCAACGCCCGTTCGCGCAGAAGATTTTGCAAAGTTTTTTTGTCGAAACTTTTTTCGACGACGCCTGTCAATTTTTGAATCACGTCGGAATCGTCACCGTGCCGAATCGCCTCCGTGAGCAATTCGCGCAAAGGTTTGTTGTCGAAAGAAATTTTGCCGAGTATGTCGAAAACTTTTCCGTCAAGCGCGGATTTTTCTTCGGAAATTTTTTGCAACAACCGCAGATAAACTTGACCTTCGCGGGTGTCGCTTGCAACCAAATTCCACAGCCGACAAATATTTTTCTGCCCGATACGGTGAATTCGCCCGAAACGTTGCTCAAGCCGATTGGGATTCCACGGCAAATCGTAATTAATCATCAGGTGCGCAACTTGCAGGTTGATGCCTTCGCCGGCGGCGTCCGTTGCAACGAGCACGCGAACATTTTCGTCGTGACGGAATTTATCTTCGACGTTGCGCCGTTCGCCGTGATTCAAGCCGCCGTGAATTGTCGCAACCGCGTTGTCGCCGAACAGTGCCGAAATTTTTTCGCGCAGATAATTCAGCGTGTCGCGGTGTTCGGTGAAGATAATCAACTTTTCATGGCGCGGAAAATTTTCGTTGTCTTCAAGCAGTGCTTTCAGTTCGAGCCATTTTCTGTCGACGCCGTCACGTAAAACTTTTTCCGCCACGGTCGAAAGTTTTTGGAGCGTTTGAATTTCCTGCCGCAGTTCGTCGATTGAACTTGCCGCCGTCATGTTCGCCGACAAATCATCTTCGCGTTGTTCAGATTCGTCGGTCGGAAAATCTTCGTATTCGTCAAAATCTTCCGCGTCGATTGTTTCCGTCTGCGAAAATTCTTCGGCGTCCAACAGTTCCTGAAGTCGTTTCGTCCTGCGCGTCAACGATTGATAAATTGCCAGCGGTGACGAGGCAAGTCGGCGTTGCAAAATCGTCATTGCGAAACCGACAGAATTTCTTCGGGACGTGTTGAGAGTTTCTGCGCGATTGAAACCGTCGGCGACATAAGCGGTAACCAGTTCGTAAAGATTTTTTTCCTGCGGCGACAGCGTGTAGTTGACGGTGTAGGCTTTTCGTGCGGGGAACAGCGGCTTGCCGTCGAACGTGATTAAATCTTCCTTGACGAGCCGCCGCATCAAATCCGAAATGTAAACGCTGTGATTGATTCTCTGCGCGCCCGCGAAACGGTCGGGGTCAACGAGCGACATGAACGCATAAAAATCTTTATCCTTGCCGTTGTGCGGTGTTGCCGTCAAAAGCAGAAATCGCCGCGTAATTTTGCCGAGCCGCCAACCGAGCCGAAATCTTTTTGTGCGACTGATTTTTTTGCCTTGAACGCTTGCAGACATTTTATGAGCTTCATCGCAAACGATTAAATCCCAATCGGCGGCGCACAATTTATCCTGCAGTTTTTTGTTGCGAACGAGCTTGTCGATACCCGCTACAAAAAATTTTCCCGTCGAAACATTTTCGTCCGTCAAAATTTCAAAACGCAGTTGAAACTTTTGCGACAGTTCGTCTTGCCACTGTTCGACGAGTGCGGCGGGACAAACGATTAACACGTTTCGCAACTGTCCGCGCAGAAATAATTCTTTGATAAGCAAGCCGGTCATGATTGTTTTGCCCGCGCCGGGGTCGTCCGCCAAAACGAAACGCAACGGATACCGCACGAGCAATTTCTCATACACCGCCGAAATTTGGTGCGGCAACGGCTCAATCTGCGACGCATGAACTGCCAAGTACGGCTCCGCAGGGCACGCGTGTTTGATTCTGTACGCCTCCGAAGTCAAGCGAAAGGTTTCCGAATCCGAATCAAATTTTAAACGCATAAATTTTTCCTCCGTCGAAATAAAAATTTTCGTCATTGATATTATAACCGTTCGCAATCGCCGCGTCGCTTGTGTTTGCCAATTCGCGGGCAATGCGATATAGTTTACGGAAAATTTTTGAGGAGAAATTAATTACATGCAAATATTAGGAGTCAGATTGAAAAAGGCGGGTCGAATTTTATTTTTCGAGCCCGACGACTCGGAAATTGTCAAAGGCGATTGGGTTATCGTCGAAACTTCGCGGGGCGTCGAGTGCACTCAAGTCGTCATTGCGCCGCGTGAATTGCCCAAAGCTGCCGAAACTCCCGAATCCGAACCGGGCGTGCCGTTGCAAAAAATTCAGCGCAAAGCAACCGAAGCCGATTTGCTCAAGCTTGAAGAAAATCACCGCGAAGAACTTCGGGCGTTCGACATTTGCTTACAAAAAATCGCCGAACATGGTTTGCCGATGAAACTTATCAACGTCGAGTTTACTTTTGACGTGAACAAAATAATTTTTTTCTTCACGGCGGACGGACGTGTCGACTTCCGTGAACTTGTGCGCGATTTGGCGGCAATTTTCCGCACGCGAATCGAATTGCGACAAGTCGGCGTTCGTGACGAAGCAAAACTTTTGGGCGGCATGGGCGGTTGCGGTCGTCCGTTGTGTTGCGCGTCATTTTTGGGCGAATTCATTCCCGTTTCAATCCGCATGGCAAAAGATCAAAATTTGTCGCTCAACCCGACGAAAATTTCCGGCGTGTGCGGGCGGCTGATGTGCTGTCTCAAATACGAAAACGATTTGTACTGCGAAAATTGTCCCGCGCAGAATACGAACGTCACACTTCGCCCGAAAGTCGGCAGTCGCGTCATTGTGGCGGACGGCGAAGGCAAAGTTGTTTCCGAAAATTTTGCGCGTCGAAATGCAACAATTCTTTTGGACACGAATCGAATCGTCGTCGCAAGTTGGGATGAAATTTTGCCCGTCAACGAAGACGACATGGAAGCCGTCGACGAAAACACGCCCGTTGAGCCGGAAAAATCGCCCGAAGAATTTTCGCCGAAGCCTGTCCGTCATGAACGCCGCGAACGTTACGAACGCCCCGAACGTTATCCGCGAAAGGAGCAATCCGAACAGAGCGAACGTCCCGAACGTTACGAGCGAACCGAACGTTACGAGCGACGCCCGCGCAGGACGGAGACTTTCAATCGCCGTTACAATCGCAACGAAAATTCCGAGCGCGTCACCCGCAACGAACGCCCGCCGAGACCGCCGCGCACGGACAAACCGCGTCGCCCGCCGAGACGAGATCCGAAAAAATGATTGAACTGCGCGAAGGTGAACGACTTGATGATTTAATGCGTTCGGGTCGCGTCATAATTCAAGACCGCAACGAATTTTGTTTTTCGACGGACGCGGTGTTAATCGCGCACTTCCCGCGTCTGAAGAAAAATTTTCGCGTGATTGACTTGGGCACGGGCAACGGCGTCATCCCGCTGTTAATTGCCGACAACGTCAAAGAAATCTGCGCGGTTGAATTGAATTCGCGAGCAGCTGAACTTGCACGACGCAACGTCGAACTCAACGGGCTGAGCGAAAAAATTTCCGTCGTCGAGGGCGATTATCGTCGACACCGTGAAATTTTCAAGCCGGAAAGTTTTGATCTTGCAATCGCAAATCCGCCGTACACGCCCGTTAAAAACGGTGAGCCTAATAAACTTTCGTCTGTGGCGCGAGCACGACACGAATTCACCGCCACGCTTGAAGATGTCGTGACTGCGGCGCGTTTCGTCTTAAAATTTCGCGGGACATTTTGCATGATTCATATGGCATCGAGGCTTTGCGAAATTGTCGACGCTCTGCACCGTCACCAAATGGAAATGAAACGCCTGCGCCCGATACAGCCGAAAGTTAACCGCGACGCGAATTTAATCATGATTGAAGCGATTGTCGGCGGAAACACGGGCAATCTGCAAATTTTGCCGCCGTTGGTCGTGCACAATCCCGACGGCTCATACACCGACGAAATTCACAAGATTTACGGCACATAAATTCAAACTCAAACAAATGAACGAGCACGGCAACGCGACAACACGGGCGCACACGACGTGCGCCCGCCCGCGGTATTTCGCGTGATGCGAAATATGCGGGACAAATTTGGTGACGAGACGGCCGGTTCATCGCGATAACATAATCCTCGCCCGCCGCGCAGGCGCAGTTTTCTTTGCTACTTTCTTTGTCTGCACAAAGAAAGTAGATTAACCAAACGCAACGGCAATGAAAAAATCTCACGTCACGCGACAACAAAAATCGCAAAATTTACTGCGGCTGAAAATTTCTCGTGACTATAACACCATAAATGCCAAAAATTTTCCTGCACAGTTTCAGCGAAGTTTGCAGGATTTTCTTTTGACGCGGCAAATATCCAAAGCATTAACGGAAAATTTTTTGACCGCAATTATATTTCAGGAGGGATTACTTTGAGAGAGCTGGACGTTAAACTCATCACCGAGAACGTCGCCGAAATGTGTAAGGAGGCGGCTTATTATCTGCCGGACGATGTTTATCGCGGACTCAAGCGCGGACGCGAAACCGAACAATCGCCCGTCGGAAAAATCGTTCTCGACCAAATCATCAAGAATGCCGAAATTGCACGTGCGGAAGATCGTCCGTATTGTCAAGATACGGGCATGACGATTGTGTTCCTTGAAGTCGGGCAGGACTTGCACATTGTCGGCGGCGACCTCGAAGAGGCGATTAACGCGGGTATTGCCAAAGGTTACACCGAAGGTTACTTGCGCAAGTCGGTTGTCGGCGAACCGTTGTTTAATCGCGTCAACACGAAGAACAACACACCCGGCGTCATCTACACGAAAATTGTCCCCGGCGACAAATTGAGCATTACAATCGCGCCCAAAGGTTTTGGCTCCGAAAACAAATCGGGCGTCAAAATGCTTGTTCCGGCTGACGGCGTCAAAGGCGTCAAGAAAGCTGTCATGGAAATTATTCTTCATGCAAGCATGAATCCGTGCCCGCCGATGGTTGTCGGTGTCGGTATCGGCGGAACAATGGACAGAGCCGCGCTGTTGTCGAAAAAAGCTTTGACGCGCTCAATCGACGAACGTAACCCGATGCCCGAATACGCAAAACTTGAGCAGGAACTTTTGGACATGATTAACGCAACGGGTATCGGTCCGCAACTTGGCGGTACAACTTCCGCTTTGGCAGTCAATGTCGAATGGGGTCCCACGCATATCGCAGGCTTGCCCGTCGCCGTCACAATTTGCTGTCACGCAATGAGACATTCGCACAGAGTTCTTTAATTCGGCGGATTTTTTGGCGTTGACGATTTGGCGTTGTTGAATGTTACTTTTCTTTTGGCGCAAAAGAAAAGTAACCAAAAGAAAACAGCCCGCTTATTTCGCATCACGCGAAATGCGACGGGCGCAAATGCTTGCCAGCGCGCATTTGCCACGTCCTGTGCGGCCTCAAATGTCGGCAACGTCGGTAACGTCATCATTTAACAAGCGTAAAAATTTTTTCAAAGGAGAGTTGATAGAATGGCCGAAAGTATCAGAATTACTACGCCGTTCACGGAAGATGTGTCGCGCAAACTTCGTGCAGGCGACAGCGTCCTCATCACAGGCACGATTATCAGCGCAAGAGATGCCGCACATAAAGTTATGACAGAAGCTCTTGCACGCGGTGAAAAATTGCCCGTCGATTGGACGAATCAAATCGTCTACTATTTGGGACCCACACCGGCAAAACCCGGCGACCCGATTGGTTCATGCGGTCCGACAACTTCGGGCAGAATGGACGCTTACACGCCAACAATGCTTGATCAAGGCATTAAAGGCATGGTCGGCAAAGGTTCCCGCACGAAAGAAGTCGTCGAGTCCATGAAGAAAAACGGCGCAACTTATTTCGCGGCAGTCGGCGGCGCGGCGGCATTAATCGCCAAATCCGTCAAAAAGTACACCGTGCTTGCTTATCCCGAACTCGGTCCGGAAGCGGTTGCGGCTCTTGAAGTCGTCGACTTCCCCGCCATTGTCGTTATCGACTGCGAAGGCAACAACTTCTACGAAATCGGGCAAAAAGATTATCGCCACTTCGACATTAATCAAATCTAGGGAAAAGGGGAAAGGGAGAAGGGTTTTAAACTTGTCCCTTCTCTCTTGTCCCTTGTCCCTACAAAAACAAGGAGGTCAAAATGATTCACACAACTTTTTACGTGCGGCGTCTGCACTCACTGTGCGGCTTGCTCGTCTTGGGGCTGGTATTGTTTGAACACATCTTCACGAACTCAATGGCGATTCTCGGTCCCGAAGGATTGAACACCGCGCTCGAAATGATGGAACTCATTCCCAAACCGATTTTCATGGGTCTTGAGCTCGGCGGCATCGCAATTCCGCTTTTGTTCCACGGCATTTATGGCATTTACATTGCTCTGCAAGCGAACAACAACCCCGGTCGTTTCGGTTACCTTCGCAACTGGAATTTCACACTGCAACGCTGGACGGCTTGGTTCCTCGTAGTCTTTTTGGTTTGGCACGTCGGTTATCTCCGCTTCTATGTCAAAGGCGTCACCGGCACTCCGATTTCTTTTGAGCTGTTGCAAAACTTCTTCCAAAATCCGGTCGTCGTCGTGCTTTACGTTATCGGCATGTGGGCGGCGATTTTCCATTTCTGCAACGGCATTACAACTTTCTGCATGACGTGGGGCATCACCAAGGGTCCGCGTGCGCAAAACGTTATCAGCTATATCAGCATGGGACTTTGCGCGCTTTTGTGCTTGATTACGCTCGTCTTCATGAGCAGCTACTTCATGTACTGATTTTTAGCTTTCAGCTATCAGCTGTCAGCTTTCAGGAAAATTCGTCACCCTAAAAGCTCAAAGCTTAAAGCTTAAAGCTCAACAAGGAGATTCGGTTATGGCGAAAGATATGACTAAGAAACAAATTATAATCGTCGGCGGCGGCATTTCGGGCTTGCTTGCCACGATTAAAGTTTGCGAACTTGGCGGCGAAGTTTTACTGTTTTCGTATTGCCCCGTCAAACGTTCGCACTCACTTTGCGCGCAGGGCGGCATTAACGCTTGCATGGACACCAAAGGCGAACACGACAGCGTTTACGAACATTTTGACGACACTGTTTACGGCGGCGACTTTTTGGCTGACCAAATCGCGGTTAAAGGCATGGTTGAAGCTGCGCCGAAACTGATTAAAATGTTCGACCGCATGGGCGTTCCCTTCACGCGTACTTCCGAAGGTGTTTTGGACTTGCGCAACTTCGGCGGACAGAAAAATAAACGTACCTGCTTTGCCGGTTCGACGACGGGTCAACAAATTCTCTACGCGCTTGATGAACAGGTTCGCCGTTGGGAAGTCAAAGGCTCCGTCAAAAAATATGAGTTCTGGGAATTCATCAAGATTATCAAGAACAAAGAAGGCATTTGCCGCGGTATCGTCGCGCAGAGCATGAACTCAATGGAAATTCGTGCTTTCCGTGCCGACACGGTTATTCTTGCAACGGGCGGTCCCGGTCAAGTTTTCGGTCGTTGCACGGCGTCGACAATTTGTAACGGCTCGGCGGTTTCGGCTGTCTATCAACAGGGCGCGGAAATTGCAAACCCCGAATTTATTCAGATTCACCCGACGGCAATTCCGGGTTCCGACAAAAACCGTTTGATGTCCGAAGCTTGCCGCGGTGAAGGCGGACGCGTTTGGGTATGGCGTGAAAATCCTCAAACTCACGAAAAAGAACGTTGGTATTTCCTTGAAGACATGTACCCCGCTTACGGCAACTTGGTTCCGCGTGACGTGGCAAGCCGTGCGATTTACAAAGTCTGCGAACACATGAAACTTGGCATTAACGGCGAACACCGCGTGTATCTCGACTTGTCGCACATTGACGGCGATTATCTGTTGCGCAAACTCGGCGGCATTTTGGAAATGTATTCGGAATTCGTCGGCAAAGATCCGCGTGAAGTTCCCATGGAAATTTTCCCCAGCGTCCACTATTCAATGGGCGGCATTTGGGTTGACAGATTGCACAACACCAATATTCCGGGCTTGATGGCGTCGGGCGAATGCGATTACCAATATCACGGCGCAAATCGTCTCGGTGCGAACTCGCTTTTGAGCGCGGCTTATTCGGGAACAGTTTCCGGTCCCGAAGCAATGAAATGGGCGAAGACCGGCAACAAAGGTTCCGAACTCACCGACAACGAACTTGAAGCGGCGCGGCAGGAAGTTCAGAACGAATACGATAAAATTTTGCAGATGAACGGCTCCGAAAACGCGCACAAACTGCATCACGAAATGGGCGACTTGATGTATAAATACGTTGCGATTGAACGCGATAACAACGGTTTGGATGCGTGCTTGGTCGAACTCAAAAAGATTCTTAAACGTTGGGAAGACATTGGAATCACCGACCGCGGCAACGTCGCCAATCAGGAAGCAATGTTCGTTCGTCAACTGCGCAACATGATTCTTTACGCAATGGCTATCACGAAGGGTGCCCGTATGCGTGACGAGTCTCGCGGTGCTCACGCAAAAATTGTTCTCGAAAACGGCAAGCAGAAACACGACAAGGACGGCGAACTTGTTTTCATGGGACGCGACGACAAAAACTTTATGCGCGTCACAATCGTCAACTACGACAAGAAAACCGAAGAGCCGATTGTCACTTACCGCGATTTCGATCACTCGCTGATTAAACCGCGTGCCCGCAACTACGCTGTCGCGAAGAAAGAATAGGAACTAGGAACTAGGAATCAGGAATCAGGAATCAGTTTCTAATCCCTACTAGTCCCTAGTTCCTACTTCTTAGTTCCTAAGCGACTGAAAGGAGCTTAAAAATGGCTGATAAAGTCAGATTTATTATTGAGCGGCAGGACGGTCCGAACGAAAAACCTTACACGCAGGAATTTGACGTGGATTATCGTCCCGGCTTGAACGTCGTTGCCGCGCTCATGGAAATTCAAAAAAATCCCGTCACCGTCGACGGCAAAAAAGTTCCGCCCGTCGTCTGGGAATGCAACTGCCTTGAAAAAGTTTGCGGCGCGTGCATGATGGTTATCAACGGTATGGCTCGGCAGGCTTGCTGTGCGCTCGTCGACGAAATCAAGCAACCGATTAAACTTCAACCTGCGCGGACGTTCCCCGTTATCCGTGACTTGCTGATTGACCGTACCCGCATGTTTGAAGCGTTGAAAAAAATTCAAGGCTGGGTCGAACTCGACGGTTCTTGGGATGTCAAAGACGCGCCGATTCAAAATCCGTACACCGCCGCGACTGCTTACGAAATTTCGCACTGCATGACTTGCGGTTGTTGTCTGGAAGCTTGCCCGAATGTGGGGCCGCAATCGGACTTCATCGGTCCTGCGCCGACGGTTCAAGCGTATCTGTTCAATCTTCACCCGCTCGGAAAATTCGACGCGCCCAAACGTCTCAATGCGCTCATGGAAAAAGGCGGCATCACCAGTTGCGGCAACAGCCAAAACTGCGTCGAAGTCTGCCCGAAGTCAATCAAGCTCACGACTTACCTTGCGCAACTCAATCGCGACGTGAATGTTCAGGCGTTGAAAAATATTTTCGACAACTGATAAACAATTTAACGCAAAAAATTTTCCCCGTCACAATTTGGCGGGGATTTTTTGTTGCGTAATGAAAAATTTTTAGCTCGTTCCAATTTCAAGGCGAAGTTTTTTAATTAAATTCTCGGACGCCGTGACGATTATTTTTCTGCAAGTAAGTTGTTCGACAAAATTTTTCGGAGGCTGATTATCATGAAAGAATTGTTCAAAGTTCTCGGTCAAGCGGCACTCGGCGACAAATTTGCGGACTTGAAACGACTTAAAACCGTGCGCGACGAATTTCGCCGTTTTGACGACCAAAAGTTGATTGACATTTGCAGACACGACGCCGGAATTAAACGCAGAGTTGCGGTTTTTGTTTTGCAGGAACGTCGCCGCGTTTGAAAAATTCTTCGGAAAAAAATTTCCCCGTCACAGTCGGCGGGGATTTTTTACTATAACGTTTCAAGATTCATGTTCGACAAAAGTTCGTTCGTCTCGGCAACGGTTTTGTGATTCGTCAGCGCGAAAGCAATTACGTCGTCCCAAACGTTGCGCGAATACAATTTGTTGTGACCGGCGTAGTACAAAAGATAATCCGTTTCTTTCGGCGACAAACCCATTGCCAAGGCAAGCGATAAAATTTTTTTGCGTGCGGGGTGTAATGTTTTTCCGCTAAAAATTTTTTTGGCGTAACCTTCGTCAAGTTGCGAATCGCGAATCACCTGCGCAATCACCAAATTTTTTTCGGCAACCAATTTTCGCAGATAATCCTTGAGCGTGAACTCCCGAAAATTTTCCGCGTTCGTCGCCAAAAATTTTTCAACGTCCGTGGCGTCTTTCAATTCGTTTGCAAGTTGCTCGGTGTCTTTAGCGGGCATTGCGTTCGCCTCCAAAATTTTTGTAAAATGTTAGCGTAAATTTTTACGAAAGGCAAGGCGCGACCATGAAAAAAGACGTTGCACAGTTTCTCGAATTCGCTTACAAAAAACTTGACCTGCTGAAGAAATCTGAGCGCGGCGAAGTTTGGCGGGCTGTGTCGAATCAAAGCGGCGAACTTGTCATAATCAAGCGCGTCAACGAAATCGGTTTGCCTTATGAAGCGTTGAAAAAATTCCGCTTCACTTTGCCCGCGAAAATTTTTTTGTGCGCGGTTGACGAAGACGAATCGGATACGGTTATCGTCGAAGAATTTATTCACGGCGAAAATTTGTTGACGCGGCTCGAACAAAAAATTTTCTTCAGCGAAGACGAAGCCCGAAAAATTTTGTTGCAGATGTGCGACGGGCTGAAAGAACTTCACGCGCAGAAAATTATTCACAGCGATATTAAGCCGTCGAATTTGATTTTGCAGGGCGACCGAATTCGGCTGATTGACTTCGACGCGGCACGAATTTTTAAGCCCGAAAAAAATTCCGACACGCAACTTTTCGGCACGAAGGGTTACGCGCCACCCGAACAATACGGCGGCAGGCAGACCGACGAACGCAGCGACATTTATTCGCTCGGCGTCACTATGAAAGTTTTGCTCGGCGACAATCTGCGCGGACAACTCGAAAAAATTTTGGACAAGTGCACGGAATTTGACCCGAAAAATCGTTTTCAAAACGTCGACGAACTCAAAGCCGCGTTGACTGCCGAAGTTGCCGAAGAACCCGCAGACAGCACGGATTTTACTGCGACAAATTATTTTTCAAACGTCGACGAACGCAAGATCATTTCGACTGCCGACGAATCACCGCGTCGAAAAAATTTTTGGTTGACCGGAATAATTTTCGTGGCGGCGGCAATTTTTTTGTTTGCAAATGTCCCGACACTCAATCGCGACGAAAATTTTTCGGAACCCGTCGAAAATGTTTCGCCCGTCGTCGAAGAAAATTTAATCGTCACGCCCGCGCAGGTTGACGAAAAAACTTCTGCGGAGACTTCCGAATTCAAATTGCCGACAATCGCCGCGCCGCAACAAAATTTTCAACTGCCGAATTTGCCCGAAACTCGACAATCGCGCCCGTCACGTCAACAAAATTTTGACTTGCCCGCAATGACGATTCCGCAACTGCAACCTGTGACGCCAGTCGAAGAAATTCCGCAACCGATTAATCCGCAACCCGTCACGCCCGAAAAAAATTATTCTGGATTAATCAAGACGGAATTTTTCCTGAATGATTCGCCGTTCAATCAATTTGAGCACGTTGGCACGCCGACAAAAATTTCCCGCGACGAATGGCGACAAACTTCAGCACGCCTGCACATAGTCAACGACAGCGGCAAAGTTTGGAATAATCCGCGTGTGAAATTTATTCTTGGGCAAAATCGGGGCGGCCAATTCACCGACACGAAAATTTTGCCCGCGCTGGGCGTCGACGAATCAACTGACGTTATAATTCCGTTTAACCTGATGAATGTTTCCGACAGACCGAACACTTCCGCTTACATACAAATTTGGCTTGAGGGCGACGGAGCACAATCCGACGAAAAATATTGGTGCACGTGGTTTGATTTGACCGACTGAAAATTTTTTTGTCGAGGGTACCTGAGCGGTACTTAGCGGGCGAAATATTTTTTTGTACAATCGGCGCGGGAGTGATGATTATGCCGCTTTTAATACTTATCGCGCTGATAGCATTTGCATGTATATTTCCGGCAATCGGCGAAAAGCTTCTTGTGGTGGGGATGATTATTTTGCTTTTTACAAATCCGGGGGTTTTTCTAGTTGCGATAATGATTCTTATGTTAGGTGCGTATCTGTTCCATTAAGTATTGGAAAATCAATGGCTCGTTCCGAATTCGGAGCGGGCTTTTTTTTTAATGCGTAATTCGTAATGCGCAATGCGTAATGAAAAATTTTTGTCAAAAGCAACGTGGCGTTGTATAATCTGCAAAGTTTATTTTTGGGAGGGCAACGTGACGTTGCATCCAATTTGTTCGGGCGTTTCGACAATCGTATTTGTTGCCGCGTTCGAGCGTGAAATATTTTTCGGGAGGTTAAAGAGTTTTGAAGATGAACGGAGCAAAGGCACTCCTTGAGAGCCTGAAACGAGAAGGCGTCGATTTGGTGTTCGGCTACCCCGGCGGCGTCGTGCTGAAACTTTACGACGAGATTTATAAAATGAAGTTCCCGAACATTTTGACGGGACACGAACAAGGCGCGGTTCATGCGGCGGACGGTTACGCACGGGCAAGCGGCAAAGTCGGCGTCGTTATCGCCACAAGCGGCCCCGGTGCGGCGAATTTAATCACGGGCATTGCGACGGCGAACATGGATTCAATTCCGCTGGTTTGCATCACGGGACAGGTCGCCAATCCCGCCATCGGCAAAGATTCGTTTCAGGAAGTCGACGTTTGCGGCATCACGACGCCGATAACCAAACACAATTACCTTGTCAAGGACGTGACCGAATTGCCCCGCGTCGTCAAGGAAGCGTTTTTCATTGCGCAAACCGGTCGTCCCGGTCCCGTGTGCATTGACATTGCGGCGGACGTGTTTAACACCGAATTTGATTTTGAATATCCCGACAAAATTAATCTGCGCGGCTACAGCGGAAAATATCCCGTCGAAGAAAAATCCGTTGATGAAGTCGTCAAAGCGATTGAAACTTGCGAACGCCCGTTGATTTTTGTCGGCGGCGGCGTCACGGGTTCCGATACTTCAGACGACCTGCGCAAGATTGTCAAGCGACTCGGCTGCCCGTCGACTTCGACGCTTATGGGGCTCGGTTGCCTTGATGCGGACACTGACGGATTTTTGGGATTCGCGGGTATGCACGGCTCATACGGCGCGAACATGGCAATTCAAAGTTGCGACTTGCTGATTTGTATCGGTATGCGTTTCAGCGACAGAGTAACCGGTCGCGTCAAAGATTTTGCGCCGAACGCGAAGATTGTTCACTTTGAAATTGATCCTGCCGAAGTCAACAAAAATGTTCAAGCAGATTTGAAAGTTATCGGTGACTTGCGTTATTCGTTGCCGATACTGCGCAACAAGCTTGACGAATCGTTGACGAATTTCGCCGAAAAATTTTCCGCGTGGAAAGTTCAAGCCGTCGACAAAGGCGAAGAACATCCTTTCAACTGGACGGACGACGGTGACAAAATTAAACCGGGCGCGTTGATTTCGCGAATCAGCAATTTGTGCGACGACAACACAATCGCCGTGACGGATGTCGGGCAACATCAAATGTGGGCGGCTCAATTTTTCAAGGCACGCAAACCGCGACAGTTTTTGACTTCGGGCGGTCTCGGCACAATGGGCTACGGTCTTCCTGCGGCAATGGGCGCGAAACTTGCCTGCCCCGATAAAAATGTCGTGCTGTTCACGGGCGACGGTTCAATCATGATGAACATTCAAGAACTCGCGACGATTGCCGACAACGACATTGATATAAAAATTGTCATCGTGCACAATTTTATTCTCGGCATGGTCGGGCAGTGGCAACGTCTGTTTTACAATCACCATTATTCGGCGTCGGAACTCAAATGCAAGCGCGACTTCGTCAAAATCGCCAACGCAATGGGCATGCGCGGCTATCGGCTCACGAAGCCCGAAGAATTGGAAGACGAACTTGTCGAAATCATGTTCTCGAAGGGCGCGGCTTTGATTGATGTTTTCGTCCCCGAAGATGAAAACGTTTTGCCGATGGTGCCCGGCGGCAAGCGACTTGACCAAATGGTTTTGGGAAGCAATTAGGAATTTGGAATGAGGAATTAGGAATGAAGAAATATTTTCTTGCGGTACTCGTCGAAAAGCAACGTGACGTTGCATCCAATTGGAGTAACCCGCGACGTTATCGTTGCGTCCGCGTAAAATCTCTGCACTGATAAACGTAAGGAGGATTTACCTTGCAAAAATATTTTCTTGCGGTGCTCGTCGAAAACAAACCCGGTGTTTTGACGCACGTTTCGGGATTAATCAGCCGCCGCGCTTTCAACATTGAATCAATTTCCGCAGGCTACACCGAAGAGCCGTCGATTACGCGGATAAATATCGTCGTCAGCGTCGAATCCGAAAACGAACTTGATCAAGTCGTCAATCAGCTCAGCAAACTTATCGACGTGATTAAAATCGTCAACTTGAGTAAATCCCCGTCGATTGAGCGCGAACTCGTCATGATTAAAGTCCGTGCCAACAAGGAAACCCGCGCAGATTTGGTCGGCGTCGTGGATATTTTCCGTGCAAAAATCGTCGACGTTACCAGTGAAAACGTCGTTATCGAATTGACGGGCAGCCAAAATAAAATCGACGCGATTTGTGAAGTCTTGAGCGATTACGAAATTGTCGAGATTGCGCGCACGGGAACAATCGCCCTGTCACGCGGTCCGATACCCGTTAAACAAATGTGATGCCAAAAATTTTTCTGATAATCTTCACGGCGATCTTAATTTGCGGTTGCGGAAACAAAATTCAATCCGTGCCGCCGTTGCCCGTAACGTTTGAAACTTCAAGCGAACAAATTGACACGGATATTTATTTCGACGCGACTGTTTCAATGCGCGGCTTCACGACGAACCCGACGAACAATGTTTACATGACGTTGCCGGATTTGCTCGGCGACATGTGCGGCAGTTTCGGCGCGGTGAAATTTTTCGGCTTCGGTGAACAGATTTTCCGGTTGGATAACAGAAATTATCGCCGATTTATGTCGCCCGACGTTTACATTGAGCCGATAACTTCCGTAGCAAATGTCGTTGATCGTGCGGACGCAAGTCACCTGTCGATTGTCGTCACGGATTTGTTTGAAAGTGATTCGGATTGGTCTTTCGTCACGCAAAAGATTCGCGAAAAATTTTTTGCCGCTCATCTGACGGTTGCCGTTATCGGAATTCGCAACCCGTTCGGCGGTGAAATTTTCGACGTGGGCTTGAGCGCGGCGAAGTTCAATTACAATTCTTTCGACGACCCGAATCGTTATCGCCCGTTTTATCTGTTGGTTTTGGGACGCGACGACGCCGTTAAAAATTTTCTGCGCAAGTTCAACGAACGTCAAACTTTGCCGAACGACACCGGCTATCTGTTGCTGACGGAAAATTTATCGACGGCGGATTTTTCAACATTTGAACTGAGCGAAGTCGAAAATTTTTATTCCGATGACACGTTGGGACTTGACGGGCGCATTAAAGAATTCGGCTTGGACAATTTTTCGGACGCGGCGTCGTTCGTGGTGAATTTTGATTACGAACCGACTTTGGGCACGTGCCCGATTGATTTTTCGCAGGTTGAAACGTTCACGGAAATTTTTGCCGCAGACGGCGAAAATTGGTCACCGCGTGAACAAAACGACGTTCGCGCAACTTTGCTCAAGGACGACAGACAATCGGATTTATTCCTTGCAAAAGTTTCGTTGACGCCCGAAAAATCTTTATCGGAAGGTAAAGCAAATTTCGTTCGCGTAAAAATTTCGCCGACGGAAAACGGCTTGCAATTACCCGCGTGGGTTGAATCGTGGAGCGTGACGGTCGACGGCTCGGCAAGAAATTTCGACGGATCAAAAACTATAAACTTGTCGCGAATACTCAGCTCGCTGAAAAATTCGCTGATTGAAACGTCACGCCCGAAACTTTTGGAAATAAATTTCGTCGTCATACCGTAAAAAAATCCCCGAAACTCTTCGTGAGCGTCGGGGAATTTTTACTGTTCGATTTCCGCTATGTCCAAAAGGTCGGTGACGGTAACGGTGTCGGTCGGCTTTCTTTTCGACAGAAAATTTATCAAGATGATTGCGGAGTTCAGCGCGTCAACTTCCGGATTGTCTTGCAAAAACAGTTCGTCGTGAAAACTCGCCAACATTTTTTCTTGATTAATCGTTCGGAGCACGTTGAGTATTTTTTTCGCTTTCATTTGCACACCTCCCGCGCAGATTATATTTTGCCGAAAAAATTCTTGCAAGGTATGTTCGGTTGATTTACCGAAAAAGTTTGCTACACTGTCCGAAAAAAGGAGTGACGTTTATGACCGACAAAAATTCCGATGCGCAACGAATTCACGAAGCGGAAAAAGCATTTGACCGACGACGACGAACTTTCGGGCTGATTGTCGCGCCGATTTTGGCTGTGATAGTTTTTTTGACGCCGATTGACGCGTTGACTTTGGAGGCACATAAACTTTTGGCAATTATGATTTTGGTCGCGCTGTGGTGGATAACTGAGCCCGTGCCGATACCGGTAACGTCGCTTATCGGCCCGACACTCGCGGTTGTGACGGGCGCGATTTCGGCAAAAGAAGCGTTCGCGGCATTTTCAAACCCGATGATATTTTTGTTTATGGGCGGATTCATTTTGGCAAAAGCAATGATGATGCACGGGCTTGATAAACGTTTCGCGTATTGGTTGCTGTCGCGTTCGTGGGTCGGTTCCAATCCGCGCAGAATTTTTTTGGCAATAGGTTTGGCAACGGCTCTTTGTTCCGGCTGGGTGAGCAACACGGCAACTGCGGCGATGATGTTCCCGATTTGTCTCGGCTTGCTTGATTCGATTAAAGAAATGTTTGCCGTCAACGGTCGCAAAATCAATTTGAGCGAATACAAATACGCGACGGGCTTAATGTTGATGACTGCTTACAGCGCGTCAATCGGCGGAGTGTTGACACCAATCGGTACGCCGCCGAATTTAATCATGCTCGGATTTTTGGACTCAATGGAAGGAATTCATATTTCGTTCTTCGAGTGGATGATTTGGGGATTCGCCGCAATGTTTTTTTATTTCGTGATAGCTTATGTCGTGCTGTGGAAATTATTTCCCGCCGACGTTGACAAAATTGACGGAGCCGAAGAATTTATCCGCGAAAAAATTTCCGACCTCGGCGATTGGACGCGTGCGCAGAAAAATACATTGTTCGCGTTTATGACTGCGGTCGTGCTGTGGATTTTGCCGGGCTTTTTAAATATGTTTCTCGGCGCGGAAAGTCCCGTGTTGAAAACGTACAATGAACTTTTCCCCGAAGCGATTGCGGCAATGGTCGGCGCGTTGATGTTGTTTTTGTTGCCCGTGAATTTTTCCAAACGCGAATTTACAATCAGCTGGAAAAACGCGGCGGCGGGTATCGAGTGGGGCACGTTGATTTTATTCGGCGGCGGTCTCGCAATGGGCGGCATGATGTACAAAACCGGCTTGTCGCAGTGGATTGGTGATTTAATCGTCAACGCAATGGGCGGTGCGGTCTCGCAAGTGATTTTAGTCGCGGTGTTCTCGGTGCTGGCGTTGTTGCTGTCGGAATTGACCAGTCACACGGCGGCAACAAATATGATTGGTCCGCTCGCGATAACGATTGCCGTTTCTGCGGGATTGAGCCCGATTCCTGTTTCGGTCGGCATTGCGTTGAGTGCGTCGCTCGGATTTATGTTGCCCGTGTCGACACCGCCGAACGCGATTGTTTATGCAAGCGGCTACGTTCCGATAACGAAGATGATTTCGACGGGCGTTTACATTGATTTTATCGGGATTGCGTTCGTCACGATACCGATTGCAATTTGGCTCGTCGGATTGGTTGTCGGCTGAAAAAAATTCTGTCGCGTATTTGTGAACTACTTTTTCTTTGTTGCCTTGAATTGTCAAACGAAGTGCAACGGGGTAGAAAACCACACTTCCCACGGTGATTTGTAACCCAAACATTTTCGCGGTCTCTGATTTAACTGCTCAACCACTGCCTGCAAATCCGTCTCGCTCAACTCGTTGAAGTCAA
>JAFUYE010000086.1 GCA_017470715.1 Selenomonadaceae bacterium
CGCACGCAGTTGACCGCAGGCAGCGTTCACGTCCGCGCCCATTTCTTTGCGAATCGTCGTGCCGATACAGTGCGTGTTCACTTTCAAAAAATTTTATCGCCCGTCAAATTTCGCACGCAGTTGCCCGCAGGCAGCGTTCACGTCCGCGCCCATTTCTTTGCGAATCGTCGCGCCAATACCATGCGTGTTCAGGAAGTGGAAAAATTTTTGCACGGCAGTTTTCGTCGGCGGGCGGAAACTTCTTTCGTCGACGGGATTGAACGGAATCAAATTGACGTTGGCAAGTTGTCCGCTCAAAATTTTCGCAAGGCGTCGCGCATGTTCTTCCGTGTCGTTGACGCCGCCGAGCAAAATATATTCGTAAGTGACGCGTCGCCCCGTCGATTGAGCGTAATCGTCGCCCGCCGCAAGCAAAGTTTTCATATTGAACGCGGAATTTATCGGCATAATTTCCGAACGTAAATTTTCGTCCGGCGCGTGCAACGAAATCGACAGCGTGACGGGAATTTTTTCGTCGCGTAATTTTTTTATCGCGGGCACGACGCCGCACGTCGAAATTGTGATTTTGCGATAGCTCATGCCCAAACAATAATCTTCGTGGAGCAGGCGCAACATTTTAATCAGCGCGTCGAAATTCATCAGCGGTTCGCCCGTGCCCATGATGACAACAGAATCGAGTTTTTGATTTTCGCCGCGCAGAAACATTTCGACGAAAAAAATTTCCGCAAGCATTTCCGCCGCCGTCAAATTTCGTTCGAGACCTTTGAGCGTCGACGCGCAAAATTTGCAACCCATTTGGCAACCGACTTGGCTTGAAATGCAAACGCTGTTTCCGTAATCGTGGCGCATCAAAACGACTTCGACAGCCGCACCGTCAAAGCCCAATAAAAATTTCGTCGTCAAGCCGTCGCGTGAATCCAGCCGCGTCAACAGTTCGGCGATTTTTATTTCGTAACGTGTCGACAGTTCCGCCCGCAAATTTTTCGGCAAGTCGGTCATCTCGTCGAAATTTTTTACACCGTGTTTGTAAATTTTTTGGGCGATTTGTTTTGCCCGAAATTTCGGTAACGGCGCAAGTTCTGCCGTAAGTTCGTCGAGTGTAAGCCCGAATAGATTTTTTTTGTTCAAAGTATCAACCACCTTCACCCCGGAGGGGGGAGCCGCCGGGGGTTTCTTTAACCGCCGCCCGCCACGGCGTATATTCAGTTTTTTGCGGAAAAATTCCTGCTTGCTTTTCATAAAAAATTTTGTAGCGGCAAATAACTTCAGCGCAGATTTTAAAATCTTCACGTTGAAAACTCAACGAATTTTTTTGTCACGGAAAGTTTTACGTGTTATAATCGCAAATATTTATTTGGAGGGCTTGCGATGATTAAAATTATTTTTTCCGACATGGACGGCACGCTTTTGACGAGCGAAAACAAATTGCCCGACGGTTTCGACGAAATGATTGCCGAGTTGAAACGTCGCGGCGTTATTTTTGCGCCTGCAAGCGGTCGACAATACGCGGCACTTTTGAAGTCGTTCCCGAAATATCACGACGAATTTTTGTTCGTTGCCGAGGGCGGCACCTTGGTTAAATATCGCGGCAAAGAAATTTTCAGCCACACAATGGACGTTGCAACCGTCAAAAAAATTTTGGCTGTCGGCGCAACTCTCGATAACATCATGTGCGTTTGGTGCGGCAAAAACGATTCGTACATTTTGCGCGAATTCGACAAGCCCGAATACACCGACGACATGGAAAAATATTACACGCACAGAACCGCCGTCGAAAGTTGGGACGACGTTGACGACACGCCGATTAAAGTTGCCCTTTTCGACAAAACCGGTCACGCCGACAAAAATGTTTACGACAAACTTGCAGCGTTTCATGACAGTTTGCAGGTCGTTCAAACAATCGATTGGTGGGTTGACGTGTCGGGCAAGGGCGCGAACAAAGGCGAAGCGATTGAAAATGTTTGTCGCGTCATGAACGTCAAGCCCGAAGAATGCGCGGCGTTCGGCGATTATCTCAACGATTGCGAAATGTTGCAGGCGGTCGGCTACGGTTTCGCCGTCGCAAATGCTCATCCCGACGTTAAAAAGATTGCCAAATTTCAAACCGACAGCAACGACGACGCCGGAGTTTTGAAAGCAATTCGGAAATTTATCGACGACGGTTTGATTTAATAAACTTTTGGAGGTCAGCAAATGACTACAGCAGTTTTCCCCGCCGCCGGAGCCTCAACGCGCATGAACAATTTCGGCGGCACGAATAAAAATCTTTTGAAACTTGCGGGCGAAATGGTTTTGTTGCGCAGTGTGAAAACTTTTTCGCAGGTCGAACGTGTGAATTTTTTAATCGTCGTGGTCGGTGCCGATGAAGTCGACGCGGTCAAAAAACTTTTGAGCGAACAAAAAAATTTAAAACCTTGGGTCGTGACGGTCGGCGGCAGTGAACGCCAATATTCAATCGCCAACGGTTTGAAACTCGTCCCCGACGACGCCGATACAATTTTGGTTCACGACGCGGCACGCCCGTTAATCACCGTCAAAACGATTGAAGCGGTTATCGACGCGGCTGAACAATTCGGCGGAGCCATTGCCGCAGTTCCCGCCAAAGACACGATTAAAATTGTCGGTGCAGATGGTTTTGTTCGCCATACGCCGCCGCGCAGAGAACTTGTCGCAGTGCAGACGCCGCAAGGTTTCAAACGCGATATTTTGTTGCGCGCATACGAAAAAGCACAGGAAGATAATTTTTTAGGCACGGACGATTCAAGTTTGGTTGAGCGGCTCGGCGTGCGAATCAAAGTCGTGTCCGGCGAATACAGCAACTTGAAAATCACAACGCCCGAAGATATTTTTGTTGCGGAAACTTTTTTGAGAGGCGAAAAATCATGACGCGTTTCGGTATCGGCTACGACGTTCACAAATTGGCGGCGGGCAGAAAATTAATTTTGGGCGGCGTCGAAATCCCGCATGAACTCGGTTTGGAAGCGCATTCCGACGGCGATGTTTTGATTCACGCAATCATTGATGCACTTTTGGGCGCGGCGGCTTTGAACGACATAGGTACGCATTTCCCAATGACGCCCGAATTCAAAGACATTTCCAGCGTCGAACTTTTAAAACGAACTCATAAACTTATCGCGGAAAAAAATTATTCAATCGTCAACATTGATTCAATCGTCGTCGCACAACGCCCGAAACTCGCGCCTTACGTCATGAAAATTCGCGAACGTCTTGCGGAAATTTTGAACGTCGACATTGATTCGGTCAGCGTCAAAGCCAAAACCGAAGAAGGACTCGGCTTCACGGGCACCGAACAAGGTATTTCGTCCTACGCGGTCGCAAGTCTCGAAAAATAATTCACCGGAGCTGTCATGAAATTTTTTGAACGAATCAAAAAAGATATTCGCGTCATTTTTGAACGTGACCCCGCCGCAAAATCCGTCCTCGAAGTCGTCCTGTGTTATTCGGGACTGCACGCCATTTGGTTGCACAGAATTTCGCACGCGCTTTTCACACGCGGCTGGATTGTTTCGGCGCGTCTCGTCTCGAACTTTTGCAGATTTTTGACGGGCATTGAGATTCACCCCGGCGCGACAATCGGCGACGGGCTTTTTATTGACCACGGCACGGGAATTGTTATCGGCGAAACGGCGGAACTCGGCAAAAACGTCACGTTATATCAAGGCGTCACGCTCGGCGGCACCGGCAAAGAAAAAGGCAAACGCCATCCGACAATAGGCAACAATGTCGTCGTGGCGACCGGCGCAAAAGTGCTCGGTTCGTTCAAAGTCGGAGATCATGCAAAAATCGGCGCGGGTTCCGTTGTGCTCAAAGAAGTTCCGCCACATGCTACGGTTGTAGGGATTCCCGGACGCGTTGTCGTCCTGCACGGGCATCGAATTCGCAACGAAGAAGATTACCGAAAAGCGTTGCTCGACATTTGCAACGAACGTGGTTATGACTCGAACAATCCAAAAATCTGCGCGGAAATTATGGAAGAACTTGACGTTGACTTGAATCATGACATGTTGCCCGACCCCGAACGCGAAATGATGGAAATTGCTCTGCGACAAATTCAGCGGCTCGAACAGCGCGTCAACGAACTCGAAACGCAACTTGCCGAAGCCCGCGCAGAAATTTCCGCAGAAGCAATGAGAACGTCGTCTTTGGAAGTTGCATTGACGGAGAGCAAAGTTGACTTATCAAAGGACGTGACGAAATGAATTTGATTCTGGACATTCACACGCACACGATAGCCGGCGGGCACGCCTACGGCACGATTCGCGAAATGGCGCAGGCGGCCTCCGAACGCGGCTTGAAACTTTTGGGCTTCGCCGAACACGGACCGAAAATCCCCGGTACGATTGACCCGTTTTACTTCCGAAATCTGATTGTCATTCCGCGCAACCTTTACGGCGTCGAAATCCTTCACGGTTGCGAAATCAACGTCCTCAACGACGGCACGCTCGACTTGGAACAGGAACTTATCGACAAGCTCGACTTCGGCATTGCAGGCATTCATGTTCAATGTTACGAAAACGTCGGGCGCGAAAAGAATACCGATAACCTTCTGTCGTGCATGGCTAATGACAAAGTTTTTTCGTGTCGCATCCCGACGACGACCATACACCGCTGAATTACGAACGCCTGGTTGACGGAGCGAAGAATTTTCACGTCGCCTTGGAAGTCAACAACAGCTCGTTCGTCAAGGAGGACAAGCGACTTAATTGTCGCGAAAATTACAGGACGATGCTCGCGTTGTGCGAAAAATTTTCCGTGCCGATAATCGTCAGCTCCGACGCACACGATCCTTCGGGCGTAGGCGAATTTACTTTGGCGGAAAAATTTTTGCGGGAAATAAACTTCGACGAGACTTTGATTCTGAACACCGCCGTCGACAAGCTGAAAAATTTCATTCATTTTTGAGGAGTGATAAACACATGAACGCTAAACTTAAAACCGTCCGAAAAGAAATGACCGCCGGCGATTTGAAAGGCATAATTGACTTGCCGAATTACGACGACAATCAACGCGTGAAAATCACCGTCACGCCCGCCGAACCTGTTGCGGAGAAAAAAATTTTGAGCGACGAAGAAATCAACGCGCTGTTGGACGACCTTACGGGTTGCCTGAAAGACGCTGACAAATCGAAGACGCTCGAAGATTGGCGCACGGAAAGATTGGAGGAACGTTATGGACTTGCTTATTGATACCAACGTCGTCTTGGATATGTTCTTGGAGCGCGAACCGTTCGTTGATATGAGCAGGCAGGTAATTGCGCTTTCGATACGCTGTAGCAATGTTCACAGCTTTATTTCGGCGTCGGCTGTCACGGACATTTACTACATCAGCTACAAAAATCTGAAGGATCATCAAATCGTGCGCGAAAAATTCAAAAAGCTTTTCAAATTCGTTGGAGTCGTCGCCGTGACGCCCGAAAATATTCATGACGCCTTTGCTTTGAATTGGAAAGACTTCGAGGATTCCGTTCAATATTCCGTTGCCAAATCGAATAATTTCGACGGGATTGTCACGCGCAACATGCAGGGCTTTACCGACGACGAAGTTAAAATTTTTACTCCCGAAGAAATCTGCGCGCACATCAAAAACATTTTTAAGGAGTGATTTACCGTGATTAAAGTTTTCAACACAATGAGCAAGTCGAAAGAAATTTTCAAGCCGCTCAAGAAAGGTGAAGTCAGTATCTATTGCTGTGGGGTGACGCCTTACAATCCGCCGCACATCGGCAACGCCCGCCCGTTCGTCACGTGGGACGTTATCCGAAGATTTTTCGCCAAAAGCGGTTACAAAGTTCATTACGTGCAAAATTTTACCGACGTTGACGACAAAATCATCAACACCGCAAACAAACTTGGCGTCACGTGGAAAGACGTTGCCGAAAAAAATATCGCCGCGTATTTCAAGGCAATGGACGCTTTGAACGTTCGCCGCGCAGATATTTACCCGAAAGTTTCCGAAACAATGGACGACATTATTAAACTTGTCGAAACGCTCGTTAAAAAAGATTTTGCTTACGTGACGGACAGCGGTGACGTTTTTTACAGCGTCGAAAAACTTCCGACTTACGGCAAATTGAGCGGACGAAAACTTTCCGACATGATGGCGGGCGCACGCGTCGAAGTCAACGAATCGAAACGTCACCCGATGGATTTTGCGCTGTGGAAATCTGCAAAGCCCGGCGAACCTTCGTGGGACAGCCCGTGGGGTAAAGGTCGCCCCGGTTGGCATATCGAATGTTCCGCAATGTCGCTGAAATTTTTGGGCGAGAAGTTTGACTTTCACGGCGGCGGATCCGATTTGATTTTTCCGCACCACGAAAACGAAATTGCTCAAAGTCAAGCGGCTATCGGCGACAAAAATTCTTTCGCGCAATATTGGTTGCACAACGGCTTTATCACGGTCGGCAACAAAAAACAAAGCAAGTCCGACGCTCAGCAGGCAAAGCAATACAAGGGTTTTTTCACCGTCGAAGAAGTTCTGGCGAAATTTTCCGGCGAAGTCGTGCGCTTGTGCCTGTTGCAAGCTCATTATCGCAACCCGCTTGAATTCAACGAAAGTCGCGTTGCCGAAACTCAAGAATTTTATTTGAAACTCGCCAAAGCTTATTGGCAACTTGAAACGTTGGCGGCAAAAATTCACGCGGGCGAATTCGTCAAAGACACTTCCGAAAAAAATTTCGCGATAACCGTCAGTCGTGCGGGCGGGCTTTGCGAAGAAGCCGAACGTTTGCTTGCGAATTTTTATGCGGCAATGGGCGACGACTTCAACACCGCGTTGGCGATTAGCGAAATGTTTGAACTGTCCAAAGAAATCGGCGCATATTACAAAGACTTAACCGCCGGAGAAATTTTGCCCGTGACGATTGACGGCGGAATTATTTTGCGCGTGCGTGAAATTTTTGCGGAGATGGCTGAAATTCTCGGTTTGTTTGAACAGCCCGTGCCCAAAGTTGCCGACGAAAAAAAATCCGACGATAATCCCGAACTCGTCAACGCGTTGATGAAAATTATTTTGTCGCTCAGACAGGACGCCCGTGCCTCGAAAAATTGGGCAACCGCCGACAAAATTCGCGACGAACTCAAAGCGGTCGGAATTGTTGTCGAAGACACACCCGACGGTGCGACTTGGCATCGTCAATGAATTTTCCCGTCGACGAAATAAAAACTTTATCGCCGCTGATTTTGGCGCACGTCGGCGACGCGTATTTTCATCTGTTCGTTCGGACGCGCCTGTTGCAAGTCACGCATAATATAACGAAACTCCACGACTTGAGCGCGCAAATAGTTTCGGCGACCGCGCAGGCAAAAATTTATCGCGAACTGGAAACTTTCTTGACGGACGACGAACGAGACATTTTTCGACGGGGACGCAACGCCAAATCTCACGCACCGCGAAAAGCCACCGTCGCCGAATATCACGCAAGCACGGGTTTTGAAGCACTGCTGGGCGAATTGTTTTTGCGACAAAATTTTTCACGCCTCGACGAAATTTGCGAACGGGCATTTGATTTTGCATTGAAGGAGTTACCGTCATGAAAAAATTTTTTATCGCCGTGATGATTTTGATGATGACCGCTGCTTGTGCGTTCGCCGAAGAAATTCCCGAAGACGAAGGCGGCGCGGCAAATGCTCCCGCCGAAATTAATCACGTCGATTCAAATTACTTCGTGCAGACAAATTTTTACGAGTTGACTTCCGCCAAAGGTCGAATCGTCTTGACGCACTATCCGCCGGCATTGCAGACGACCGAATACAGTTGCGGACCCGTCGCCGCGCTCACGGTTCTCCGTTGGTTCGGCAACAACGATTTCGACGAAGCAACTTTGATTCGCAAAATGAAAACTCAGCCGAATATCGGCACGAGCTTGAGCAGCATGGTAAAATTTTTCCGCAGTATCGATTGGGAAGTTCACAGCCGTTTGGACACGCCGCAGATTACGGACGAGGAATTTAAAGATTTCGTCATGAAAAATCTTTCCGAGGGCACGCCGATTCTGGTTGAGAACGTCGAATACGGCGGACATTGGCGCGTTATCGTCGGCTACGACACGATGGGCACGGAAAATACTTACGACGACATTTTGATTTTCGCAGACCCCTACGACACGAGCGACCACCACAGTGACGGCTTTGCAGTCGGCAACGCGGACAGATTTTTTTCGATGTGGTTTGATCATTCAATGTTGCCGGAAAATGAACGCGAACAACCGTGGCTGACCGCCAAACCGAAAGGCAATTCGTAATGCGAAATTCGTAATGCGTAATTGATTTGGCGGCTACCCTTAAAGCTCAAAGCTTAAAGCTTAAAGCTCAACAACGGAGGCTTGAATTTTGGACGACAATTTAATTTTCGGGCGCAATGCCGTAACCGAACTTTTGAAATCCGGACACAGCGTCAACAAAATTTTTTTCGCCGAAGGAAAACTCGACGGCTCCGCACAAAAAATTTTTGCGCTTGCAAGGACTGCGGGCATTGTTGTAGAATTCTTGAGCCGTGAAAAACTCGACAAACTTTGCGGCGGACGACATCAAGGCGTTGCGGCACTTGCGGCGTCGGCGGATTATTCAACCGTCGAAGAAATTTTGTCGCTTGCCGAAAGCCGAAACGAACCGCCATTTGTGATTCTGCTTGACGAACTGGAAGACCCGCAAAATTTCGGCGCAATCCTTCGCACGGCGGAGGCTGTCGGAGTTCACGGCGTCATAATCCCGAAACGTCGCAGCGTCAAACTCAACGCGACAGTTTTCAAAACTTCGGCGGGCGCGGCGGAATACGTCAAAGTTGCTCCCGTCACGAACGTCGCACAAACTTTGAAGCAACTGCGCGAACTCGGCTTGAAAATCGTTGGCGCAGACATGAACGCGACAATCGATTTCACGCAAGCCGATTTATCCGGCGCAACGGTTTTGGTTGTCGGCAACGAAGGCAAGGGAATGCGTCGACTCACGCGGGAAAATTGCGACTTGCTCGTCAAAATTCCGATGGTCGGCAAAATTAATTCGCTCAATGCCTCCGTCGCGGCGGCGGTGCTCATGTACGAAATTTTTCGTCGAAGAATTTAACTGCGATAAACCGGCGACCTGTTGACTGTTGCAATTTTATTCACGGTCTGTAAAAATACGGCGCGTATAAAAATTTTTTCGATGCCGCACGCACCGAAGTTCACAGCGAAATTTTTCGTCGGAGAGTTTAGTTATGGCAAAACAGCGACCGCACTGGCTGGTTGACGGCTACAATCTGATTCACGTTTGGCAGGAAATCAACGTTGACGATTTGGCAACGGCACGAGAATTTTTGATTCGCAGTCTGCAGGAGTACGGCGCGTATGAAAATTTCGAGATAACGCTTGTCTTCGACGCCGCACGCAGCGAAGACGAGGAGCGCACCGAAGTTTACAGCGAAATTTTTCGCGTGATTTACAGCGCGTTCAACGAAAGTGCCGACAACGTAATCGAGCGGCTTTCGTTTGAGCTTGTGCAAAAAAAGCGCGAAGTTCACGTTGTCAGTTCGGACGCGACAATCGAAACCGTAATTCTCGGCGCGGGCGCGTATCGTCATCCGTCGCGGGAATTTTATCGGGCTGTCAAACGAGCCAAGCAACATTTGCGTAAAAAATATCTCGGCAACGTGACTTTGCCCGTCAAACGCAACGAAGTCGGTGACAGAATCGGCGCAGACGTTTATGCCAAACTTGAACAGCTTCGTCGACAAAAATAATTTTTAAGGAGTGATTTACATGGCAAAAGCAAAGCGGATTTACGAAATCGCAAAAGAGTTCGCCCACGACGACAAGGAAATCATGGAATTTTTGGCAGCGCAGGGCATTCGTGTCGCCAATCGTCTCAGCGCGGTGAATGAAGACACTTACAACTTGATCAAGGCGAAATTCACCGAACAGCCGAAAGTCGAAGAGCCGGAGCCGCCCAAAGTCGAAGAACCGAAACCTGCGGCGGAAACTCAACCTGCGGAAGAAGTTGCCCAACCGTCCAAAAAGAAAAAGAAAAACAAAAATCCTCAGGCTCAACAACAGCCGCAACAAGTTCAACAAGCTCAACCCGGTAACAACAAGACGCAACTCGCAGACGATATTGACTTCGACAAACTCAACGTGGCGACGCAGGGCGTTTACAAAGAGGCAATTCGTGCCGGCAACGAATTTATCACCCATTATTCCGCGTCGGGCACAAAGAAACATCCGCCGTTCGGTGCAGTCATTGGCGCACATTTAAATCCGTGGGGACTTATGCACTCTTCCAAAGTTGTCGAACCCGGCGATTCTCCCGCAACCTATTGGCGGGCAGTCAACAAACTCACGACCGCTGCGTACAAAAAAATTCAAATTTTTGGGCTTGCCAATCGTGAAGCTATTGCCGAGATGCGCGACGCTACAAAAGAAATCGGTTCCGATTATGTTCCGCGCGAAATTTTCACCGACGAAGAAAACGAACGTTTTGCCAAACAGCAACGTTTCCTGTTTATGACTTTCGGACACGGGCAAGGCGCGATTAACGACGAACTTTTGGCGTTGAAAATTTACTGCGAACGCATGAGCGTTAAATTCGAGCAGATGAATTTCGTCGATTATCTCACTAATCCCGACAACGAACTCAACGTCAAGCCGCGTGTGCCCTTCGAGGTCATGGCGGAAGTCATCACACACAGCGTAAAGGCTTTCCCGCGCAGATTTTTCTTCTTCCAAAAACACAAGGAAACAATTCTTTTGGTGCTGAAAAATTTCTTCGAGTGGATTGACGGCTATCAGAAACTCAAAGAAGCCGGCGCGCCCGAAGCGAAATTGCAACGCTACCTTGAGCTTGAAGAAAAATTCATCTACATGACGGAATTCATGTCGTTCGATAATTTGTTGCGCGTCCCGAAAAAAGATGTCATTCCCTACGTGAACGCCATCGAAGTTTTGAACGCTTACCGCGACGATTTGGACAACCCCGAAGCTTTGGCGAAGTTCCAATACGACCTGCGCGGCAAAGTCATGTACTTCCTCGTTAAGCCGAAAGAATTCGTCTTCTTGTGGCAACTCGGCGAATTTTAATTCGTCAATCGAAAACACCGGCGCGACCGTTCCCCGCGAACGTGCCGCGTTTTTTTGTAGGGCTGTCGGTAAACCGGCGAAGTTTGTCGTTTCGATTCGGCTGATTCGTGATTTTTAGTTTTTGTTATCAACTTTTCTTTTGGCGCAAAAGAAAAGTTGCAAAAGAAAACATGTCCGCTAATTTCGCATCACGCGAAATGCGCGGACGGCGGCCGTCATCCGTGACGACCTGATTTTACGTTGTGCGTGTCGGCCTGATTTACGAATTTTGCATTGCGAATCACGCATTAATCCGGCTCCAAAGTTTTTGTTGCATGGGGAATATTTTTTGATATAATGCGGGCGAAAACGAAAGGAGGACATTTTTTGATGTTCAAAAGAATTTTTGCTTGCACGCTGATTTTGGCGGCAATGTTTTGTATGACCGGTTGCGGCGGCGATGAAAAACCTGCGGCAACAAACAATACTGACCCGACGCCCGATAAAGCCGTGCTTGCTTATGCCGAAATGTTGACTCACGGAAAAACCGACAACGCGGCGGCGGCAGGCTTCACCGACAAGGAAAAAACCGAACTCGGCAACGCGGTTGTCGCCGGCTTTGTTACAAGTCTTGCCGAAGTTGCCCCGCTCAACGATAAAAGCGTGCAGGCAATCACGAAAGTTTATCACGAAAAATTTTCCAAAGATATGAAGTTCACCGCCACGGTTAAAAAAGATGACGCAAAAAATCCCGTCGTTGAAATCAAAACCACGCCCATGGACAGCGATGCCGCAATTCAGGCCGCCGGCAAAAACGACGAATGGATTGCACTTGTCGGCATGGTCGGGCAACTCAAAGCTGACGGCGCAACCAACGATCAACTTAAAGCAAACAACGACGTTCAGACCGCCGCAGTCAACGCGCTGACGAAACATATCAACGCAATTCCTTTGCAGAGCGAAAAAACTTTGGACGTTACGTGCAGTCAAGTTAAAGGCTCGGATGGCAAAATGTACTGGGCACCCGAAAATCCCGAAGCCTTGACGAAATTTATCACGGGACAAAAATAATTTTATCGGACGGAAAATCTCATGTTGAAGAAAAATTTTTTTGCGGCGGTGCTGTCGATTGCAATTCTTTTGACGGGTTGCGGTGAAGAAAAATCTTCGCAAGTTGAAATGACGCCCGAATTCGGCGCGGACAAGGCAATTATCGCCTACGCTCAACTTTACGCGTGCGCTGCGCCCGACGACCCGAAAGCCGCAGGTTTCACGGATGAATTCGTCGACAAACAAAAACAAGCCATGTTCGCTTCGTTCGGCAAATATCCGTTCAGCGAACAGACTTTGCAGGCAATCGCCAAAAATTTTTCGACGACGCTCAAATCTCGCATGAATTTCAAGGCGACACTTAAATCGAACGACGCCGCACATCCCGTAATTGAGTTAACCGCAAATCCCGCAGATTTTTCCGCCGCATTTAAGGACGCCGACAAAGATGCCGACTTGCTGATTTTGCGCAGAGAATGGGGCGAATTGCAAGCTTACGGCTTGAGCGACGACGCGATAAAAAAAGATGCCGCGTTCCAAAAACTTGCCGTCGATTCGATGAGCAAATATCTCGGCAAAATTCCGTTGAAGCCCGAATCAACGCTTGAAGTCACTTGCAAGGTTGCAGTCGGTGCAGACGGAAAATTTTACTGGTCGCCCGAAAAACCCGAAGCCGTTTCAAAGTTCGTTTCGGGACAAAAATAATTTTTTACATGAAAGGATGATTGATTCATGTTCAAAAAACTTTCTCTCGGCGCGTTGACGTTGTTGCTCGCGCTGACACTTGTCGGTTGCGGCGGCAAGAAAGAAGAACCCAAACCGGCGGCAGATTCGCAACCTGCAGCTCAAACCGAAACCGCAAAACCCGAAGTCGCAAAACCTGAAGGTAGCGCGGACAAAGCCGTTCTTGCCTACGCGCAACTTTTCGCTTACGGCTTGCCCGAAGACCCGTCGGCTGCCGGCATGACCGACGCCGACACCAAACCTATGGAAGAAAAAACCATCGGTGCAATGCTCCAAGCTTTCAGCGCGTTCCCGCTTTCGGATGAAAACGTCCAAAATGCAACCGCGTCTTACATTGAGAAATTGCACAAAGCCATGGAAATTAAAACCGTGCTCAAAAAGGACGACGCCGAACATCCCGTTGTTGAAGTCAGCGCGGAACCGCTCGACGCGGCGGGTGCTGCTCAAGTCGGTCAAACCCATCAAGACGTTCAGGAGCTCGCGGCGGCGTTGCAAGAACTTCACAACCAAGGCATCACCGACGAACAGTTGAAAGAAAATCCCGAATTCCAACAGGCAGTTCTCGAAGTTATCGACAACTTCACCAACGAATATCCGCTTAAACCCAGAGTTTCCAAAGAATTCACCTGCAAAATCGTTCAGGGCTCCGACGGCAAAAATTATTGGGCACCCGAAGATCCGGCTGAGCTTGCGAAATTTGTTATGGGACAATAAGCTTTCGACGGGACGACTTCCATGTTGAGAAAAATTTTTTCGACGGTTTTGCTTGCAACCGCAATTTTGTTGACGGCTTGCGGGAATAAACTGCCCGAATCAAGCGCGGACAAAGCGGTTGCGGCTTACGCACAACTTTATTCTTGCGGCGAAATTTCCGACGAATTTCGTCCCGCGATAAGCTTGACTGACGCGGAATTTGCCGAAGCTCGCGGAAAAGTCACGGAACCGTTGTTGCGTGCGTTGGAACAATATCCGTTGTCCGAAGAAACTTTGCAGGGCATTACGAAAAAATTTCTCGACAGAATGAAAAACATCATGGATATCACCGCGACACTCGAAAAAGGCGGCGACAAAAATCATCCCGTCGTTGAGCTGGTTACGACAAACATCAACCCCGACACCGTGGAACTTTTCGTTGACGAAGACGACGGCTTGAACGCGCTTAAAGCAAAAATTGCCGAACTCAAAGCTCAAGGCATAACGGACGACGAACTTAAAAGCAATCCCGAAATTCAAAAGCTCGCACTTGAGACAATCGGAAATTTCGTCGGCGAATTCGTTTTGAACGCGGAAGCGACAATACTTGTGCCGTGCGTCGCCGTCACGGGTGCAGACGGAAAACTTTATTGGCAACCCGAAAACGTCGAGGCAATCGAACGGTACATTACGACGGGGCAACATTAAACAAAATTGAATTCAAGCCGCAGGACGCGAAAATTTGTCTTGCGGCAAATTTTTTAAGCAAGGAGATGACGACATGCAAAAGTTTCGACAGGCGTTCCAAAAAATTTTTCTGCTGACGGCGTTTCTGTTGGTTGCGTTCACAACGGCGGCTTGCGGTGACGACGAACCGAAATCCGCAAACACCGACGGAACCGTCACGAAATCCCCGACGGCAAGTTTCGAGGACACCTACGCTTCGGGCGACACGTGGGTTATTCAATGGTACCTGTGCGGCTCGGACTTGGAGACGAATTACGGCTCGGCAACAACCGACATTCAAGAAGTTTTGGCAACCAAACTTCCGCCAAACATCAAATTTGTTATCGAGACGGGCGGCGCGCAACAGTGGCAAAATGACACCGTCAACAGCAACGCGATTGAACGTTTCCTTTACGACAGTAACGGACTTCAGCGACTGGAAACTTTGCCCGATGCGGACATGGGCGACGTGAATACTTTGACGGATTTCATTCGCTACGGCAAAGAAAATTTTCAAGCTGACCACAGAATTTTTATCTTTTGGGATCACGGCGGCGGATCCGTCGGCGGTATTTGTATCGACGAACGCGCACGTCACGCTTTGAGCTTGAACGACTTGACTGCGGCTTTCGGCTCGGTTTACGGTGCCGATACAAACAATCCGCCGTTTGAAATTATCGGCTTCGACGCGTGCTTGATGGCAACTTACGACACGATTAATTCGCTTGACGGTTTCGCCCGCTATGTCGTCGCTTCCGAAGAGACTGAACCTGCGCTCGGCTGGAGTTATACGGCGTGGCTTACCGCGTTGTCGAATAATCCCGCAATGGGCGGCGCGAAAATCGGCAAGGAAATTTGCGACAGTTACTTTGCTGCCTGCGCGGAATATGACGTTGAAGACAAGGCGACACTTTCGGTTATCGATATGTCGAAACTGCCCGAACTTCGCGACGCTTACGAAACTTACGGTCTTGAGGCTTTAGTTGAGTCGTACAAAAATCCGACATCATTTTTCTCGAAATTCGGTCGCGGTGCCACAAGTGCGGAAAATTACGGCGGCAACAACAAGAGCGACGGTTACACGAACATGGTTGACCTTGCCGACCTGGCACGCAACAACAAAAGTTTGGTGCCCAATACTTCCGACAGATTGATTGCCGCCATTGACAACGCGGTTATCTACAACGTTCACGGCGATTATCGCGACAAAGGCAACGGACTTTCGGGCTTCCACCTGTACAACGCCAAAACGCAGGAAGGCGAAATGTATTTGAACGGCTTCGTTAATTTGGAGAGCGCGCCCGAACCGCAAAAACTTTTGTATTACCATCTGAAATACGGTGAACTTCCCGACGAAGTCAAACCGACGTTGCAAGAGTTGGCGAACGATCCGAATGCTTTCACGACGCCGGAACCTGTACCGGCACCCGCGCCCGTTGAAACTGCACCGGTTACCGCTCCGCCCGCACAAACGCAAAATCTTTTCGACGTGAATTCGCTTGAAGATATGCCGGTCGACGTTGACAGCGACGGAAATTCTTTCGTCACGCTCACCAAAGAGCAAATGGATTTGATTTCGTCCGTGCACTGTCAGCTGGCATACCTCAGCACGCAAGACGACGTTATACTTGTTTTGGGCAGCGACGCCGACATTAATGCCGACTGGGAAAAAGGTATCTTCAAAGACAATTTCCGCGGCGTGTGGCCGATGCTTGACGGGCACCCCGTTTACGTCGAGATTGTTGCGGAAAATGACGGTTACAATCTTTACTCAATCCCGATTAAACTTAACGGCGTCGAATGCAACTTGCAAGTCGCTTACGTTTATTCCGCCGAACAATATTACATTCTCGGCGCGAAGAAGGGACTTGACAACAACGGTATGGCGTCCCGCGAACTTATCAAGTTGCGTCCGGGCGACGAAATTACCACGCTCCATTACGCAATGACGATTTCCGGCGACGATACCGAAATGACGCAGGTCGAAGTTGACACGTTCACAATCGGCGAACACCCGACCGTTAAAGATGAACAACTCGGCGACGGCACTTACGTTTACGGCTTTGAATTCGTTGCGCCGACCGAAGAATCTTCGCTGTCGAATCTCGTCACGTTCACGATTGCGAACGGCGAAATTACAACAAGCGTCAACAACTGATAAAAATTTTGTGAGGTTTTAAATGGCGGACGACAAAACGAAAATCGACGAAGACAAACAACAAGATTTCCCAAAGCGAACGAATCAGTTAATCGCGTTGACGGCTTTGATTTTGGCAATCTGCGCGACGTTCTCTTCGTTGTACGCGGGCGCAAACGCGAGCAAAGGAATTCTTTCGCAAAACAAAGCGTCGGACTCGTGGGCTTACTATCAGGCAAAAAGCATGAAAGAAACCATGTACCGAATTCAGCTGGACGCTTTGGAAATTGACCCGCCCGCAAATACAAACGTTGCCGAATTGAAGGCGAAATACAAATCGGAAATTGAACGCTACGACGCCGAAGAAGAAGAAATCAAAGCTACCGCAATCGGTCACGAAGCCGACCGCGATAAATTTCTTGCACTCAATCGCGGTTTTGCGGGCGCGCTGACGTATTTGCAAATCGCAATCCTGCTGACTTCGTTGGCGGGCTTGATGAAACAAATCGGCTTTTGGTACGCGGGAATTGCATTGGGCGCGTTCGGTGTCTTCAATTTCCTGACAACCATGTCGACAATGTAAAAATTTTTCACGACGAATTTTCAATCGCTCAAAATTTTTCGGGCGGTTGATTTTTTTTTGCGTGTAAGATAAACTTGCCTGCGGAAAAATTTTCAAGGAGTGAACGCAATGAGTTTGACACGGACGGAATTCGACATATTGACGGGCGACACAAAAAAATATTCCCGCGAGCTTGTCGACGGTCAACAAAAAATTCTTTGGGAACGCGGACTTTTGCGCGGCGAAACTTTGACAGCTGAAGGTTTGAAAATTTTGGAGCCGTACAGAGTTCGTCGGGCGATTTTTATTGTCGCGGGCATCGGCGAACGACTTTTGCCAATCACACTCAACACGCCCAAACCGCTCGTAAAAGTTCACGGCGTGCGAATTATCGACAGGTTGCTTGACGCGTGTATCGCCGCCGAAATCGAAGAAATTTACGTCGTGCGCGGTTATTTGTCGGAGCAATTTGACTTGTTGCTGAAAAAATATCCGACGCTGAAATTTATCGACAATCCGCTGTACAACGAGGCAAATAACATTTCGTCAGCAAAACTCGCGGCGCATTTGATGAGCCGCGCTTACGTGCTTGAAGGTGATTTGCTTTTACACAATCCCGCGCTGATTCGCAAATACGAGTTCACGTCAAACTTTTTGGGCATCGAAATGGCGCGTTCGGACGATTGGTGTTTCGACGTTCGCGACGGAATTATCGTCAAGCAAAAAATCGGCGGGCTCAACTGTTGGCAGGAAGTCGGCATTTCGTTTTGGGACGAAAATTCTGCCGCGCACCTTGCGAAAGATTTACCTGCGGCGTTCGAGTTGCCCGGCGGTCGTGAACTTTATTGGGACGAAGTTCCGCTGAAAATTTTTGCCGAAAATTATCGCGTTGCAATTCGCCCGTGTTTGAAGTCGGACGTTGTCGAAATTGACACGTTCGGCGAACTCAAAGCGATTGACAAAGCTTATGACGTTTGACGGAGGAAAATTTATGCGCGTAAAAAAATTTTTCGTCGCGGCGATATGTCTGCTTGCGATTTTGTTGACGGGTTGCGGCGGCGGTGAAAAATCGTCAAGCAAAACCGTCAAAATTTGGACGAGCGGCGAAGATTATCGCAACGAATATTATCTGACCGAGTGCCGAAAAAAATTTCCCGATTACGAAATTACGCTTGAGTACATGAACAGCAGTTCAATTCCCGCGAAAATCATCGAGGAGGGCGACAAAGCCGATTGCGATATAATTTTGTCCGAGGAATATTGTTACCTGCAAAAAATCGCGCCGCAACTTGCCACGCTCAATGATTTTGACTTCGCGCCGTTTTTGGATGACATTGTCACGCCCGACAAAAAATTTTCGCCCGAATACAAGAACAGCGGTTGCATAATCATCAATCGTGACGTGCTGGCGAAAAATAATTTGCCCGCGCCGAAAAGTTATCAAGATTTGCTTGACCCGCGTTACAAAAATTTAATTTCGATGCCCAATCCCGCGTCGAGCGGCACGGGTTACATGTTCCTGCGTCAACTTGTCAACGAGATGGGCGAAGATGCCGCGTTTGATTATTTCGCCAAGCTGTCGGAAAATATTTTGCAGTACACGTCGAGCGGATCCGGTCCGGTCAACGCGCTTGTTCAAGGTGAAGTCGCAATCGGTTTCGGCATGACCGGGCAGGCAGTTTTTGAAATAAATCAAGGCGTCCCGCTGGAAATTGTTTATTTCGCGGAAGGTTCGCCCTTTAACATGTACGGCAACGCGATTTTGGCGAAAAGTTACGACCGCAAAGAGGTTCGCGACGTGTTTAACTATCTGGCAACCGACCTGTGCAAGGGCAACAACGAAAAATTTTTCCCAGACCAAATTTTTAAAGACTTCGCGCCGTCGATTAAAAATTATCCGACAAATATTCGTTACGGCAACATGAATGACGACACTTTAGCCGAAAAGGAGCGGCTCCTCAAGAAATGGACGTTCAGTTAAAGCTTGCAGCCGAAAAAATTTCCAAAGCCTACGATAAAAATTCTGTTCTCCGTCAAGTCAGCTTTGACGTTCGCGACGGGGAATTTTTTTCTATACTCGGCTCGTCCGGTTGCGGCAAGACGACTTTGTTGCAAATTTTAATCGGCTTGCTTGACGCGGACGACGGAAAAATTTTCAAGGACGGCACCGACATTACGAATTTGGAACCTGCGCGGCGCGGCATGGGAATTGTCTTCCAAAATTACGCGCTGTTCGACAACATGACGGTTTTTAAAAATGTTTCTTACGCGTTGAAGTTTCACGGCGTCGACGATGATTCTGCACAAAAAAAATCAGCTCGCATGTTGGATATTGTCGGCTTGAAAAATTTTTCGTCGAAAATGCCTGCGGAACTTTCGGGCGGACAACAACAACGCGTTGCGATTGCCCGTGCACTTGCACTTGAGCCGGATATAATTTTGTTTGACGAACCGTTGAGCGCACTTGACGCCTCGACACGTTTGGATATTCGCCGCGAACTGAAAAATATTCAACGAACGCTCGGAACGACGATGATTTACGTCACGCACGACCAAGAGGAAGCTTTTGCGCTGTCGGATAGGGTGATGATTTTAAATCGCGGCGTCGTCAGCCAAATCGGCTCGCCCGAAGAAATTATTTCGTCTCCCGCAAATGATTACGTTCAATCGTTCGTCGTCGACAATCTTCAAACAAAAATTGATTCGTTGCGCAGGTTTGAAAAGCAATGTGGAATGAGGAATTTGAAATGAGGAATGATAATCGCGTAACAATTCCTAATTCCAAATTCCTAATTCCTAATTGTTTTCTTGTCACGGTGACGATAATTTTTTGCGTCGGAGTATTTTTGCCGCTCGGCTCGCTGTTCATGCGGATAACGCCCGAAAGTTTCTCGCAAGTCGTCAACTCCCCGCAATTTTCGGCGGCTGTGTGGAATTCGGTATCGACTGCCTTTGTCGCCACGATAATTTCAATGATTCTCGGACTTGCGGCGGCTTTGAGTTTGGAGCGAACAAATCTGCGCGGGAAAAATTTTTTCGCGGTGATTTTCGGCGCGCCGATGTTAATCCCGTCGATTTCGCATTCGTTCGGACTTGTCGCGTTGTTTGGAGCGAACGGCTGGTTGACGAACATTTTCCGCCTCGACATAAATATTTACGGCACAATCGGGATAATCGCGGGCTCGGTGATGTATGCGTTCCCCGTCGCGTTTTTTATTTTCCTGAGCGTGTTGCGTTGCGAAGACGGCTCGCCATATCTTGCGGCTGAAGTTCTCGGCGTCCCGAAAATCCGTCGCTTTATCGATTTAACGTTGCCATACCTGCGGCGGACGATTATTTCGACGTTCTTCGCGATTTTTTCGATGATTGTCACGGATTACGGCGTCCCGTTGATGATTGGCGGCAAAACGATAACGCTGTCGGTTTTGATGTACAACAAGGCGGTTTCGATGATGGATTACGCGTCGGGAAGTGTTTTGGGCGTGATTTTAATCGTGCCCGCGCTGATTGCGTTCGTTGCCGACATTTTGAACCCGCCGCCGAAACAAAATGTCTTTGCAAAAAATATTTCACTCGTCGAAAAAAATTCAAGCCATGTCGTTAAAATTTTTTGCGTAATGTTGAGCTTGTTAATCGTTGCACCGCTGATAACTTTTTGCGTGATGACTTTTGCGACAAAATATCCCGTCGACATGAATTTTACGCTGTATCACGTCACGCGAACGATTCACCGGGGCGCACTCGACAACTGGTTAAATTCGCTGATAATCGCGGTGGTATCGGCGATAATCGGAACAATTTTTTCGTTCGCGCTTGCATATTTTTCGACGCGGGTCAACGGTCTTGCGGCAAAAGTCGTTCACCTGCTGTCGATTTTGCCGATGACGATACCCGGTATCGCGTTGGGGCTCGGCTACGTAATTTTTTTCCACGACGCGCCGATTTACGGGACATTGATAATTTTGACGGCGGTCAACGTCATGCATTTTTTTTCGTCGCCGTATTTGATGATGCGCAACACGTTGGAAAAAATTTCCGCGAACGTTGAGGCAGTCGGCAAAGTTTTGGGCGTCCCGCGCAGATTCATAATCCGCGACGTGATTTTGCCGAAAGTTCGATTCACGCTGTGCGAAATGTTCGCGTATTTTTTCGTCAACGCAATGATGACGATTTCGGCGGTGAGTTATTTGGCTCCGCCCGCGCCGAAGCCGCTCGCGTTGATGATTACGCAATTTGAGGCGCAACGTTTGATGGAATCCGCCGCCGCAGTTTCAATCGTGATTTTGCTGACGAATTTGGCGTTGAAAATTTTGCTGACACGCCTTGAAAAGAAATTCGCCCGATAATTTGAAATGTTGCGTCGTGAAAAATTTTTACCACTTGTACTCGAAAAAATCGTCGCGCTCAAGTGCCGGAATGAAAATTGCAATCCAACATAATTTTTTCGTATCCTCATCGTACTCAACCCAATAACCGTTAGTTGAGGTATAAATTTCATCCCAATCATCAAAAATAAGATTCGGGTCAATTTTCTGTGCGTCATCAATCGTAGTGTCGAGATTTATTCCGTTGGGTAAGTTTCCGCTGAAAATTCCCTTCAAAACAATCTTAAAGAGCCTGTTTTTAGCAAAGAACAATTCCATGACGTTATCGATTTCGACTATAATCCACGGAGGATCTTTAGGATTGTACCGATTTACATTTATTTCCTCGTTGTAAAGAACACCATACTCTTTGAGCAGTGTTTTAATTTCATCGGGCGAAGAATCGAGTTTGAATATCCCTGTGCCAACGTATGGCATAATTGACGTTGCTAAATCAATCATTCGCTATCCCTCTTGAAAATTAGACGCGCTTTTTCGGTTCCGTCTGTCCTGTATTGTTCGCGTGTGCCGTCGATAACCTTAATCAAGCCTTCATTCGACGTGCTGAGCTTTACATAGGGCACATTGCCGTGATGTTTGCTTCCGTCGGGCGAAATTTGCACTTGGTCAATGTTGCGTTCTTTAGATGGATTGGTTATCTCGATTATCATAGCCGTTGAACCTTTATTTTGACGATTTGACGGACAAATACGTATTTCGTATCCGTTTTCCTTGAGCAGGTCGGCAATTTGTTCGACGGATTTGTTCATGAATTCTTCGCGGTGCGCGGCAATTCCTTCATAAGTCACGTGTCCGTTGTTGAAGAGCGGGGGAGCTGAGCCACCACCTTTGCCGTTTGTGCCGTGAAAATGTCCGCTGCCGGGCTTGCTCATGACGAAGCCTCCGCGAAAGCAAGGGCGCGTTCGCTTTGAAATTTGACAATCTTGACTTTTTGCCGTATGCTGTCAAAGCAAGGAAGATTGTCCGAGCCGTAAACTATGATTGTATGCGGTTGCAACACTTCAAGAAGTTTTGCAAAGCCGCTCTCGAACAATTCACGGTTTTCAGGTTTGCGCAACCCGCTCGCGACCGTCCCGATTGAAACGATACTTTTCTGCGGTATGCCGTCAAAACAATATTGAAAAGTTTCTTCGGTGCCCCAACGAACGTTGTTAATCACTTCGCCGCCGAATGTTCCGTACCAATAGCCGAAAGCTCTCATTCGATAGGCGTTGAAAATTTTCCTGACGCGTCTTGAAAAGAAATTCGCACGCTGAACAACTTGGATGCAACGTTACATTGCAAAAAATATTCCCTGTTCGATTGAGCGGGGATTTTTTTGCAGGAAATTTTATTCACTCGTTGAAAATTGCTTGCGTCGAAAGTATTTTACGGAAAGTGAGGCTCGTAATTGCGATTTTTCGGCAGAAAGGAGTAACTTACCATGAAAAATTTTGTTAGAGTGGCTTTGATGGCGATTTTTGTCGTCGCATGCGTACTTTTCAGCGGCAATGAAAACGTTTGCAGTGCCATAGTCTTAACTGACGAATCTTCTACTCCAAAGGGGCGTCTTTATTCTGCTGGCGTTTTGGATATTTTCTTTCAATCAAACAAAACTATCGGTATCTCTATAAGCAAAGTCAATTCTATACTTAACGATTACCCGTCAGAGGATTATTATTTTTACGGGATAGAAATTTGGCAACGAACAGATCAAAACCCGTCAAACATAAAATCTATCGTGATAATGTCAGAAATTGACAGTGTTGAAATTTCTATAAACGATTCAGACCTAATAAACCGAAAAAAAGGATTAGATTTCGTTATCGACAGAATAATTTATCTCGACACGGGTAAAGTGAACCGCGTTATAAAAAGCGTTATGTCCAAGATGTTAATCCGAATAACGACGACAGGCGGCGTTGTTTATGACTTTTATCCTTCTGAAGAATACATTTCTGACGCGAAAAAGGTTGCGGACTGGGCGTCACGTTAAAAAATCACTCATGAAACGAAAAAACCGACGGGATTTTGTCTTGTCGGGGATTTTTTTATGATTTAGAGTCTCTGAGCTGAAAAATTTTGCCCAAAACAATTTCGTAACGATTTTTTTGATTCTGAACGTAAAATTTCTGTCGAAAATCAGTTCAAAGCGATTTTGAACGTTGAAACCCGAAAATTTTTGGCTATCGAGTAAAATCGAACCTTAAGGTTTGATGTAGCGAACCTCAAAAACCGTTCGAGTAATCGGGCGGTTATTTTTTTGCGCGAACTTCGGGCTTATGTTACAATGTCCACAAAAATTTCACGAGGAACGAAACATGTCTGCAAAAAAAAATTCGACGACTTTCAGCGCGTTTGTGCCGCCGATTTTATTTTTACTGTTCGATTATGTCGGTGTCGTGCTGAGCGAACATTTGGCTTTTTGGTTGCGCGACCGAATGGATTTTTGGAACCGCGTCACGTACATTTATGACGACGCGTACATTTACGGTTGGGTGCCGTTTTTGTTTTTGATTTTTTTGGGGCATTCGCGTTCGTATCGGCAGATGAAACCCGTCGTCGACACAATGCGCGATATTTTTTTGTCGGTCTTTTACGGCTGGATTGCGTCAATAATTTTGATTTACTTCCTGAAAGCGTCGGGGCAAGCATCGCGACTTTTTATTTTGCTGCTGGGAATTTTCGTGCTGATTAACGTCTGTGTGATTCGTTATGCCGTGCTCAAATTTCTCAAGCGGAAAAATATTTTCTACGAACCGATAATTTTAATCGGCGCGGGACTCACGGCGGAAAAAGTCATCAAATTTTGGCGCGAAGATTTAGGTTATCGATATAAAGTCGTCGGATTGATTGACGATCACCCTGTTTCGGAAACTTTGCCGAAAGAATTCCCGATACTCGGCGGCTTGAAAAATGCGCGAAGTTTGATTCGTGCCGCGAACGTTAAAACCGTCGTAATTGCCGCGCCCGGTCTCGACAAAGAAAAATTGCAGGAACTTATCGGCAAGATTCAACCGCACGTCAAAAAAATTTCGTTCGTGCCGGATTTAATCGGGACGCCGATGTCAAGCGTCGAACTGTCGTTGCTGTTCAGCGAAAAAATTTTGATGCTCAACCTGCGCAACAATCTGGCGAGCCGCTCAAACCGAATCATTAAGCGGACGTTCGATTTAATCTGTACGATTTTCGGCGGGCTGATGATTTCGCCGATTTTGGTTATACTTGCCGTTGCCGTGGCGATTGACAATCGCGGACGTGTAATTTTCGCTCACAGACGCGTCGGACGTGCCGGCAAAAAATTTCCGTGCTACAAATTTCAAACAATGCAACCGTGGTCGGACGAAAAGTTTAAGCAGTATCTTGCCGAAAATCCCGAAGCCAAACGCGAATGGGACGAAAGTTTTAAGTTGACGCATGACCCGCGTGTCACTAAGCTGGGAAATTTTTTGCGACGAACGAGTTTGGACGAGTTGCCGCAACTTTTGAACGTCCTGCGCGGCGAAATGAGTTTGGTCGGTCCGCGTCCGATTGTTCAGGCTGAAGTTTCCCGCTACGGCAAAAATATTCGCGAATATTACATGGTTTTGCCGGGCATAACGGGCATGTGGCAAGTTTCCGGTCGAAGCGATACAACTTATCCTGAACGCGTGGCAATGGATACGTGGTACGTGCGCAACTGGTCGGTGTGGATTGATTTAATGTATCTGTTCAAAACCGTCAAAGCCGTCCTGCAGTCGAAAGGCGCGTATTGACGCAAAGATTTAAAATATATTCTTTGTCAACGTCTGCGCGTTGTCTGCATTGGGATTTTGTACGCAAACTTTTGGCAAAAATATCTGCTGTGTCCTCCCGTAATTTTTGCGTGTCGTGCGTGTAAAGAGCGTCGACGGCAAAAAAATAAGGCAGTCCGCGTGAACTGCCGAAAAATTTTTGTGCCCGAAATTTTAGCTGAAATGTTTTGCAAGTTGATTGTGTGCGCCGACGTGTCCGAGATTTGCCGCTTTGACGTACAGTTGACGGGCAATTTCTTTGTCGACGGCACGACCGTTCCAGCCGTAAAAATATTCGTTGCCGCGTTGATACAAATCCTGCGCGTCTTTGCTGTCGTAACTGCTCCCGCCGAGTTTGGCAAGTTTCAATTCTGAACCGCTGTGACCGTTCGCCGCAGCTGTCGCGTACCATTTTTTTGCAGAATTTAAATCCTGTTGCACACCGTCGCCGTTTTCGTAACAGCAAGCCAAACGATATTGCGCAATGACATTGCCGTTGGTCGCCGCTTCCCGATAAAGTTGCACGGCACGATTTTTATCTTTCGTGTAACCGTTCCAACCGTAAAGATAATTTTCGGCTTCTTCGTAAGCTTGTTGAGCCTGCGCGGGCGTCAAAACTTTGGAAGAAATTTCTTCGCGGAAAGTTTGCGATTGTTCGGTTACAGATGATATTCGCCGTTCCAATTTTTTTTTATGCCTTCGTCGCCCGTCTGCCGCAAAAGGTAATCGATTTTGCCGAGCCACTCTTGCTCAATCGCCTTGTGAAACGCATCAAGTTCGCGTTCGCAAAATTGTTTGGTGTACTTGCCGGCTTTCCACGTCGCCCGTGCCACGTGCCGATAAAAACGTCCGACACTTTCGGGATTGATGTAATAGGCGTAAGAATATTTTTTCTCGCGTGTATCGTCGCCGAACCAATGGCTGACCGTGACATATTCGTAAGTCTTTTCGGTCTTGACGCAGGAATAAAATTCGCTCGCCGATTCGAGATGATTTCTGATACTGTCCGCCAACCAATCGTTGGATTTTTCTTGCATACGGTTAATGTATTCGGTGTCACGCGTGCGGAACTTGAAGAAATCCGACGGCAACGAAAATTTTCGTCCCGTGCAACTTTCAAGTTCGTTGACGAAGGCGCGCAGATTTTTAATCAGCCGTTGATGAACGCCGTATTTGTAATTGCCCGAAGTTTCGGCGTAACGGGCGACGCGATTCATCTTGCGCTGTTCGTACATGACGATAACTTGTTGCGCCAAAGCTTCCGCCTGCGAATAAATTTCGTCGCGAAAAGCAGATTTGCCCGCAGATTCCGCCGCGCTGTAAGAACTGTAATCGTATTCGTGTTCGCCTGAAACTCCGCAAAATGAACCGGTTATTTCCGCCGCGTATTTGTCTTTGTCTTCAAGACTGAATTCGTATTGCTCAACGGGTGGCGGCGTGAACTTCAGCGGAGTTTTCATCTTCGATTTCAATTCGGCAAGTTTCGCGCTCATGTCGACGAATTCTTCAGACAAACTCAAAGCATTTTCGGGACAAAGTTCGACGATATTCCTGACCTTGGCGACTTGAGAATCAGCGATAATTCCTTCGCCGACAACTTCGACTTTGCCGGAATAATCTTCCTGCAGAGCGTTACAATCCAGCGCGCACATGCCGCAAGCGTTACAGGCGGCACGGTTGACTTTCAACTTGTACATAAAATCACCTCATCTGACGGCTTGAATTTTTTTGATGTATTCGTTGCCCGTGGTTAAAGTTTCGTCGATTTGTCGGCTGAGTTTGCCGTTCGAATCGAACAGCGGAGCTTTCAAAACGTCGGAAAGTGCTTTTGCGAAGTTCATGCAATTCATCAAAGCTTTTTTGTCGTCGACGCCGTAATTTCGTTTGTTCGACCCGCGTTGATCAATAATTTCGCTCGTGTATTGAAGACTTTTCAAAAACAGCGCATTCATCATCGTCAACAACTTCAAAACGGATTCGGCTTTGTCGGTAATGCCTTCGACCGCAAGCCGCGCCGTGTCGGTTTGGTGAGCGATAACTTCCGCCTCGTCGCTGCGAGTGTAGGCAACATCCAAATTAATTCGTGCTTCTTTTTTAATCGCGCCGCCGATACCGCCGTACTCCCACGAAAACAAAAACGTTCCCAAAGTTTGTTCGGTTGACATTTGCACGCCCGAAACGGAAATCATTTGATTTATCGCGGACAAATTTTCGTCACGCAACGCCAAACTTTTTTCGGCGTCAACCGAATGCATTTCGTCAAAATCAATCCGCTTGATTCGCTCGTAAACGTTTACGAACTTCGTCAGAGAACCGCTGATAATTCCGCGTTTGCGATTGGCAAGTTTCGTCAACGTTTCGTCAAGTTTTTCGCGCTGAGATTGAAATTTTCGCGACGCCGATTCGACCATGCTGAACGCCTCGTAATTGACGTGACGCGCTTCGCGATTGTACTCGTCCGCTTTCCAAACGTCGCTGACAAGTCTGACTGTGCCGACACCGATAAGCAACGGAACCATAAAATCACCTCACAACTTGAAGACAGTTTCATCATCCATAAAAAAATCGTCGAATTCTTTGTAACTCGAAAACGCAACTTTACTGCCGAAGTTCTGCAAAATTTTATCCAAGCCTTGCGCGATAACTTCAACGTCATTTGAATAAGTGCCCGACGCAATCAGTTCAAAGCCGGCTTGAACGTTTTTGTCAAACTGTAATTTTTCATCGGCGAAATATTTTTGCATGACGCCGCGTTGACGATTCATTTCGGCAAGAGCGTCCGTTTTGATTTTGGAAATAATTTTTCGTCTGTCCGCCGCCGCATTGACTTTTGAGGCGTCATAAAGTCTCGACGCAGCGTCAACCGCAGCAATTACCCCGTTGCAAGCGACCATCGTGACCGCAGAGCCGATAACCGCACCGACGACCGGAATCGGAATCAGCGTCTGCCCGATAACTGCGCCGTAAGTTGTGCCGATTTCCGCTCCGACGAAAGCACCGACAGAATCAACCGCCAACATCAAACCTTTTTTGCCGACTTCGCGAACAAATTGCTCATCGGAAATTTTGCCGTCAACCCAATCGACGACGTTATCTTTAATCATGGTGCCGAAAGTCAAAACTTTGCCCGCGATATTTGAATTCAAGCCCGCCTTGAGCAAAAGATTTTTCGCCGCGTTGTCAAGCATTTTGCCGCCGATACGTTGTGCCTCGGCAACGGCAACTTGCTTGCCTTTTTCGATGACGACATTTTTAACGACAACTTTTGTCTGCACGGCTATTGCCTGACTTGCCTCGTCGAAATTTTTTTCGCCTGTAGCGAAATCAAAAATCGTCTTCGTGCTTGACGAAATAATTTCAACCGCCGCCGCGTCCAAATTGTTGTGATTCGTCTGTTTGATTTTGTCGACAGAAATTCTGAGTTCGCGGGTAAGTTCGCGAGAAATTTTCGGCGGCAAAGCAACTTCGGCAAGCTCGTAAGTGACTTTGTAAGCCGATTCATTTGCCGCGTCGCTGAGTTTGGCAAGTTCGCCCGTGACGTGCGGAGCGAGTTTGTCCGTGACTTTGTCGGCGATTTTGTCGCGAGTCTTGTCGCGTGCAAAAGTCTTTGTCTCGTCGAGAGTTTTTGTACCTGTCGCCACGTCAAAGGCAGCTTTCGTGCCGTCGGAAATAAATTCGCGCACGTCGGCTTCATTTGCCGCGTCGCTGAATTTGGCAAGTTCGCCTGTGACGTGCGGAGCGAGTTTGTCCGTGACTTTATCGGCAATTTTATCGCGTGCCGTGTCGCGCAACTTGTCGCCGTAATTTTCGTAAGCCATTGTGTTTCAACCTTTGCTGACTTTGATTTTGTTTTGACCGTGTTCGACGGTGTAACGCTTGCCGCAACCGGGACAGGTGCCGTGTGTGCGCTGAGTGCTTGCCGTGTCGACGGTGTAGGAATTGAGTTTGCGCCCGCAATGCGGACAATTCACGCTTTTGGAAACTGCCAAATGAATCACTCCAATCACTTTTTGACGGAACTGTTTCCGCTACTCGAAAAAATTTTATCTGCGCGCTCGAATTGATCAATCATCTTGTCCATGTCGTCATTGAGCTGTTTAATGCCTTCGAAAGTTTCTTTCATGTCGCTCCAGAAATTTTTCAAGTCGGATTTATACACGCCGTCAATGTCAGTCAAAAGTGCAAGTTCCACATCCAAAGCGCGAGAAATTTTTATCAACATTGGCAACGAAACTGTTTTGTTTCCCGACGCGTTTTCTATCTGCGACAGATAATTTTTGTTGATGTCGAGTTTGTCGGCAAGTTCTGCCTGCGTCATATTGCGTAATTTGCGAAAACCGACAATGCGTGCGCCGATACAACGCAACTCTGCGCTAAAATCTTCTTTCATGTGTTGACCTCCCGAACGTTTTTTTGTCAGCAATTCTATCGGATAATGCCGCCGCTGTCGATTAACCAACAGCGTGATTATTACAGGTGCGACCGAATAGAGCCACAATCTTTGCAAGCGCAGTGTACGATAAATTTTTCTTGCCAATATCTCCGCCAGCAGATTCTTGTAGAATGTCTTGCTACGTTTGGTTAATGAAAAATTTTCTTCTGTGCGCGATGCCGACGTTTTTGCAGGCGACTTCGAGACAAAGTCTGTGTAAGTGCTTCCGCCGTCTGTGAAATTGTAACCGTTCGGGTATTTGGTGCCGCGTGAAAGAATGAAATGTTTTTCCCAGTAGTCAAGTTCTTGTTGATTCGCACACTCTTTCAAGATGGCGATAACAAAATTTTCCGCGCCGTGAGCACGAATTGATTTGCCGATATACGACGTGCCGTGCAAATGTTCATTGAAACGCACTTTGACCGAACGCCTCGTCTGCCCGACGTATTCTTCGTCGTTCGTGCCGTCGATTAGCAGATAGATGACACCGAATGCCATAATCGCTTCTCCTTTCGTTGACAGCGCGGCACGAGCGTGTTAGAATCAAAAATGCGAAATAGCTCTGCCGTGCTGTGTATTTGTTTTAAGCGACTTAATCTTAGCACGCGGGGCTTTTTCCGTCAATAAATGCAAAACAAAAACCGCCGAGCGTTTCTGCCCGACGGTTAATTTTTTTGCTGTCAAAATATTTTACATGTAGTCTACTGAGCTGCGCTGTCTGTCTTGCTTCATAAAGCCGAGTTTCTTTGCGAGCCATTCGGTTATGACGAACAAGACCGGTATGACAAAAACGCCCAACATTGTCGCGAACAACATACCGCCGACAACCGCAACGCCCATGCCGTTTCTTGCCGCCGAACCTGCGCCGGTCGCCATTGCCAACGGAACGCAACCGATTATGAACGCGAACGAAGTCATCAAAATCGGGCGAAGACGCAAGCCCGCCGCTTCCAGAGCTGCTTTAATCGGGGGCATTCCTCTGTCGACGCGAACTTTTGCGAACTCGACAATCAGAATCGCATTTTTCGCGGCAAGTCCGATTATCATGATTATGCCAATCTGCATATAGACGGAATCTTGCAAACCGGAATTTGCTTGCCCGTTATTCATCATCGCCGAAATATATCGCAAGAAATATTCCGAGACAACCGCGCCGAAAAGTCCCGTGGGCACGCTGAGCAAAACCGCGAACGGCACCGACCAACTTTCGTACAGCGCGGCGAGCATCAAAAATACGAACACCAACGCCAACGCCAAAACTTGACCGGTGGAGCTGGCAGCTTTCTTTTCTTCGCGAGACTGACCCGACCACTCGATATTGAATCCGACGCCGGCTTCTTCGTTGACGATTTCTTCAATCGCCGCCATTGCCTGACCGGATGAATAACCTGCGCCCGCGTTGCCTTGAATCGTCACGGCACGAGCCGCGTTGAATCTTGAAATTTGCGTGGGACCCGTGGAATATTTCGGCTTAACCAAAGTGTCAAGCGGAATTCGTTGCCCGTCCGCGCCCTTGACAAAAACGAATCTGGCACATTCCGCCTCACTGCGATAAAGTACGTCCGATTGCAACATGACTTTATAGGTGCGTCCGAATTTGTTAAAGTCGTTGACCTGCATACCGCCGAAATTGACTTGCAAAGCGTCGAACACGTCGGAAAGTTGCACGCCGAGGAGTTTGACTTTTTCGCGGTCGATTTCGTATTCAACCGTCGGGGTCGCGATATTAAACGTCGTGCGCACGCCTTGCATTTCGGGACGCTGATTCGCTTTGGCGACAATCCGTTTCGTAATTTCGTCAAGTTCAACGTCCGTGTGCCCCGCCATATCTTGAAGTTGCAGAGACCAACCGCCGACGTTACCGAGACCCGGTAAAGCGGGCGGGTTGAACGCAATAACCTGCGCTTCGGGAACAGTCATTGCGCCGAGCCGGAACATCGTCCCGATACACGCGTTGACCGAGGCATTTTCGCCGCGTTTAGTCCAATCTTGTAAACCGCAGACGATAATTCCCGCGTTCGGTTTTGAGCCGAAAGACAGAATATCAAAGCCCGTAATCATCATGCAGTTCCTTAAGCCGGGCATTTCGCTCATAACTTTTTTGCCGAGTTTGTCAATCGTTTCGACAGTGTGATTCATCGACGTTCCTTCGGGCAAGCTTATCGACGTGAAGAAATAACCTTGATCTTCTTCGGGCACGAAAGTTGACGGGAGCCGCTGATAAACCGTCCACGTGACGCCGCCGACAATCAGCAGGAAAATAATCGCGAGTTTAGAGTTTTTGATAAAACCCGCAACCATTCCGACATAAGAATTTTTCGTGCGGTCAAACCAATTGTTGAAGCCGTCAAAAAATTTGTCGAAGATACTTTTCTTGGCTTCGGGGTCTTTCGGTTTCAAAATCATTGCGCAAAGTGCGGGCGTCAAAGTCAACGCGACGAACGCCGACAGAGCCATCGAAATTGCGATTGTCAACGCGAATTGCCGATACAACACACCCATCATGCCGCCGAGAAATGCAACGGGCACGAACACCGCCGCCAACACGAACGCTATCGCGACAACGGGACCTTGAACTTCGTCCATTGCGCGTTCCGTCGCGTCGACGGGTGAAAGTCCTTCCTCCATGTGGTGTTCGACGTTTTCGATAACGACAATCGCGTCGTCGACGACAAGACCGATTGCCAAAACCATTGCGAACAATGTCAGCGTGTTAATCGAAAAGCCCAAAATTATAAACGCCGCGAACGTTCCGATAAGCGACACGGGCACTGCAAGCAACGGAATTATCGTCGCACGCCAACTTTGCAGGAAGACGAAAATAACGAACACGACGAGTAAAAGTGCTTCAACGAACGTGTGAGCAACTTCCTCGATTGAAGCGCGAATAAAGTCCGTGCTGTCGAAAATTTCATCAATGTAAAGTCCGGGCGGCAAGTTCGGGCGTTGACGTTCGATAATCGCCTGCACGCCTTTAACCGTCGTCATTGCGTTCGCGTCCGAAGTCAGCTGAATACCGAAACCGACGGAAGGATTGCCGTTGAACTTCGCGATAATGTTGTTCGCCTTTTGTCCCGATTCGATTCGCGCAACGTCTTTCATGTAAACAAACGTGCCGTCGCCGTTCGCTTTCAAGATGATATTGCCGAACTCTTCAATTTCAGACAGACGACCTTGAACTTTGCCGGTGTACTGTTTTTCCTGCCCTTGAGCAAGCGGCATTGAACCGATTGTACCGGCGGCAGCCTGCAAGTTTTGTTCGTTAATCGCGGCGGAAACGTCGGCAACCGTCAAGTCCAATTCGGCAAGTTTGTCGGGGTTTAACCAAATGCGCATCGAATAATCGGAGCCGAAAATTTGAACGTCACCGACACCGTCAACGCGCTTGATTTCGTCCATCAAATAAATGTCCGCGTAGTTTTTCATAAATGCGCGGTCGTAACTTCCGTCGGGCGAATACATTGACAGAAACAAAGCCATTTCGTTCGACGCCTTGCGAGTGGTGACGCCCTGCCGTTGAACGTCCGTGGGCAAACTTGAATTTGCAATGGCAACGTTGTTTTGAACTTTAACCGAGTCCATGTCGCCATCAGTGCCGACGTTGAAAACGACGCTCAAGCTGTAACGACCCGTATCGTCGCTGTTGGAACTCATGTAGTCCATGCCGTCCGTGCCGTTGACTTGTTGCTCGATAACCTGTGCGATAGTTTCATTGACGACGCCGGCATTTGCGCCCGTGTAAGTTGTGCTGACGGAAATTGTCGGCGGAGAAATTTTCGGGTACTGTGCAATCGGCAGTTGAAACGCCGCCAAAATTCCGACAAGAGTAATTATCAGCGCGATAACTATTGCGAAAATCGGGCGGTGAATAAAAAACTTTGCCATAAGCAACGCTCCTATGTAAAATAAATTTTTTCGTCGGTTGAATTTTCCAGGCGCGCCAATATCAGAGCCGCCGCCACATCGCCCGTCACGTTGAAGCAAGTAACGATTCTATCGCAAACGGTTGCGATACAAAACAACAGCCCGGCAATGTCATTCGGCACGCCGAAAGTCGACGTGATTGTCAAAATGCCAATGACGGACGCATTGGGCACGGCGGGACCGGCTACCGACAGCGATAAAGTCATCGTCAAAATTAATATAATCGCGTTGTGGTCGATTTCGACGTTGTACATCCTCAGGAACATAATCACCACAATCGGCAAGTAAAAACAACCGCCGTTCATGTTTACCGTTGTTCCGATCGGGATTGAAAACGACGAAATTTTTTCCGAGACGCCCATCTTTTTCATACAAAAGTTCATAGTAAACGGCATTGTTACCGCGCTCGAACTCGTCGCAAAAGGCACTGCCCACAGCGACGGAATTTTTTTCAGGAACGGCAACGGTGAGATTTTCCCGACAAACTGAATCAAAATCGCATACACAACCAGCATTGCGCCGCAACAAATTAAGACCCCCAAAAACAGCTTGCCCATAATAAAAAGCATCGCCAAATTCGTATCACTTGCCAGTTCCATCATTGCGAAAAAGGCAATCGCCGGCACGAATAAAACTATCATGCCGATCAACTTCATGAAAAATTCGTTACATGCGTTTGCCAAGTCTTGAAGCAGTTTGACTTTGTTGCCAAGCGCGTTCAACGCAAGCCCGAAGAAGACGGCGATAAAAATCACCTGCAACAGGTTTCTGTCGGCGATGGGGCTGACCATGTTGGGCGGGATTATGTCGACGATAAATTTCGTCATCGAAAATTCATACGTGTCGGAGCTTTGCACGGCGGCGATTGTCCCGACTTGCGGCACGTCACTGCTGAAAAAGATTTTCGCGTCCAAAAGCCCGACAAGCGCGGCAATCACGCTGGTTAAAGCGTACAGCCCCATCAGTTTGGAGCCGGCACGCCCGACGCCCGTGCCCTCGCCCATGTTGGTCACGCCGCAAAGCACACTGAAAAAAATCAAGGGCGCGATAACCAGTCCGAGCGCGTTAAGAAACATCGTGTTTATCGGCGTAATAAAATCGTTGTCGAACAGCTTGATGATTTCGGGCGACAGAATTTCTTTCATGAAGAGGCCGCACACCAGCCCGCCGAAAATGCCGCCCAAAGTCAACTTGAGCTGAAGATTCGTTTCGCTTTGGACGTTGATTGTGATGAGGTTTTGATTCTTCGAGTGAAGCCAGCTCATTCTTTGACGATTGGCTTTAAGAATCAGCGTGCGGTAATATTCGTCGTCGTCCTCGTCGAAATCGAAAACGTCAAGCAACGGATTGTACGGCGCACCTTCGGCCGACATTTGAACTTGAATTTTGCCGAAAAAATTTTTTGTGACTTTAACGTTGACTTGCGCGTCGTTTGCGTGGTTGACCATGCGCCAAAAAATTTCTTCGACCAAAAGTTCCGCCCGCAAAATATCTTTGTGTTCAATTTTCAACTGCGACAGTTGCGGTTCAAGGTATCCGTGCATTTCGGAAAAATTTTCCGCGTTCAAACAAAAACCGTTCTGCATGGCATGATTCCTTATCGTCCGCGCAAATTGTCGGGCGCGTTCGGATTCGTATTCGGAGCAGTCAAACCCGCGTCCGCGTTGTAAGTGCTGGTGACGTTGGCAAGAGTGAAGCCCATTTCGCCGGGCGTGACGGTTTTAACGTCAAGTTCGACGCCTTCGCGCAAATTCGTTAAACCTTCGACGATAACCGTATCGCTTGTGTTTATGCCGCTTGTGACGACGAAATAACTGCCGACTTGGTCGCCGAGTTCAACCGTGCGCGCTTCGGATTTATTTTCGTTGCCGACAACCATAACGAAAGATTTGCCCAAAAGTTGTTGAACGGAACGTTGCGGAACCAAAATTGCATTGGGAATGACTTCGCCGCTCAATTTGATTCGTGCGAACATCCCCGGCATCAACAGTCCGCTGGGATTCGGGAAAAGTGCTTTCATAATTAATGAACCGGTGGAGTTGCCCAGTTCGCGGTCGACTTCGACGATTTGTCCCTCGAACGGATATTCTTTACCGTCGGCAAGCGTTATCGTCACGTCAATCGGGTTGTGTTCGGATTGCATACCTTGAACCGTCATGAAATGCAAATAATCCGATTCGCTGATTGAAAACTGCGCGAAAATCGGATTGGGCGTGCCGAGCGTCACAAGTGTTGTTTGTCCCGCCGAAACGAACGTGCCGATTGCCACGTCGTCAACGCCGAGTTTTCCGGACATCGGTGCGTAAATTTCCGTGTCGGCAAGATCTTGTTGCGCTGTTTTCAACGCGGCTTCGCAGGCATAAATCGCAGCTTCGTTCGCCGCACAAGTCGCCTCGTCCGCACGAACTTTCGCCGCCTGATTCGTCACGACCTGTTCAGCTATTGCCGCTTCTTCAAGCAATTTTTCATCGCGCCGCAAGTCAAGCAAAGAATTGTTGTAAGTCGCAACCGACTGCTCCAAAACTGCTTTGGCTTGAGCAAGTTGAGCTTGTGCGCGCAAAACCGCCGATTCGTATTGCCGCGAATCAATTCGATACAAAAGTTGTCCCGCCTCGACGAATTGACCGCCTACGACCAATTTTTCGACGACGTTGCCCGAAACTTTCGACTGAACTTTGACTTCTTCCGTGCCGACCAAATGCCCCGCGTATTCGCTGGCAAGCGGCGTGTCGCGTTGAATGACTTTCATCGCTTTGACTTGAGCTTTCGGAGCTTGAGTTTGTTTCTGTTCGTCTTGACCGCAACCGCCGAAAAATATCGAAGACGCGGCGAAAAATGCAATCACTGTCGTCATTTTGGCTCTCGATAAAATCACGTCAACCCCCCCTAAGGCAATTAGAAATGTGAAATTAGGAATGAGGAATGGGAACAAAAATTTTCATATCAATTCCTAATTCCTAATTCCAAATTACACATTGAATTTTAAGGTTTAGCCTGTGAAATGTCAATTTGAACTTGCGGCGGCAATGCGCTATAATGCGTGTGTGAATTGAAATTTTTCAAGTTACGGAGCTTTGATTTATGCAGAAAATTTTTACACTGCGCGGCGGTAAAAAAATTTCGTTCGGCGGAAAAACTTTGGTCATGGGAATTGTGAACGTCACGCCCGATTCGTTCTCGGATGGCGGGAAATTTTTTTCGCCCGAAAACGCCATTGCTCACGCGAAAAAACTTGTTGACGACGGAGCGGACATTTTGGACATCGGTGCCGAATCAACGCGCCCCGAAGCCGTACCGATTTCCGTCGACGAAGAACTTTCCCGACTGGAAAAAATTTTGCCCGCGCTGAAAAATTTCGACGTGCCGATTTCCGTCGACACTTACAAGCCGGAAGTCGCCGCCGAAGCTTTGAAACTCGGTGCAGATATAATTAACGACGTGCACGGTTTGGAAGATTCGCGCATGATTGACGTTGCGAAAAAATTCGACGCGCCGGTTGTCGCCATGCACTGCGAAAAATGTTGCGACGTTGACATTGTCGAAGACGTGAAAAAATTTTTACGCAGGACGTTGGCAAATTGTGCGGCTAACAACTTCGACACGACGAAAATTATTTTCGACCCCGGTATCGGTTTCGGCAAGACGCAGGAAGAAAATTTGACATTGATTCGCCGACTCGACGAACTGAAATTTTCGGACGAACAGGAACTTTCGTTGCTTATCGGCGTCAGTCGAAAAAGTTTTATCGGTTGGGCGACCGGGCTTGAACTTGACGAACGCGACGCGGCGACGGGCGCGCTGTCTGTTTGGGCGATAACCAAAGGCGTCGACATCGGGCGCGTTCACAACGTCGAATTGATTCGCAAAATGTGTTTGATGATTGACAAACTGCGCGGAGATTTTTGACACGTTGCAACGGAAATTTTATTCACAAATTCGACAGGTTACCAACACGAATATCTTTAACGATTGACAGAATTTCAAAGGAGGCAAATTTTTCATGACCGACAAAATTATTTTGAACGGCATTGAAGTCATGGGGCGACACGGTTGCACGGAAGCCGAACAGCAAATCGAGCAACTTTTTACCGTCGACGCCGAACTTTATCTTGACTTGTCGCGGGCGGGCAAAAGCGACGATATTAATGACACTATCGATTATACTCAAGTTATCGGCGACATAAAAAAAATCGTCGGCGGAAAATCGCGTGCTCTGATTGAGGCTGTCGCGCAGGAAATTGCCGAAACGCTTTTGCGAAAATATTTCCGGCTTAACGGCGTCAAAATTGTCTTGACCAAAGTCAATCCGCCAATCAAAGACAGTTTCAACGGCGCGGCTGTGCAAATCGTTCGCAGTCGTCTGGATACCTGAAATGATTTTTTACGTCGGACTCGGCGGCAACCTCGGCGAACGTGAAAAAATTCTTCGTCGGGCAATCGAATGCGTAAAAAAAATTCCCACCGTGAAACTTCTGCGCGTGTCGTCGTTTTACGAAACGGAGCCTTGGGGCGTCACGAATCAGCCGAAATTCCTCAACGCCGCGATAAAAATTTCGACGGAATTGGAGCCGCTCAACCTGCTTGACGAACTTCAGCGAATCGAATCGGAGCTTGGCAGAATTCGCCGCGAACATTGGGGAGCACGCACGATTGACTTGGACATTTTGCTTGCCGACCACGAAATTTCTTGTGAACGATTGACCGTGCCGCACAAATTTTTGTTCGAGCGCGATTTTGCGTTGGTGCCGCTGAAAGAAATTTTCCCGTCGCTTGAGTGCAAATTTCACGGCGACGAGATTTTACGTGTCAAAAGTTCGCTCGTCGATTTCGGCTTAAAACTTGTGGCGTGCGTCGATAAAAATTTCGGTATCGGTTTCAACGGAAAATTGTTGTTCCGCATCCCTGCCGACTTGAAAAATTTCCGTGCGTTGACGTTTGGGAACACGATTATTTTCGGGCGAAAAACTTTGGCGACGTTCCCGAATCAACAACCGCTTGACGGGCGCAGAAATATTTTGCTCAGCCACACGCCGCAGAAAATTTCGGGCGCGGAAGTCGTCGGCAATATCGAAAAACTTTTTGACGTACTGAATGTTGCCGAAAAAAATTTCGTTGTCGGCGGCGCGCAGGTTTTTGACGAATTGATTCCCTACGCGACGGAAATTTTTTTGACGGTCGTTGACGCGGAAGTTCAAGCGGACAGTTTTTTTCCGAGTGTTGACGAATTTATTTTGCGTGACGTGAAAGCTTGCAACGGTTTTGAATTCAGGAGATACACGCGATGAAAAAAATTTTTCACAACGATTGGGCGGAACTTTTAAACGACGAATTGAACGAGCCGTATTATCAGGAATTACGTCAATTTTTAATCGGCGAATATCGCACGCAAAAAATTTTCCCGAACATGTACGACATCTTTAACGCGCTTCACTTCACAAGTTACGCGTCGACGAAAGTTGTCATTTTGGGGCAAGATCCGTATCACGAACCGGGACAAGCGCACGGGCTGAGTTTTTCGGTTTTGCCGAACGTGCCGCCGCCGCCGTCATTGCTGAATATTTTTAAAGAACTGCGCGACGATTTGGGTTGTTTCATGCCGAACAACGGTTGCTTAAAGCCGTGGGCAGATCAGGGCGTCCTGCTGTTGAACACGGTTTTGACAGTTCGCGCACACGCGGCAAATTCACATCGCGGACACGGCTGGGAAATTTTCACCGACAAAATAATTCGCTTGCTCAACGAACACGAACGCCCGATTGCATTTATTTTGTGGGGACGACCTGCGCGAAATAAAAAATCCATGATAACGAATCCGCGACATTTTATCGTTGAATCGGCACACCCGAGCCCGCTTTCGGCAAGCGGCGGATTTTTCGGCAGTCGACCGTTTTCACGCGTCAACAAATTTCTCGAATCGGTCGGCGAACAACCGATTGACTGGCAAATTCCAAACATTTAAGAAAGGAAGCTCTCATGACGAAAAAACAAATTTCCGGGCTTTTGCTCGTGATAATGCTTTTGGCGAATGTCTATCTGATATTCCGAATCAGCAACAACTCAACGATAAGTTCAAGCTACGACGCGGGAATTTCGCAACGCTCGAAAGTCGGACAACTGGAAAGTTTTTGGACGAAATACACCGGCGGCGCGAAAAATTTTGAAATCACCTACGAAAACAAGTTGGATGCCGAAAGCGATACAAACATGTGTTTAATCGTCTTGGGGCTCCTCGACGCGGTTTTAATCGGCGCGTTGTACAAAATTAACAAAAAACCTGCCGTTGCACCACCGCCGCCGCTCACGGTTGAGGAACGTCGCGAATTGCGTTTTGAACGAAAGCGACGCAAGTCGACAAGATAAATTGCACTGATGAGCTTTTAGCTTTTAGCTGTTAGTAGCTAACTACTAGCTACTTTGAGAAATTACGCATAAAAAATCCCGCCACTTAATCAAGCGACGGGAAATTTTTTTGACGTTTATAATTGTCCTTCAAGTTCCAAATTAATCAGGTTGTTCATTTCGACGGCGTACTCAAGCGGGCAACGTGACGTTGCATCCAATTGGAGCAATCCGCAACGTTTTCGCATAAAAAATCCCGCCACTTAATCAAGCGACGGGAAATTTTTTTGACGTTTATAATTGTCCTTCAAGTTCAAGATTAATCAGGTTGTTCATTTCGACGGCGTACTCAAGCGGGCAACGTGACGTTGCATCCAATTGGAGCAATCCGCAACGTTTTCGCATAAAAAATCCCGCCACTTAATCA
>JAFUYE010000087.1 GCA_017470715.1 Selenomonadaceae bacterium
CGAAGTCGAAACGGGCTTGCAAAAAATTATTCCGCGTGAAAAATGGTCGGATGCCCATCACTGGCTGATTTGGCACGGGCGCGAAATTTGTTCGGCACGCAAACCGAAATGCGAAATTTGTCCGCTGTCGAAAGTTTGTCCATCGTCAACAATCGCATAAAAAAATTTCCCGTCGAAAAGCTCGGCGGGATTTTTTATACGGTAGGTATTTTGTTGCGTTAAAGTCGATAAGCCGTGTGCGGATTCAAATGAGTTTGTAGAACGCGTAAGCAACTGCCATTCCGACAGCCAGCGAACAGACAAAAATTCCCGCGCTCATGATAAAGAAACCGTCATGGAAAATTTCCTTGTTGAAAAATTTCTTCATGGTTGTTGCCTCCTGTCGTGAAGTTTTCCAATCCGTTGGAACGCGGCGAAGTATATCACGCAAAAAATTTTAGTCCATAAGCAATCGCCATTGATTCATATCGCGTTTGTTATTGTTCGGGCGCAGTTTGCTTGTGTTTGCGAACGACGAACTAAGCGGCGTGCAATTCCCGAAAAAAAATAACCCGTCGGTCGTGACGGGGAATTTTTTTAGGGGGGTATTGTTTCCGGTGAATCAAGTTACGGTGCGAAGTCGTGAATCGTTGCCGGTGACTGAATCAATCAGCCCGCCGCGATAACTTCTTACCGTGGAGGAGGGTGCTCAAAACTTTCAAGCATGACGAAAGTATAGCACGACAAAAATTTTCGTCCATACGCAATCGGTATTGTTTCGCGTCGTGTTTGTTATTGTTTGCCTGCCATTTGATTAGATTTTTATCGCTGATTTTTTACGGACGCGAATGACGGGTGGCGGTGTCGTCGAAGCAAAAATAATCGGGGCGATGTCGCGATTCGGTGTACTCGAATTGAATTCCGTCGCCGTTGAAAACTCGTCCGCTCAAAACCGCCAGACAGTTGTAATCGTCAAGTTCAAGCCACGCCTTATCCTCGCTCGTCGTCGGTTCGACGGTCATGCGCCGCTTGCTCGTGACGATTTTCATTTTAACTTCGGTCTCCAGATATTCGTAAATCGACTGCTTTGCAATTTCCGGATTCAATTCGCCGACCGTATCCATGCGAAAAAAATTTTTGTCGAGTATCAGCGGCTTACCGTTGAGGTAACGAACGCGCCGCACGTCGTAAAGTTTCGTGCCCGTCGGGAAAGAAGTTTTCGCGGCAATTTGTTCGTCGGCAATGATTTTGTCGAAACGGATGACTTGCGTTGAAGGCGTGAAATGATTGCGCAATGCCGCTTCCTTGAACGATTCGATTCCGCCAATCAAAAAAGTATTTCGGTCGACGGGCTCGTAAATCACCAAGGGGCGTTTACCTTGTTGCGATTGAATGTAGCCGCGCTTGATAAGTTCGGTCAGCGCACGGCGGACGGTATTTCGCACACAGCCGTACTTTTTCGTAAGAGTAGTTTCCGACGGAACCGACGAATGAAACGGGTATTCGCCGGTCTCGATTTTTTCTTTAAGCTCTCGAAAAATTTGGTCAAACTTCACGTTTTGCATGACGGTCACCTGTACTTGTTCACGAATTTTGGACAATTATAACGTAAAGACTGTCGGAAGGAAATATTTTTTTAACGGCGTTGACTTATATAAACAAGTATGCTAAATTTTCTTCACGAAAGCCGAAAGTCGGTGAATGTCGTTTCGTTCGATTGGCGGCAAACTGCGCGTAGTTACAAGATTTTACGGGGGGAAAATTATGGGCAAGTACACGGAAGACTCAAAAGAGTTGCTTAAGCTTGTCGGCGGCAAAGAGAACATTGCTGCCGTTTCGCACTGCATGACTCGTATGCGTTTTGTCCTTGCCGACCCGAAAAAAGCCGATGTCAAAAAGATTGAGGCTATGAAGGTCGTCAAAGGCAGTTTCACGCAAGCGGGGCAATTTCAAGTTATTATCGGCAACACGGTCAGCGAATTTTACAAAGACTTTACGGCTGTCGCCGGTATCGAAGGCGTGTCGAAAGATGCGGTCAAAGCGGCGGCGGGTGCCAATCAAAATATTTTGCAACGGGCGGCGGCGATTGCGGCTGAAATTTTCGCGCCGTTGATTCCCGCGATTATCACGGGCGGTCTGATTCTCGGTTTCAGAAACTGCATTGATTCGCTGTACATTTTCGAGGACGGCACGAAAACTCTTGTTCAGCTCAGTCAATTTTGGGCGGGCATGGATCATTTTCTGTGGCTGATTGGCGAAGCTGTATTTCATGTCGGCATTCCCGTCGGAATTTGTTGGTCGGTCGTGCGCAAAATGGGCGGTACACCGATTTTGGGCATTGTCCTCGGTTTAACGCTGATTTCGGGACAGTTGCTCAACGCTTATGCCGTCACGACGACGCCCGCCGATAAAATTCCGCATTGGGATTTCGGCAGCTTTACGGTGGACTAATCAGCGTATTGCCAATGATAGCCGCCGGCAATGTAATTTTCATTGAGACAAGCTTTCCGTAAAACATGCCGCGAAATTTTTGCCCAAGCCATTGCGTCTTTCATAAACTGAAAAATTTCACCTGTTTCGATGCAAAGCACGGAACGTTTTGTAGCTGCCGAAGCGGACATTTTGGCACGAGTTGCCTTGCTTGCTTTTTTGCCTGTCTGTGCCACCGCCAACTTTGCTCGCGTCTCATCTGAAACGGGATGTCCCATTTTTGCCGCCGAAATATTTGCTTTGTGCTCGTCAGTGAATTCGCGCCCGCTTAGTTTAGCTGAAATTTTCGCGGCTTGTTCGGGAGTTACTTTCCTGCCCTTTCGTTGTGCTGATAACTTTGCGCATAATTCCGGTGGGGCTTTGTATCCGGGAATTCCTTCGCCGCCGTCAGTCAAATTATAACCGTTTGGTATTTTGCAGTTGAATTCACGAATCCAAAATTTTTCGCGTTCATTGAGCTGTTCAAGCGTCTCACAAGTCTCGATAATTTCGACGGAAAAATTTTCCCAGCCGTGCTTTTGAATGGCGCGGTCAATATAGGAAGTACGGCTGTTGCGCAGGTGTTCCGCAATACGTTCTTCAAGTGAACGTGTCGTTTTTCCGATGTAGTTCTTATTATTGAGCTTGCAAGTGATTTTGTAAATGAGCATTGGTCTTACCTCGCTTTTAATTGACACTCACGGGCAAGACTGCTAGAATCATCAAAGAAAAAATCTTGCACGTGATGATTTTGGCTTTAAGCAGTTCAAATTCTATTACGAGCAAGATTTTTCGTCAATATAGCACTTTTTTTTTGCACAAATTTTTCGGCGGGCATGGTCGGTGACGGTTTGGCGATTAAACCTGCCACCGAAACTGTCTGCGCGCCCGTTTCGGGAAAAATCACCGTGCTTATGGACGATTCAAAACACGCGGTCGGAATGACGCTTTCAAACGGCGTTGAAATTTTGATTCACGTCGGCATTGACACCGTTTCAATGGGCGGCGAAGGTTTCAGTTATCTCGTCAAAGTCGGCGACGTTGTCAAGGCGGGAACTCCTCTGTTAAAATTCAGTCGTGCGGCGATAAAAAAAGCCGGTCACCCCGACACGGCGGTTTTCGTCGTCACCAATCCAAACGGCGTCGAATTTAAATTCATGAGCGGAATGAACGCCGAGACGGGCAAAACGATTATCGCGACTTATTGACAAAATTTAGGCGGAGGGCTTGAACATGGTTTTTTACTTCACGGCGACGGGAAATTGTTTGTACGTTGCAAAAAATCTCGATTGCGCGCCCGTCAGTATTGCTCAAGAGCAGTTGGGTAAAACTTATCGGGCAGACGTTATCGGTGTGGTGAGTCCGATTTTCGCGCACGATTTGCCGAAAAACGTCGCGGAATTCTTGCGGCGGGCAACGTTTGAGACAGAATATTTTTTCCTCGTGCTCACTTACGGCTTTCGTCACGGCGGGGCGATGATTCGTGCCGAAAAACTTTTGCGTGATTCGGGCAAGCGCGTCGACTATATCAACACGTTGCTGATGGTTGACAATGCTTTACCTGCTTTCGACATTGCCGAAGAACTCAAACTTGACAAAAAAACCGATGAAAATCTTGCGGCGATTAAGCGGGATATTTCTGCGCGACGGACGTTTATTCAACAGCCCGACAAAGTCAATCTCGATTTTCACGAAATTTTTTTGAAGGCTCCGTTCAAAATGGATCCCGAAAAAGATTTCCGCGCCAAAGGTCTCGACATGTACAAAATTTCGCCTGAATGTGTCGGTTGCGGCGTCTGCTCAAAAGTTTGCCCGAAAGCTTGTTTCAAAATCGTAGACGGCAAAGCGCAACATGACATGACCGATTGCATCGCGTGTTTGGCTTGCATTCATGCTTGCAAACGGCGGGCGATTCAATTTACTTTTCCCGAAAAAAATCCAAATGTTCGCTACCGCAATCCGCACGTGAAGTTGAGCGAGATAATCGCGGCGAACAACCGGCACTGAAATTTTATCAATGGTTGGGAGGTCTTCGCATGAAGTTCAGCGACAAAGTTGTTTATCAAATTTATCCGAAGTCTTTTTGTGACTCGAACGGCGACGGGCTCGGCGACATTCGCGGCATAATCGGCAAGCTCGATTACATTGCGTCGCTCGGTGTCGATTACATTTGGTCAACGCCGTTTTTCGTTTCGCCGATGAACGACAACGGTTATGACGTGGCGAATTACCGCGAAATTGATCCGCGTTTCGGGACAATGGCTGACGTTGAGGAACTCATTGCCGAAGCCGACAAACGCGGACTCGGCTTGATGTTCGACATGGTTTTTAATCACACGTCAACGCAACATGAATGGTTTCAACGCGCTCTTAACGGCGAGCAAAAATATCTCGACTACTATATTTTCCGCGACGGCACGCCCGATAAACCTCCGACGAATTGGGTTTCAAAATTCGGCGGCAATGCATGGGAATTTGTTCCGCATTTGGGCAAATGGTATCTGCATTTGTTCGACGTGTCGCAGGCGGATTTGAATTGGGAAAATCCCGAAGTTCGCGAAGAATTGAAAGCTGTTTTGCGTTTTTGGAAAGACAAAGGCGTCAAAGGTTTTCGCTTTGATGTCGTGAATTTGATTTCCAAGCCGGCAGAATTCGTCGACGACACGCAAGGTGACGGGCGCAGATTTTATACGGACGGTCGACACGTTCACGAATTCCTGAAAGAACTGGTTCGCGATTCGGGCATTGACGACATGATAACGGTTGGCGAAATGTCATCAACTTCGCTCGAAAACTGTATTCGCTATTCCAATCCGGACGAGCACGAACTTTCGATGGTCTTTAACTTTCATCACTTGAAGGTTGACTACAAAGATGGCGATAAATGGTCGCTCATGCCCGCCGATATTTCCGCGCTGAAAAAACTTTTTGAGACGTGGCAAGTCGGTATGTCGAAACACGGCGGTTGGAACGCGGTTTTTTGGTGCAACCATGACCAGCCGCGAATTGTTTCAAGACTCGGTGACGACGAACATTTTCATAACGAGTCGGCAAAAATGTTGGCGGCGGCGATTCATCTCATGCGCGGCACGCCTTACATTTATCAAGGCGAAGAACTCGGCATGACGAACGCGAAATACACTTCGATTGCCCAATATCGCGACGTTGAAAGTTTGAACTACTTTAAAATTTTGCGCGACGCGGGCAAGTCCGAAGCTGACGCGTTGAAAATTCTCGGCGAACGTTCACGCGACAACGGACGCACGCCGATGCAGTGGTCGGCAGAAAAATTTGCGGGATTTTCAAGCGTTGAACCGTGGATTTCTTCGCCCGACAATTTCACACGCTTTAACGTTGATACGGAAGAGCGCGACGAAAATTCCGTGCTGAATTTTTATCGGCAACTCGTTCGCCTGCGCAAAAGCAAGAAAATCATTTCCGACGGCGCGATTGATTTCATTGAGCGCGACAATCTCGACGTTCTTGCTTACCGACGCACGCTCGACGCCGAAACTTTAATCGTGCTGTGCAACCTGCGCGGCGTTGAATCAAGTCTTACCGAAAAATCTTTGGCGGAATATTGCGCGCAAGGTTACAAAAAAATTCTCGGCAACTTCGACGGGCTTAATGAAAATCTTCGCCCGTTTGAAGTTGTCGTCCTCGAAAAATAATCGATAAGCCGATTCGGGCGCAATCGTCACGTTGCAACAACCTCCAAAAATAAAAACCCCGTCGAATTTGCTCGGCGGGGAATTTTTTATTGTTCGTCCTCTTTTTGCTTGTGTTTGCGGACAATAAATTTTAACGGTGTGCCCTCGAAGCCGAAACTTTCGCGCAGTCGGTTTTCGATGAAACGCAGATACGAAAAGTGCATTAATTCCGGCTCGTTGACGAAAATGATAAATCGCGGCGGGCAAATGTCGGCTTGCGTCACGAAGAAAATTTTAGCCGACTTGCCTTTTTTCGACGGCGGCGGATTGACGGCAACCGCGTCGCGAATTAATTCGTTGAGTACGCTCGTTTGAATACGCATTGATTGTTGTTCGGCGACAAATTTAACCAATTCGGTCACGCGGTCGACACGCTGTCCCGTCAAAGCACTGGCATAAACCACGGGCGCATATTGCAAAAAGCCCAAACGCTCGCGAAGGTCGTCCGTGAAACGGTTCGTCGAACGGTCGTGCTTGTTCGGGAAAATGTCCCATTTGTTGACGACGATAACGCAACCTTTGCCCGAATCGTGCGCGTAGCCGGCAATTTTTTTGTCCTGCTCGGTGACGCCGACGGGAGCTTCAATCAGCATCAACACGACATCTGCGCGGTCAATCGCACGCAACGAACGAATCACGCTGTAACGTTCGACGGGCTCATCGATTTTGGATTTCTTGCGCATACCCGCCGTGTCAATCAGCGTAAATTTTGTGCCGTCCGAAAAAAAATGCGTGTCGATTGCGTCGCGGGTTGTACCGGGCACGTCGCTGACGATAACGCGTTCTTCGCCCAAAAGTGCGTTGACCAGCGAAGATTTTCCGACGTTGGGTCGCCCGATAACGGCAATTCGGATTTCGTCTTCGTCGCGAATTTCGGTTTCGTCCTGCGGGAAATTTTTTACCACGGCATCAAGCAGGTCGCCCAAATTCAGCGCGTTGCTTGCGGAAATTCCAATCGGTTCGCCCAAACCCAAATTGTAAAATTCGTAAATGTCGCCGTCCTGTCGAATGTCGTCGATTTTGTTCACGGCAAGGACAATCGGCTTGTCGGAAGTCCGCAAAAATTTCGCAACAGCCTCGTCGTCGGCAGTCAAACCTGCGCGCCCGTCCGTCACGAAAATTATCACGTCCGCTTCATCTGCGGCGATTTTTGCTTGCGTGCGAATTTGCGTCAACATTTTGTCGGCGGATTTAATTTCGATACCGCCCGTGTCAATCAACGTGAATTCGCGATCAAGCCAAGTCGCGTCCATATAAATTCGGTCGCGGGTGACGCCTGCCATGTCGTCGACAATCGAAAGCCGCCGTTTGCCGATTTGGTTAAACAGCGTGGATTTGCCGACGTTCGGGCGTCCGACAACCGCAACAATCGGTTTGCTCATTTAATCAGTCCTTTCAATACTCGTTTGAATTGTGCGCCGTCGTGTATCGGCAAAACTTTCGCGGGTGCAAAAATTTTTCGCAGTTCGTCAACCGGCACGTCGTCCAGAAAAATTTCTTCACCGGATTTGAGCGCGGTCGACGGAATTAAAATTATGTCGCGTGAGCCGCCCGAATTTTTCAAAGCGTCGATTATGTCGCTGCCCGTCAAAAGTCCCGAAACATTCACGCGTTCGCCGAAAAATTTATTTGTCACGGGCAAAATCCGCACGTTTGACATATCGCCGGTCAAGCGGCTGAAAATTTTGGCAATCGACGTTCCGCAAACCACATCAACCGAAAAATTTTTATCGGCGGGCGAAATTTCTTCCGCGTTGAATTCGTCTATAAAGTTGCGCGTCATGCCGATACCGTTTTCAATTTGCGGATAACCGTCGTAAAATTCGGCGGGCGGCAAATTTTTTTCGGCAAGCAGATAAAATTCGTCGCCCAGATAAACGAAAGTTTGTCCGGATTCTGCGCGGGATTTTTTTTGGAAACGTTCAACCTGCGTGATAATTTCTGCGGCAGAATTTTTATCGAATTGTTTCAGCGGAAATTTGTCGCGGCGGTGACGGGTGACGCCGACGGGAACAATCGCCAAACTTTGTGCGTGCGGTCGACGTTTCAAAATTTCCGAAATCGTGAAGTCCAATTCCGCGCCGTCATTTAAATCTTTGCACAGAACAACTTGCGTGTGATATTCGACGCCCGCCCGTTCCAGTTCGTCGAGTTGCTCGTTGATTTTCGCGCCCAGCGGTGTCCGTAAAATTTTTGCGCGCAATTCGGGATTCATTGCGTGAATCGACACGAACAGCGGCGACAGGTGAAAATTTTTTATGCGGCGGAAATCTTTCGGCGTCATGTTCGTCAGCGTGATGAAGTTGCCGAACAGAAAACTTAAACGATAATCGTCGTCCTTAATCGACAAAGTTTTTCGCATGTTCGGGGCAATCATGTCGACGAAACAAAAGACGCAGTGATTTTTGCATCGCCGCACGCCGTCGAAAACCGCAGTGGCAAATTCCGCGCCGAGTTCTTCGTCAATGTCTTTTTCAAACGCAATAATTTCGCGTTCGCCGTCCGCGTGCTCAACCAAAAGTTCGATTTCCTCTTCGGCAAGTTGAAAACTCAAATCTATAATGTCGGTGACTTTGTGCCCGTTGACCGCCAAAATTTTATCGCCCGCCGCAAGTTCGAGTTCTTCGGCAAGACTGCCCGCCGCGACGTTGCTTATCGTTCCGTCCAAATGATTACCTCCGTTTTTGGAAAGAATTTTATTTCATTGTGCGTTGACTTTCAAGCCTGAAAATCTTTAAGCTTTAAGCTTTAAGCTTTGAGCTTTAAGGAATTGCGGATTACGCATAAAAAAATCCCGCCGCTCATTTGAACGACGGGATAAAAATTTTTCTTGGAGACAATGCGATAGGCAATGCGCAATACTTAAAGCGTAAATATTTCACATTCCTAATTCCTAATTCCTAACTCCTAACTCCTAATTGCTTTTTCAAGCGTGACGGTTTTCGCGTTGAAGTTGAATTGCTTGCCGTCGAAGTCGATTTCAACCGTGTCGCCGTCTTTGACCGCGCCCGCGATAATTTTTTTGCTCAGCTCCGTTTCGACGGTGTGCGTCAACAATCTGCGCAACGGACGTGCTCCGAAGTTTGCATCGAAACCTTTTTCGCTCAACGCGTCGACGGCTTTGTTCGTCCACGTGAGTTTGACGTTGATTTGTTTTTCGAGACGTTCGCTCAAAGTCTTCAACAGAATTTCGGCAATGGCTTTGACCTGATCTTTCGCCAGCGACTTGAAAACGACAATGTCATCAATTCGATTCAAAAATTCGGGGCGGAAATAATTCTTGAGCAAGTCTTTGATAATCGATTCGGCTTCCGCGAACGCTTGATTCGTGATAAAACCGATTTTCGCCCGCTGAAGAATTTCCTGTGAACCGAGGTTGCTCGTCATGATGATCACGGTGTTTTTGAAATTGACAACGCGACCTTTGCCGTCCGTCAATCTGCCGTCGTCCAAAATTTGCAACAGCACGTTGAAAATATCGCGGTGAGCTTTTTCGATTTCGTCAAGCAAAATGACGCTGTAGGGTCTGCGGCGAACGGCTTCGGTGAGTTGTCCGCCTTCGTCGTAGCCGACATAACCGGGAGGCGCGCCAATCAATCTTGCGACGGTGTGTTTCTCCATGTATTCGGACATGTCGACGCGGATAATCGAACGTTCGTCGTCGAAGAGAGCTTCCGCCAACGCCTTTGCAAGTTCGGTTTTGCCGACGCCCGTGGGACCGAGGAAAATGAACGAGCCGATAGGACGATTCGGATCTTTGATACCGGCACGCGCCCGCAAAATCGCTTCGCTGACGACTTTAACTGCTTCGTCTTGTCCGACAACGCGTTCATGCAAAGTATCTTCGAGGTGCAAAAGTTTTTCGCGTTCGCCCGTCAACATTTTGGCAAGCGGAATGCCCGTCCAGCGGCTGACAACTTTGGCAATGTCTTCTTCGCCGACTTCTTCTTTAAGCAAGCGTTCGCCTTTGGACTGCGCGGCAATTTCCTGTTCGACTTGCTTCAACGTGTTTTGAAGTTGCGGAAGTTTGCCGTATTTCAATTCGGATGCCTTTTGAAGATTGTAAGCGCGTTGAGCTTCTTCGATTTCGTTGTTGACGGCGTCGATTTCTTTTTTGATGGCACGCACGCGCAAAATCGATTGCTTTTCGGCTTCCCACTTGTCGCGCAAAACTTTTTCGCGGGCTTTGAGTTCGGAAATTTCTTCGCCGATAGATTTCAATTTTTCTTGCGACGCGGCATCGGATTCTTTTTTGAGTGCCTGTTCTTCGATTTCAAGTTGCATAATCTTGCGACGGGTTTCGTCAATCGGGGCGGGCAGTGATTCAATTTCCGTGCGCAATTTCGCAGCCGCTTCGTCGACCAAGTCAATCGCTTTGTCGGGTAAAAATCTGTCGGAAATATATCTGTCGGACAAAGTCGCCGCCGAAACCAAAGCCGCGTCACGAATTCTTACGCCGTGATGAACTTCGTAGCGTTCCTTGATTCCGCGCAGAATTGTAATTGTGTCTTCAACCGTCGGTTCGCCGACCATGACGGGCTGAAAACGCCGTTCAAGCGCGGTATCCTTTTCGATATACTTGCGGTACTCGTTGAGCGTCGTGGCACCGATACAGCGCAGTTCGCCGCGAGCAAGCATCGGTTTAAGCAAATTGCCCGCGTCCATTGCGCCTTCAGCTTTGCCGGCACCAACGACGGTGTGAACTTCGTCGATAAACAGCAAAATTTGCCCGTCGGATTTCGTGATTTCGTTCAGGACAGCTTTAAGACGTTCCTCGAATTCGCCGCGAAATTTTGCGCCCGCAATTAACGAGCCCATGTCCAGCGCGTAAAGAGTTTTGTTTTTGAGCGATTCGGGCACGTCACCGGCAACGATTCGACGCGCAAGACCTTCGACGATAGCGGTTTTGCCGACGCCCGGTTCGCCGATAAGCACGGGATTATTTTTCGTGCGACGGGACAAAATTTCAATCGTGCGCCGAATTTCTTCGTCGCGTCCGATAACGGGATCAAGTTTTCCTGCACGAGCCGCCGCCGTCAAATCACGCCCGAATTTCGCGAGACTTTGGTAAGTTTCTTCGGGATTTTCGTTGGTAACATTTTGCTTGCGGAATTTTTTTATCGCGTCGTCGATTTTGCTTTTCGACAGCTTGAATTCGCGGGCAATGTCCTGAACTTCCTGCTTGCCGTCGGTGACGAGAGCCAAAAGCAAATGTTCCGTGCTGATGAATTCGTCTTTCATTGACGCGGCGTATTCGCGAGCCTTGCCGATAACGCGAGCCAAATCGACGCCCATTGTCAAACGTTCCTGACCTTTGACTTGCGGGATTTTGTTAAGTTCGGCTTCGAGTTTGACTTTGAGCATCGGCAAATCGGTTTGACATTCGCCGAAAATTGTCGCGAGCAAACCTTCGGGTTCTTTCGCCAACGCAAGCATCAAATGCAACGAATTGAATTCCTGATGATATTTCATTGCCGCGAGCTGTTGCGCCGCCTGCAATGCCTGTTGGGCTTTCGCCGTATATTTTTCGTTCGCCATATTTATCACGCTCCAAAAACTTTCGTGGTTGATTTCCTTTTGACGCGGCAAATGATAATCGACAAACAACAAAATGTCAAGAAAAACTTTTGACGATTTACCGATTGGTCGAACGCGTTGCAAATTTTGGCGGCTTGAATTAAAATCGGCGGCATGATGAATACAAAAATTTTTTTAATCGCCGGAACGCAAGACGGGCGCGAACTGGCAAAAATTTTACTCGAACGCGGCTTTGACGTGACGGCTTCGGTCGTGAGCGATTACGGCAAAAAACTTTTGGAAACCTGCGCGGGCGTCAAAATCAACGACAAACCGCTTGATGCCGACGAACTCGAAAAAATTTTGCGCGGCGGGAATTTTTCTGCCGTGGTTGACGCAAGCCATCCTTATGCGCAAAACGTTTCGGCAAATGCAATTCGGGCGGCTCAATCGGCGAAAATTTTTTATGTCCGCTACGAACGTGCTCAGGTTGAAGTCACGGGCGGAAAAATTTTTCATGTCGACAGCTACGAATCTGCGGCAGTCAAGGCGTCCGAACTCGGCAAAAATATTTTTATCACGACGGGCAGTCGCAACTTGAAAACTTTCGTCGAATCGCCCGCGTTGAAGGATTGCAACTTGACCGTGCGAATTTTGCCGACGGCTGAAGTTTTGGCGCAATGTGAAACTCTAGGTTTATCGCCGAAACAAATCATTGCAATTCAGGGACGTTTTTCAACCGCGCTCAACGTCGAAATGTTCAAGCATGCGAACGCTGAAGTTATCGTCACGAAAAACAGCGGCACAATCGGCGGCGCGGACACGAAACTTGAGGCAGCGGAAATTTTGAACTTGCCCGTCGTAATGATTGACCGCCCGAAAATCGATTATCCGAATTTAGCCGCGACATTTGCCGACGTGCTTGAATTAATTAGGAATTTGGAATGAGGAATTAGTAATGAAAATTTGTACCGTGCAGACCGTTGCCGACGCCGTCAATCGACTTGCACCGAAAAAACTTGCCGAAGAGTGGGATAACCCCGGACTTTTGCTCGGCGACCCGAATGCCGAAGTAAAAAAAATTTTCGTGTGCTTGGACGTGCTCGACAGAAATATTCCGCAGGCAGCTGAACTCGGCGCGCAGATGATTGTTGTGCATCACCCGCTGATTTTTTACGCGACGAAAAATGTCCGCTACGATTTACCGCTCGGCAGAAAAATTTTTCGGCTCGTGAAAAATAATTTGGCAGTATTCGCGGCGCACACGAATCTTGACAGCGCGATTGGCGGCGTCAATGACGTGCTCGCGAAAAAAATCGGCTTGACCGATATAAAAATGTTTGGCGACGAAGAAATTTCTTTGGGACGAATCGGAACTTTGCCGACGCCCATGACTGCCGAAAATTTCGCCCGTCACGTGAAAAAATCTTTGAACGCGGAAAATGTTCGGCTAATCAACGCGGGCGATTTCCCGATAAGCAAAGTCGGACTGTGCGGCGGTGCGGGCGCGGAATTTATTTCCAAAGCAAAATTTTTCGGCGCACAAGCTTTTGTCACGGGCGACGTGAAATATCATGACGCTCAAGGTGCCGTCGAAAACAAAATTCATGTTGTGGACGCGGGACATTTCGCCACGGAATTTCCGATTGTTCACGTGCTGACGGAATATCTTCGCGATGAACTGAAAAATTTCGGCGTTGAAGTTTTCGAGGACACGGACGCAAAAGATTTCTTCACGACGATTTAGCTTGACTTGAAGTTGACTTGAGCTGTTAAACTTGTAGCGGAAAATCTTTCGTTGGGGGAATGTTTATGACGATTGGCGAAGTCAGTGAGAAATTTCAAATGACTGCAGACACGCTGAGATATTACGAACGAATCGGCTTGATTCCGCCTGTCCCGCGCAAGAAAAACGGTATCCGCGATTTCGACGAACAGTCGTGCAAATGGGTCGGCTTTATCAAATGTATGCGTTCTGCCGGCGTGCAAATCGAAGCGTTAATCGAATATGTCTCGCTCTTGCAGAAAGGCACGGGAATCGAACGACGCAAACAAATTTTAATCGAACAGCGGGCGCGGCTCCAAAAGCAGGCGGAAACATTGCGCACGACAATAGAACGGCTCGACTACAAAATCAATCACTACGAAGAACTTTTCAAGCAGAAGTAAAATTTTCGGCAACCTCGCAAAAAATGTGAGGCTGTTTTTTTGTGCGGCGAACGTGTAAAATATCTGCGGGAGGCGATAACATGGACTTTGATGAAATTTATGCGGACTTTGAATCTGCGCGGGAAGTTCACGATTTGCAGACGATAAGCAATATTATCGTGCAGGTGATGAATCATTGCGGTGAATTAACGAACGCGGGCAGAGCAAACGAAATTCCGCCCGTTGCCAACGAAATCACCGCGCATGTCAACGTTATGATTTATTACGTGATGAAACTTTTGGGCGACGGCGACATTGATAAAGCTAAATTTTATTTTAACGTGCCCGAAAGCCCTGACTTGAAATTAAACGACGGATTTTTTTTCATGCATTACTTGTTCGGACGGATTTTTTATCTGTCGGGCGATTATCGTCGTGCCGCAGAATTTTTCATGCGTTACGAAGATTTGCGGACGAAAAAATTTGACGACACGGACGAATTGAGTTTGTTTTATCGGGCGAACTGTTTGGCGTTGACGGGAAATTTTCATGCGGCGATTGATCTGTACGAAAATGTTTTGCGAATTCGGGCGAACTTTCATGAGGCGAAAAAAAATCTTGAACTTGTGCGGCGCGGCGAAGTTGACGGGCTTATCCAAAAAATTTCAAGCCTGTGGTATTTCCCGCATTGGCGCGACGTGCCGATTTTCATCAACGCCCGCGACCGGCTCGGTGTCATGAAAAAATTAATTGACTGGCTTTTGGACGCGGGGTATCGCAAGCTGATAATTTTGGACAATCGCTCGACGTATCCGCCGCTTTTGGAATATTATTCCGCGCTCGAAAATGATTCGCGAATCAAAGTCATTCGGTTGGAAAAAAATTTCGGCTACAAGGCAATTTGGCTGTCGGGCATTTTGGAGCGGCTGAAAATTTCCACGCCGTATGTTTACACGGATCCGGACTTGTTGCCCGTCGAAGATTGTCCAAAAGATTTTGTCCGTCGATTCATGGAAATTCTTGACTCGAATCACGAGCTGCGCAAAGTCGGTTTCGGGCTGGTTTATGACGACATAATTTTTTTCGGCAAGGAACGGGCGCAACGCACACAACAAAATTTTTACGAAGGCACGCAGGTTGGCGAAGATTTTTACTACGCGCAGATTGACACGACGTTTGCACTGTACTCGAACGTTCGCCATTACAATTTGCGGTTTTCGGTGCGCACGACGGGCGATTTCATGGCGTATCATCTGCCGTGGTATTTTGATTACGACAACTTGCCCGAAGATGAAAAATATTACATGGCACACGCTGATTCAAGCGCGGGTACGGCAAGCCAATTCAAACAACGAGGAGAATAAATTTTTGACTCGATAAAATGTTCGCGAGGTGACGATATGGATTTTGAAAAAATTTACGCGGACTTTGAAGCTGCGCGGACGGCGGACGATATTGAAAAAATTTCCGACGCGGCGATTGAAATTATAAATCTCCGCATGACGAACGAAAAAATTCCCGACGAAAAATTTTCGGAAGTTCTTTCCTACAGCAGCATGATATTTTTCTGCGTCATGAAATTTCTTTCGGACGGCAAGCCCGACCGCGCAAAATCTTACATGCATACGTTTTTCAAATTCGATCCCGTGTTGATGAAGTCGTTTTTCTACCTGCTGTATCTGTTCGGCAAAACGCTTTACGCGACGGGCGATTATTTAAGTGCAATGAAAATTTTTGGCGTCTATGAAAAAATTCGCGCTGCGCAATGGCACGACGTTGACGAATTGAGTTTGTTTTATCGGGCGAACTGTTTGGCGTTGACCGGCGATTTTCACGCGGCGATTGAGCTTTACGAAAAAATTTTGCGAATCAAAGCAAACTTTCCCGAAGTCAAACGCGATCTTGAAATTGTGCGACGCGGTTCAATCGAAAATCTTGCACGCGAAATTTCAAGCTTGTGGGATTTTCCGGATTGGCGCGACGTGCCGATTTTCATCAACGCCCGCGACCGACTCGGCGTCATGAAAAAATTAATTGACTGGTTGCTTGACGCGGGTTATCGCAAGCTGATAATTTTGGACAATCGCTCGACGTATCCGCCACTTTTGGAATATTATTCCGCGCTCGAAAATGATTCGCGAATCAAAGTCATTCGGCTGGAAAAAAATTTCGGCTACAAGGCAATTTGGTTGTCGGGCATTTTGGAGCGGCTGAAAATTTCCACGCCGTATGTTTACACAGATCCGGACTTGTTGCCCGTTGAAGATTGCCCGAAAGATTTTATCAAGCGATTCATGAAAATTCTTGACTCGAATCACGAGTTGCGCAAAGTCGGTTTCGGGCTGGTTTACGACGACATAACTTTTTTCGACAGCGACGCCTGTAAAAAGTCAGAAGCGCGCTTTTACAAAAACAGCAAAGTCGGCGACGAAATTTATCATGCGCTTGTTGACACGACATTTGCGCTGTACCCGAATGTTCGTCATTACAGCGTTAGGTTTTCGGTGCGCACGACGGGCAATTTTATGGCACATCATCTGCCGTGGTATTTTGATTACGACAATTTGCCCGAAGACGAAAAATATTACATGGCGCACGCTGATAAAAGTTCCGTGACGAGTGTTAAAAATTTCTTCGTGTCATAACGTCACAAAAAATTCGGAGGTTAAATATTGGATTCGATAAAAATTCGCGGTGCCCGTGTGCACAACTTGAAAAATATCAGCGTCGAAATTCCCCGCGACAAATTCGTCGTGATAACGGGCGTTTCCGGCAGCGGAAAAAGTTCGTTGGCATTCGACACGATTTACGCCGAAGGTCAACGCCGCTACATGGAATCGCTGTCGAGTTATGCCCGTCAATTTCTCGGTCTGCCCGACAAACCCGATGTTGAGTTAATCGAAGGTTTGAGCCCCGCAATCGCGATTAATCAGAAAACCACAAACAACAATCCGCGCTCGACCGTCGGAACCGTCACGGAAATTTATGACTACCTGCGGCTTTTGTTCGCACGTATCGGCAAGCCTCACTGCCCGAAATGCGGCAAGCCCGTCAAAAGTCAGAGCGTCGACCAAATTCTTGCGCAGATTTTGAAGTTGCCCGAAGGTACCCGATTTATTTTGCTTGCGCCGATTGTCAATCATCAAAAAGGCACGCACAAAGAAATTTTCGACAAACTCAACGCGGCGGGATTTGTGCGCGTGAAAGTTGACGGCGAAATTCGCGAACTCGGCGAAAAAATTTCCCTCGCGAAGACGAAAAAACATTCGATTGAAGTTGTCGTCGACAGATTGATTATTCGTGACGGAATTCGTTCGCGATTGGCTGATTCGCTTGAAACTGCGCTGAAATTCGGCAACGGAATTGTTTTCGTCGAAACTGATAGCGAAACTTTGACGTTCAGCGAAAAAAATGCCTGCGTCGACTGCGGAATAAGTCTGCCCGAAATTTCGCCGCAACTTTTTTCGTTCAACAGCCCGAAAGGTGCCTGTCCGAAATGCAGCGGTCTCGGAAAAATTTTCGACGTGCGCGATTTTACGACGATGTACGAATGGATGGCGGCGGTTCACGACTTCAAGACGACCGACCTGCCCGAAGACGCTTGCCCCGCCTGTCACGGTCACCGATTGAAGCCCGAAGCTTTGAGCGTCACCGTCGGCGAAAAAAATATCGCGCAGGTTTGCGACATGTCCGTTGACGCGTGCAAAAAATTTTTTGCCGAACTTGAACTTGACGACACCGACAAAAAAATTTCCGCGCAGGTGCTGAAGGAAATCAATTCACGGCTGAAATTTTTGTGCGACGTTGGTTTGGATTATTTGAGCTTGTCGCGGAAGTCAGCAACGTTGAGCGGCGGCGAATCCCAGCGAATCAGATTGGCGACACAAATCGGCTCGGCATTGACGGGCGTGCTTTACGTCCTCGACGAACCGTCAATCGGACTTCATCAACACGACAACCAAAAACTTTTGGCGACGTTGAAAAATCTGCGCGACATAGGCAACACGCTGATTGTTGTCGAACACGACGAAGAAACTATCCGCGAAGCCGACGAAATTGTTGACATTGGACGCGGAGCGGGCAAATTCGGCGGCGAAGTCATTGCTCAAGGCACGGCGGACGAAATTTCACGTGTCGAAAATTCTTTGACGGGCGACTATCTCAGCGGACGAAAAAAAATTCCCGTGCCCGAAACTCGGCGGGAACTTTCAAATTTTCTGGAGTTCAAAGACGCCTGTAAAAATAACCTGAAAAATATTTCCGTCAAAATTCCGTTGAATGCGCTGACTTTGGTAACGGGCGTATCGGGCAGCGGTAAATCTACGCTCGTCGAAGAAATTATTTATCCGCAACTGCTTGAAACGGATTTAAATTCGTTCGGTATCAGCAAAGTCACAATGATTGACCAAGACCCTATCGGACGAACACCGCGCTCGAACATTGCAACTTACACGGGCGTTGCCGACCACATACGAAAACTTTTTGCGGCGACGAACGGTGCCAAAATTCGCGGCTACAATTCGGGACGATTCAGTTTCAACGTCAAAGGCGGACGATGCGAAAGTTGCGGCGGCAACGGCGTTTTGAAAATCCCGATGAATTTTCTACCCGACGTTTATGTCACCTGCGACGTTTGCAAGGGCGCACGATTTAACGCGGAAACTTTGGAAGTCACTTACAAAGGCAAAAATATTTCCGACGTGTTGAACATGCCCGTCGATGAAGCTTTGGAATTTTTCGCAAACGTCCCGACGATTAAGCGCATGTTGCAAGTTCTGCACGATGTCGGTTTGGGCTATATCGAACTCGGACAATCGGCGAACACGTTCAGCGGCGGCGAAGCTCAACGCGTCAAACTTGCCTACGAACTTGCGCGACCTTTGGGACGTGCGGCGAACATTTACATCATGGACGAACCGACGACGGGCTTGCACTTCGACGACGTGAACAAGCTTATCGACGTGATTCAGCGGCTCGTCGATCGCGGCGA
>JAFUYE010000088.1 GCA_017470715.1 Selenomonadaceae bacterium
CCTAAAATTCTATATGCAGTCTCACGAGTGCAACTTTTTCACGCGGCAACGGTTCCGTATCTTTGAGCCGCAGAAATTTTTCGTCGCGACCAACCAATTCACCGACAAAAATTTTTTTGCCGTCGAGCGGCGCATAAAGTGTTACGTCGACGATTTTGCCGGCTTCGCGAATAAAATCTTTGTCTTTTTTCAAAATGCGATCAATGCCGGGCGACGAAACTTCCAAAATGTACGCGCCGTTGATTATGTCCGACGCGTCAAGTTTTTCGCCAAGCTGTTCGCTCAAAGTTTGGCAGTCATCCAAATCGATGCCGCCGGCTTTGTCGACGAACACGCGCAGATACCAATCGCGTTCCTTGACATATTCCACGTCGACGAGTTCAAAATCCGTGCCCGCCAAAATTTCCGACATCAAACTTTCCACTTGCGTTTCAACTTTGCTCAATCGCTCACCCCCGAAATTTTTCCCAACAAAATGAAAAAGTGGACGCGAGCCCACTCTTTCAACTAAGCTATGTCCAAAGAAAATTGTCCTCCTCCTGCGCGAAGAAAGTCGAAAAAATTTTACAAACGATGCCCTCCGAAAATTATCGACAAAAAAATTGCCATTGACTTCGCGGCATATTGTAAACAAAAATTTTGACGTTGGCAAGTTTTTTCTTCGCGGCGTACAAAATTCAATTTCGGGAACTTTATTCGAGACTGCGCAACGTAAAATTTTCGCTCACCGTGAAGATAAAATGATTTTTTAAGTTGCAATGCATGTAGTTAGGTTGTAAACTTACATGCAACGCGGTTTTTGTTTCAATATTCAAGGCAGGTGACAATCATGAAGAAGCAACAATCCTATTCCAAAAAATTTTTTCAATCCGTTTCAAATGTGCGCGGTCAAATGTTGGTTTTGTTCGCGTTAATGATTCCGGTAATTTTGTTGTTCGTCGGTGTGGCATTCGACCTCGGCTGGTATTATCTCAATGTGTCACGTTTGCAAAATGCGGCGGACGCGGCGGCTCTTGCCGGTGCACGAAAAATTATCGACACCAATTCCGGAAAGTTGAAAGACCTTGTGCCCGTGCTTGTCTCAAAGTTGCCACCCGATAACGGACTTGACGACGACGGCGAGCCGCGTGTTGAAACTTCGACCTCAACCGAAACAACGACGGATACGACCGAAACCGACGAAGGCACCACGATAACCACCACGGAAACGACAACCACCACAACCACGACAATTTCAAAGACGAAACTTGAAGATCTCGATTGGACTGAAGGCGACAAAGTTGCCAGAAAGTACACCGTCAAAAATATCGGCACGACACAAGCCATTCAAGCGGACGCGGACGAAACGGCAAGTTTGATAATCGACAGCTGGAGTCTTTTTAATTCGGCTGCAGACCGTCAAGTTGTCCCCGATTTAAATCTTGTAAAAGTGAACGGCGATTTTTATTACCTCGTCAAGCTCGACGAAAATATCAGACATTTCTTTTTGTCGGGCTGGTTCGGCAGCATGGATGCAGACGTCGTCGCCATTGCAAAACTTGTTCCCAAAGACCAAGTTAAAATCGATACCAACACCGAAGTTAAAACGTGGCAGGAATTCATCGCCAAACTCAGAGATGTAATCAACAAAAACGTCATTGTCGGCAACTGGCAAGTTCAAAATGCGCACAAAAATACCGGCGGCGTCAATTCCAAAAATGCTAATTTACAAGTAGCCGATTTGGATTTGGAGATAACAGATTCAACCGGACAGAAAGTTACATTCCGCGACAGCAACGGCAATGAACGTGAAAAAATTACGTTGTATGAAGCGAGTTTCGGCACTGAAGTTTACAGCGACGCATGGAATCACTTTCAAGATTTTTACAATCACTACTACCTCGGCGATTTTTATCGGAAAGTAAATGCTGTCGTCAAAGATGACGTGCTGTTTACTGCGGCAACCGACGGCGACGACTTTATCGACAGAAATTTGAACAAAGGCACAATCACAAGTTACGGCGCGGGCAAATACGGCGAAGGCAGCTCCGTTGCGGCAACTTCCGCCTCGATAAACACCGACCCGAACAATTTGGCATACAATCCCGGAAAGAGTAACACGCTGAAAACTTACCAGGACGGCATTACCGAAAGAGATACCGTCGGATTGCCTTACACGTGGAAGCGACTGGATTCGATAAATATCGACTTCAGGATTGAATATCGATTTGATGAAAACAGCAGATGGCTTTCCGAAGACTGGGATATAGACTTAGACGACTTCAACGGTGTTACTGTCGACAATGCCAAATTCGAGACGAGCGGCGACGATTTAAACAAAATCAGTCACAAAAAAGTAAAGCGTTTGCGGATTCACACGAGCGTTGATTTTGAAGACCCGTACCCGGTTCGCGAAGATTTTGTTAAAGAAAATTCCGCGACGGAAGGCGATAAAGATGTTTTGTGGGCACGTATCGAAAGTGAGCCGATTCTTTATCATCCTGACGTTACGGAAAGAGCACGGGCGGCGGGTTTATATTCAGAATCAAAAATAAGTGCCAGAGGCTTCAACTCCGTCAACCAGATAATTCTCAACTTCAATCAATCGAATTACGACAAGAGTGATTCTGAGCGTTATCGCCCGCTTATAATATTTTACGACGGTCCCGAAAGTTACAGCATTTATTCGACCTATGACACGGTGAATAAATTTGTCCGCAAATCCAAACCGGTAATCGTGAATTTGAACGCGCCTTATCGCGCCGTGCTTTACATGCCCAACAGCCCCGTCGTCATTGTCGGCGACCATCAAAGTGCTTTCCGCGGCTTTATCGTTGCGAAAAGTTATCTGGCGTTGAAAGACGACAGCGACTTTATTTCTGCCGAAGAGTACCTGCGAGAAAATTCGGGGCTGCAAGGCGACGAGCTCACCGAAGCGATTTACAAATACGCGTACAGATATTTCAATCAGCCCAACAGACAATACGAATACAACCGAAAAATTAAAGCGGACGGTACCATCGGCTACCAAGATGTCGGCGTAACAGGCGACAAATACAGCAGTCAGGTCACGAGCGACGACAAAGCTTATCGCGTGAAAATTTATTTCGCCAAAGACGACCCCGAAACCGACCCCGCCAAGAAGACACGCTACTACAAAATCTGCGGCAAGAACGACGTATGCCCCAATGAGTTCACCGTCACCGTCAACAACAGGCAATATACCTGTTTCAGAGACGATAACGGCATGAAGTACATCAAATCCGTTGAAGAAAACGGAATCGGCATGTTCGTCGACCAGTACGGCGACATTCAGTACAAAGAATTGATCTTTCGACCGACGAAAATCGGCGAGTATGACAATTTCGGCAGGACGGATTTCACGACGCACAATTATCACGTCGAAACCTTCTCGGAACACAATCTGCTGTTGAGCGGCAACTGATTCGCAAAAAATTTTTCGGCAACCTTCGGCTTCGGTCGGAGGTTTTTATTTTGTTGACACGTGACAAGCCGAATTATAAAATTGTGCGCGGGTGAGGTGATTTTTTTATGAAAGTCGGAATTGACATCGGCTCCACGACAATCAAGTTAGTCGTAATGGACAATGAACGGCTTGTCTTCAAAAACTATGCGCGGCACTTTTCGGAAATAGGTTCCGCGTTGACGAATTCTTTAACGTCGCTGAAAAATATCATCGGCGAAAAAACTTTTAAAATCGCTCTGGCAGGTTCGGCGGGCATGGGTATCGCGAAAAAAATTTCGTTGCCGTTTGTGCAGGAAGTCATTGCCTGTCAAAACGCTGTTGAAAAATTTATTCCGCAGACCGATACCGTCGTTGAACTGGGCGGCGAAGATGCGAAAATTATTTATCTCGGCAACGCACCCGAAGTTCGCATGAACGGCGTTTGTGCGGGCGGCACGGGCTCATTTATCGACCACATGGCAAGTTTGCTGTCCACCGACGCGCTCGGATTGAATTCGTTGGCGGAAAAAGGCAAACAGATTTACACAATCGCTTCACGATGCGGCGTCTTCGCGAAAACCGACATTCAAGCTTTGATGAACGACGGCGCGAAAAAAGCCGACATTGCGTTATCGATTTTTCAAGCGGTTGTCAACCAGACAATCGGCAACCTTGCGCAAGGCAGACCGATTACCGGCAACGTCGCATTTTTGGGCGGACCTTTGCACTTTCTGCCGGAATTGAAAAAACGTTTCGTCGAGACGCTTGGACTTTCACAAGATGAAGTTGTCGACACTCCCGACGGGAATTTTTTTGTTGCAAAAGGCGCGGCACTTTCCGACGAAGCTCAAAATTTTTCCGTTGCACAACTTGAAGATTCGATTCAAAAATCCGACGAGGCGGCACGTTCCGAAACTCGCAAAGCTGATTTCGTTTTGTTCCGTGACGCCGAAGATTTAAAAAATTTTCGCGAACGTCACGACAAGGCAAAAGTCAAACGCGGTGACCTGTCGACTTACAACGGGAAAATTTTTGTCGGCATTGACGCGGGTTCCACCACAACAAAAATCTGCGCGATTGGCGAAGACAAACAGGTTCTGTACACAAATTACGGCTCCAACGAAGGTTCACCGCTGAAAGTCGTCGTCAACCAGATTCGCGACCTGTACGAAAAAATTCCGTCGACCGCGAAAATTTCCGGCGTCTTTACGACAGGTTACGGCGAAGCGATTGTTAAGGCTGCTCTTCATGCGGACGGCTCCGAAGTTGAAACTTTTGCTCACCTCACCGCCGCGCAGGAATTTTGTCCCGAAGTTTCGTTCGTGCTGGACATCGGCGGGCAAGATATGAAATGTTTTTTCGTCAAGGACGGCACAATCGGCAACATCACGCTCAACGAAGCTTGCAGCGCGGGTTGCGGAAGTTTCATTCAAAATTTCGCGCAGGGTTTGAATATGTCTGTCGGCGACTTCGCGGGCAAAGCGTTGACTGCACAAGCTCCCGTCGACCTCGGCACGCGCTGTACTGTTTTCATGAATTCCAAAGTCAAACAAGCTCAAAAGGACGGCGCGACAGTCAACGACATTTCGGCGGGCATTGCGTTAAGCGTCATCAAAAACGCGCTGTTTAAAGTCATGCAACTGCGGAACGTCGAAGACCTCGGCGAAAATATCGTTGTGCAGGGCGGAACTTTTTACAACGACGCGGTGTTACGTTCGATTGAAGAAATTTTGCACAGGAAAGTTATTCGCCCCGACATTGCCGGCTTGATGGGCGCGTACGGAGCGGCAATTTTGGCTAGTGAAAATTGTTCGGGCACGTCGAAACTTTTATCGGCGGACGAACTGGAAAATTTTTCCGTCGTGACGAAAAGTTATCGTTGCGGGCGTTGCGGGAATAATTGTTTGATAACCATGCAGAAATTTCCGGACGGCGAAAAATTTTTCACCGGCAACCGTTGTGAACGCGGCATAGGCGGCAAGCCGAAAACTTCCGCAGAAATTCCGAACGCTTATGCTTACAAATACCGGCGCGTGTTCGATTATCAGCCGTTGGAAAATCCGTCACGCGGCACAATCGGCATTCCCCGCACGCTCAACATGTACGAAGATTATCCGTTTTGGTTCACGTTTTTGACGGATCTGGGTTATCGCGTCGAGTTGTCGTCGAAATCTTCCGCGCAGATTTTTTACAAGGGCATGGCGACAATTCCGAGCGATTCGCTGTGTTATCCCGCCAAACTTGCTCACGGGCATGTTATGGATTTGGTTGAACGCGGGCTGAAGAAAATTTTTTATCCGTGTGCGCCGTATAATTTCGACACGCGATCGGACAATTTTTACAACTGCCCGATTGTCGCGAGCTATGCGGAAAATATTCGCAACAACATGGACATTTTGCGCGAACGCGGCGTAAAGTTCATGCAACCGTTTTTGCCCGTGCACGACATGACGAAATTAAAAAAACGTCTTGCGGAAGAATTTAAATCCGAAGGCGTCACGTCAAAAGAAATTTCAGCGGCAGTCGACAAAGCTCAAGCCGAATTGGAACGTTATCGGAGCGACGTGAAAAATTTCGGCGACGAACTTTTGAAACGTTTGGAGCAGTCGGGCGAACATGCGATTTTGCTTGTCGGGCGACCGTATCACATTGACCCCGAAATAAATCACGGCATCGCGGAAATGATTCAGTCATACGGATTGCCGATTCTGTCGGAAGATTCGATTTATCACGTGTCGGTTGACGAGCCGAAAATTTCCGTCGTCAATCAGTGGAGCTATCACGCCCGACTTTATCACGCGGCACAGTTCGCGGCTCAACATCCCAACGTTACGTTAATCCAGTTAAGTTCGTTCGGCTGCGGATTGGACGCGTTGACGATTGAACAAGTCAAAGAAATTTTGGAAACGCACGGGCGAATTTACACGATGATAAAACTCGACGAAGTTTCAAATTTGGGCGCGGCGCGAATTCGGTTGCGTTCACTTCTTGCCGCGTTGAAAAGAAAAACTCCCGTCGCCTATTCGCCGAAAAAATTTCCCGACAGACCGCACTTCACCGCCGATTGTAAATCGAAACACACAATCCTTGCGCCGCAAATGGCACCGATTCATTTCGACTTGATTCAAACGGTTTTGCACAAGTACGGTTACAAAATTTTAATTCCGCAACTCCCCGACAAGGCGGCGATTGATTTAGGTTTGCGCTACGTAAATAATGAAATTTGTTATCCGGCGATACTGATTACGGGGCAAATGCTTGCGGCGTTGAAAAGTGGCGCGTGCGACCCCGACAACACGTCGATAGTTTTGTTCCAAACGTGCGGCGCGTGTCGTGCAACGAATTATATCAGCGTGTTGCGTCGTGCGTTGAAGTTCGCGGGCTTCGGTCAAGTTCCCGTGTTCGCATGTTACGGCTTGCCCGAAGAGACGGACGCTTTTGAACTCAGCCGCGATTGTTTGATGGACGCGATTAAAGCTTCGATTTACGGCGATTTGCTCATGAACGTTTCAAATCGAATGCGCCCGTATGAACTTCGTCGCGGCGAAACCGATAAACTTTTTGCCGAGTGGATGACGCTTGCCAAAGCAGATTTGGTTGACGGAAATTATTTGAGTTTTCGCGGCAACGTCAAGGAAATTGTTCGGCAATTCGACGCGATACCGATTGACGAAAATTTACGCAAGCCAAAAGTCGGCATTGTCGGTGAAATTCTGGTTAAATATCACCCCGTCGCGAATAATTTTTTGGAACGCGTGCTTGCCGACGAAGGCGCGGAAATTATTATGCCGGACTTCACGGACTTTTTCTTGTACTGCGCACACGACGCGATTGTCAAACGTGAACTTTTGGGCGGCAGTTATCGCGATAAACTTTTCGCCGAAATGTTTATTCAGCTGATAGAATTTTTCCGTCGACCGATGTCAAACGCGTTGAAAAGTTCCAAACATTTTCGCGCACCGCACTCGATTAAAGATACTGCCAAACTTGCAAGCCGTTTCGTGAGCCTCGGAAATCTTTCCGGCGAAGGTTGGCTTATCTGCGGCGAAATGGTCAAACTTATTGAAGACGACGTTAAAAATATTGTCGGACTCTCGCCTTGGGGTTGCCTCCCAAATCACATAATTTTGAAAGGCGTCATGCACACTCTGCGCGAAAACTTCGATAACGTCAATGTCGTGGCGATTGACTGCGACGCGGGCAGCTCCGAGGTGAACCAAATTAACAGAATCAAGTTGATGTTGACAGTTGCGAAAAAACTTTTGGCGGCGAAAGCTGGTGACTTCCGCAATGGATAAAATCTTCTCCGATAAATCTTTCGAGCAATATCTTTATTGGCAGGATCATGACGAAAATATTTTGCAGAAAATCAACCTGCTTATACAAAGTATCGAACGTGACGGCGTCGACTGCGGACTTGGCAATCCCGAAAAACTTCCCGACGCTGACGGTTACAGTCGCCGCATTGATGAAAAAAATCGGCTTGTTTACGACATTGACGCGCAAGGTTATCTGTACATTATTTCCTGCAAAGGTCATTACTGAAAAAATTTCCCGTTGAACGCAACGGGATTTTTTTTGCACGCGTCGAAGTTCGTTACAAACTTTTTGCGAGGCGATTTTTTTGCGAAGACAAAAATATATTTCGGCGAACGGCATGATAGCTTATCTGACGTTTATCGGCGCGTTTATCCCATTATCAACAGATCTCTATTTGCCCGCGTTGCCAATGCTGAGCGATTATTTTTCGGCAAGTGAATTTCTCGTCGGCTTGACGTTGACGATATTTTTTTTCGTGTTCGCCGTCAGCATGATTTTGTTCGGACCGTTGAGCGACAAATTCGGGCGACGACCGATTTTGATTTTCGGCGCGACAATTTACACGGCGGCATCATTTGCTTGCGCGGAGGCGTCGAGCATTTATTTTTTGCTTGCGGGAAGATTTTTTCAGGCAGTCGGTTCCGGCGCGATAATCACCGTCGAAACGGCATTGATTAAAGATTGTTTTCGCGGGCGCGTGATGACAAAAATTTTAGCGATAACTCAAGCTTTGGGCGTCATTGCACCGATGGCGGCTCCGCTCGTCGGCGGAATACTTTTGACGTTCACCGATTGGCGCGGTTCGTTTTACGTACTGACACTTTTGGGCGCGATAAATTTAATCGTGGCGTTCTTGTTCTGCGAAACGTTGCCCGAACACAAACGCTATCACGGAAGCATTTTGCATTCGTTGACATTGCTTGTCGACGTTGGGCGGAAAAAATATTTCATGGCGGTTTTGATAATGTTTTCGATTTTGTCCGCACCGTACATGGCTTATTTGAGCGCGTCGAGTTTCATTTACGTCGAACAATTTTCGTTGACGGCTCAACAGTACAGCTACTTTTTCGCGGTGAATTCTGCGGCGTCAATCGCCGGCCCCGTGTTGTATCTCAAGCTGAAAGATTCGATGACGAACGTCGGAATTTTGCGGCTGACTTTTTTCGCGGCAATGGCAAGCGGGCTGTCGGTTTTGTTCGTCGGACAAAGCGGCGCGTTAATTTTCCTGCTGTCGTTTTTGCCGTTCACGGTAATCGGCGCGGTCGCCCGCCCGTTCGCAATGGAAATTCTGTTGCACGAAGCGAAAGACAACGTCGGCACCGCGTCTTCGATAATAAATTTCGTCCCGACACTTTTCGGCAGTCTCGGCATGATGCTGGGAACTTTGCCGTGGGGAAATTTCGTCGACGGCCTTGGCATAATAATTTCAGTTTCAACCGTGTCGGCAATCGCGCTGTGGATTTTGATTTGTCGCGGGCTGTTCGGTTCGGCAAGTCAAAACGCGAGCGACGTGACTTGAAGTTTCTTCCATGCACTATTCAGCCGGATGTTTTATTATCGTCGCGGCTTAAAAAAAATTTTTTGTTGATTTTCGGAAAGGAGTTTTAATGTTGAGCGCGACGAAAAACCGGCTGTTGAAAAAATTTTTCCTTGCAGGTTTGGCAACGACCTTGCTGACTAACGTCACGGGGGGGGGGGGTACCGCTAAACACGGCATTTGCCGCTGAAACTTCCGAAGACGCGGATTCTTCAGTTGACGAAAGTATTCTTCGCGGCGGTGGCGACGAAAACACCATCGCGCCCGTTGCAGGAAACAATTTCCCGATTTACGGCGGAACTTACGATGCACTCTTCGGCGGCATGTCGATGAGCCTCGTTCACGACAATTTTATCGTCATCAACGGCGTAACCGTCGGCGGAATTGTCGGCGGCGTTTCGATTTATTACGGCAACGGAATTGTCGGCGACGTGTACGGCAACCGCGTCGAGATTAACGGCAGTACGGTCGACAACGTGTCGGGCGGCGAAATTGCCTACGCTTACATAACGACGGGCACTGTTCCCACAGATTTTTCTTCGGCACTCGGCAACGTTTACAACAACACGGTTTATATCAGCGGAGGCAGTACCGTCAACAACGGTGTAGTCGGCGGGTCGGCTCTCGGCGGGAATGCTTTTGGCAACAAAATTTACATCACCGATTCGACGATTGAAGGCGAAATTCTCGGCGGCTACTCAATCAGCGGCAAGGCTTACAACAACGAAGTCAATCTCAACGGCAATGTAATTCTCAACAACGCGGATTTAATCGGCGGCAAGGTCGGCGACAAAGTTTCGCCCGACGGCAACACGCTCAACGTCAACACATGGAACGTAACGGCGAAATCTGTTGACGGTTTTGAATTTATCAATTTCACAAATCCGATGGCTTTCGGCACGGGCTTGACTGTTTCGGATACCGTCAAACTTTACGGCGGCTTGGAAAAAATTTCTGTCGGCACACCCGGCTACTCAAATATTCGCACGGGCTCCGTTCTTAATTTGATTTATGCGGACAACGGCATTTCGCTGAACAACGTTGCGGGTTTGACTTCAAGCGCGGATTTACTCGACGGCAACAACACATACCTGACAACAATGAGCCGAGGCGTTTCATTTGATTACGCTCTTGCTCTTTCTTTGTCTCCGGACGGAAAATCTTTGACAGGTCTTGTCGGCGAAACTTTGGGACCGAAAGAACAAACCGGCGTCACGAGTAAAGCGCAACTTGCAAATATCATTCCCGTCAACACGGGCACAGACGTTTTGGTTCGCGGCTTTGATGATTTTTTGGGCAACAACATTGCCGAAGATGAGGACGGTTATTTTACCGACAAAGCGCAGGATGCCGAAGACGTTCGCGAACAACACGGCTTTGAAATTTTCGGCAACGTCGGTTACGGCAAACTTCGCACGAAAACGGGTGACGGCGGACGCGTCAAAAATGAGACTGCCAATTTCGATTTGGGACTTGCACGCACATACGAAGGCAATTCGGGACGCTGGACGATTGCGCCGATTTTTGAACACGGCAAAGGCAATTACGACGCGTTTTTGTCCAACGGTATCAAAGGTTACGGCGACACGAAATACACGGCGGGCGGATTGATTGCGCGCAGAATTAACAACGCGGGCTTTTACTTCGAGGGCAGCGCACGGCTCGGACGCACGAAAAATAATTTCGCCTCCGACGACTTCATTTATCAAAACGAATTGGTTCGCGCCACTTATCACACTTCCGCACCGATTTTCGCGGGACACCTTCGCATCGGTCAAGCCAAACGCCTCAACAAAAGCAACTTGCTGGACATGTACGCCATCTACGCTTACACCCGTCAAGGCGGCTCACATGCGACATTGTCAACGGGCGAACCGTATAAGTTCAGCTCCATTTCGTCAAGCCGTTTCCGTTTGGGCTATCGGCTCACGACGCGCACAAGTCGAATCAGCCGCATTTACACGGGGCTTGCTTACCAATACGAAAACACTTCCGACAGCGAAACGCGGGCGATTGACGCGGACGGCGTTTCGTGGAATCTGCCGTCTTCCGGCTCCAAAGGCTCAAGCGGCATGATTGAACTCGGCTGGCTCATCAAACCGAAGCAAGATAATCCGTGGCTCGTCGACGTGAACGCGACCGCTTGGTTCGGTCACCAAAAGGGCGCGACCGTAATGGCGAAAATTAAAAAGTCTTTCTGACGGACGGAAACTTTTCGTTGCACGGAGGGCAGTGAAATGTTTTTCGATTCAAGCTGAAAACTTTTTCGGCGACACGGAAATTTTCAACGGAGGAGGACTTTTTACATGGCAAACATCAGCAATACAAGCAATAACACGCTTATTTCGGGCACATCAGAAAGCGACAATATCGATAGCCGGGGAAATTATGTGACAATCGATGGCGGCGCAGGTAGTGATGCTATTGTCAATCTTGATTCTTTGGTCACAATCGACGGTGGCGTAGGTAGTGATTCCATTATCAGCACTGATGATTCAATTACAACTGACGGTAATGACGACGACGATTGGATTATGCAAAACGGCGATTACGTCACAGTCGACGGCGGAAATGGCAATGATGTGATTATAAATAGCGGCTCATATTCTTCTGTTTCGGGCGGTTCGGGCGACGATACAATTTTAAGTGAAGGAGGAATGATTCAACTTACCGGTGGATTTGGTAGTGTTACCGCCAGCTTCACCAGTTTGGGGCGATATGGCTCAATGACAATCAACGGTGGGCTTGGCAATGACCAAATCCAAATGCCGTTATACGCAGGAAACAACGTGATTCAATACACCGAAGGCGACGGGAACGATTCTGTTTACGCTTATTCCGAAAATGGTTCGCTCCAGATAAATTCTGCAAGTCCGTGGTCGTCGGTCGTCAGCAACAACGACATCGTCATCACGGTCGGCGACGGCTCAATCACGCTCGTGGACGCGGCGACTTCGACAAGCGGAATAAACATCAATGGCACTACTTACCCTGTCGACATGACAGCAACCGTGCCTGCAGTCGTCGACACGTCGACAATTCCCGCAATTGTCGATACGTCAACGATACCCGCAGTCGACACATCAACGATTCCTGCAGTCGTCGACACATCAACAATTCCCGCAGTTGTCGACACGTCAACAATTCCTGCAGTTGTCGATACGTCAACAATTCCTGCAGTCGTCGACACATCAACGATTCCTGCAGTTGTCGATACGTCAACGGTTGTGCCCGTCAATCCTGCCGCACCGACGGACGTTGTCTTTATAATCGACAACACGGGCAGCATGGGTGATGAGATCCAAAACGTCAAGACTGCCATAATTTCGTTCGCGAAAAACCTCGCAAATTCGGGCGCGGGCTATCGTTTGGGGTTGGTCGAGTTCGGCGACTTGGGCGACTCAGCCATGAAAGTTTACGGTTTTACCGACCGCGACACTTTCATTAATTGGGTTGACGGCATTACGCTCACCAGTGGCGGCGACGGCCCCGAATCGGGCTTGGAAGCCATAACAGCGGCGACGACGATGGATTTCATGCCCGGTAGCAACAAAAGATTTATTGTCGTCACCGACAATTCGTTTCACAATCTTGGCGAAGACGGCGACGGCGACCCGTCAACGTATTTCCAGAGCGAAGCAGTTCAATCTTTGTTGGCAGCAAATGCCGTTAAGATGGACGTTGTCGGCACACCGAAAGGCACCGAAACCGACAACGTTTGTCAAGACGAATATGAACCGCTTGCAAACGCCACGGGCGGGAAATTCTACGACATAAACAATCTTGCTGGCGGCGAAGTCCTCGAAGAAATTTCCGACGACATTTTGGGACGCGCTCACGTCAACATCAACCTCGACACGGACAGCGTTCCCGACGGCACAACGAGCGGCGTTTTCGTCGTCACGCCCGTCCTCAACGCAGTCGGCGCGGTTGTTCCCGCTTCAAGCGATGCGACTTTCAAAACGGCGGCTGAGGAAGGCGATTACGTTGTCGGTTACGTTGTCGCGGAAAAAGCCTATATGGCGGTTCCCGATTCGCCGTGGCGTCAAATTGTCACAATTCCCGATAACTGGATTGTTTCGGGCACTTGGCAAGACGACGCATTGAATATCACGGGCAGTAATGTCGTTGTTTCGGGAAGTCTGGGCAAAGACAACATTTCAATCAACGAAGACGTTATCAACACGACGCTTGTCGACGTGACTGAATTGCAAAACGGTTCGGACACGCTTTCGTTCTCGAAACGGGTTGTCCCCGGCACTCTGAAACAAAATTTCGTTGGCACGGGCGTTGCGCTTTATACGACAAACGAAGCGGGCGAACTCGATTTTGTGATTAACCTGCCGGGTATTACCGCGTTGGACGAAAGTCTTTTGAATTGCGAAGTCAGCAACGCGGGCAAGCCGAATACCATTCGCGAATTAATTTACGGCGAAGTTCAGGAGCCTGTCGCGCCCGACGTTCCGATTATCAACGGTGACTTTGGCGGCAGAATTATTTTCGCGCAGTGGGGCTACGGTTTCACGCCGCCGGAAGGTAACCCGTTGCTCGTCAACCCGACGCTTGCGACTTCAGCTGACTTTGCCGACAATTTTGGTTCGCCGACGCTTGACGACATTGCGCCCGCAAATTTTGCCGTCACGCAAGACGACTTCACCGCGCAGAATTTCATGACTGCCACGTCAATGCAGGCAAAAATTTTGGCATTGGCTAAGCCGAAGTTCTGAAACGGTCGGAAAGGCTGAATCATGAAAAAATTTTTTGCAACGTTGATTTTTGTCGTCGGGCTCTGTTCGACGGTTTTCGCCGCGCAGATTGAAGAAACGGCTTCGATTGCGATAATGGATTTGGGCACGCACGAAGATGCCGTTCCGCACGAAATTGATATTTTGAACGCGGGAAAAACTTCAAGCGAATATCTGATTCAGCGCATGTTTCAAGTCGGCAAGTTCAACATCATGGACAGAACGCTTGTCGAAGAAAAAATTAATGCGGCGAATTTGAACACGACGGGTTTGATTGACCCCGACACCGCGAAAAAAATCGGCGACTTGCTCGGCGCGGATTATCTGGTTTACGGCAATGTAAACGACGTGACTTTGAACGAAACGGGCGCATCAACCGTGGGCGTCGGTTTGGATTTTTCAACCGTCACCGTCAAAGCACATCTGATTGTTCGCGTCATGGAAATTAAAACCGGACAGATAATCGGCGCGGCCAAAGGCGAAGGCAGTTCCAAAGGTTCGTTCGTGCGCGTCAAAGGAGGTGAACTTGTCACGATTTCAATCGGGCGCATGAAAGTCACGCAAGACAGTGTTCACAACGCTTTGCAACAGGCGGCCTTCGCCACGGTCGACAAGCTGATTAAACAACTTTATTAAATTCAGGAGAGTGTTTACCATGAAGATTACCAAAAAATTTGCGGCATTCGCAACCCTGCTGATCTTTGCGCTCGTGACGGCGGCAGTTGCTTTCGCGGCACAAGACGGCGTCGACTGGTCAAGAGGCGTCATTCGTGCAACGGGCTTGGCGGCCGGCAAAAAAGACGAAACAAGCCCCGGTCTTTATCGTGCGCAGGCCAAACGTGCCGCAACAATGGACGCAATGCGAAATTTGGCGGAAGCGGTTGACGGCGTTCGCGTCACGTCGAGTTCTTCAATGAAAGATTTGCGATTGCAATACGACGAAGTGAACACGCGGCTCGACACAACCATCAAAGGCATGAGAGAAGTCGACATTCAATATTTTGAGGACGGAACTTGCCAAGTCGTTTTTGAAATGTCCATATTCGGAGCCTCCGGTTCGGTTTCCGACGCGGCTTTTCTGCCGTTTAAAAATGAACCGAAAGTCGATTTCCCGCAACCCGTTGACAAAAAAATTGCCAACGATCCCAATGTCGTCGGCAAAAATTACACCGGTCTTGTCATTGACTGCCGCGGGCTCGGCACGATTAATTACGTCATGAGCCCCGTCATCAAAAACGCGGACGGCACGAAAATTTACGGTCACCAAAATCTTGACATCGACAAAATCATCATCAACGGCATGGCGGCTTATGCGAGCGACGCTTACGACCAAATCAGTGCTCAGCGCGCCGGCAACAATCCGCTCGTCATCAAGGCGGTTCGCTTGGACGACCTGAACTCAAACCCCGTCGTTTCCGTTGCGGACGCGGACAGAATTCTTGCCGCCAACGGTAAAGACAAATTTTTGGATAACTGCGCGGTCGTCTTCGTGAAATAAAATTTTTCCGCAACTTTCAAGCGGGTACATTCGGAATAAAATTTTGATTGTGCCCGCTGATTTTTTTCGGAGGTGATTTCGTGAAAAAATTTTTATTGCTCGTGCTGATTTTGACGGCGATAACTTTGCCCGCAAATGCCGAACAGCCCGCCGCCGAAGAGTATCGGCAAATGTTTCGTTCGGGAAATTTTTACGTCGAATATCAAATGTTCCTGCCGACCAAGGTCAAAGTCAACGCGTTGTTTCAAGAAAAACGAATCGACTCACCGAAATTCACGCTTGCGGGACAAAACGGCAACCGTATGCAACGAATTGTTATCGAAAAAATTCAAAGCGAATATTGGAACCATAATGCGAGCTCGACAAAACTTTCATCGATTTATAAAGATGTATTCAAAAATTTCGAGCGCACAAATTTGAAAAATGCCAATCACGGCAAGCGGTCTTGGATGAACAGTCTTCTTTTTGGCGAGAGCAAAAAAAATTATCCCGACGCGCTATTTCAAGACGGCAAATATTACCGTTTCCGCCGGAACAGCGAAGGAACAACCGGACTTAATTTCTTTGGCGACGGCGGCGCGATTTATGGGAAAGTTTTGCCGCAGGAAGATTTACATTCGCCGACGCTCAATCAAGACGACGAGTGAGATTACATTCGCGAAGATTTGGCGTTGCCCGACGAGCTGGCAATTTTTTGTTGGGACGAACCTTTTCGCGACAACTTCACCGCCGCGCCCGTTTACAACGACAGTTCCAAAGTCACACTCGACAAAAAAGAATATGACTGCGACCGATATGTCGTTGACGTGAAAAGTTTGGCGGGCACTCTCATTGCGCAGGAGGCTTACAACGCGCTTTACGACGGCGGCAAACTCGTTCGCGTGCAAAAATATCTTCTTTACGAAGGCAAAGAAGAATTTATTCTCGAAGTCGAAGTAAAAAATATTTCGTCGACGGTGCCCGAAGACGCTTTCAAAATCGGCAAAAAAATCAAAGTCTACGCGGCGGAAAACGGCGACATGAAAGACTTGCTTGAAGAACCCGTGCTTGTCGAAACGTTGGGGGTGAATTGACGTGCGAAAAATTTTTATTCTGCTGACGACGCTTTTGATTTTGAGTTCGTCGGTTGACGCCGCCAAAGTCGATATTTATCGCGACGCCCTGCGTAATAAAACTTTCACGCTCAAATATGAAATGGTCGAAGTTCCGATTATCGAGACGAGCAAAGATGCGACTTACAGCTCAACAGGTTTGAAGAAAAAGGAATTCTACAAAAGCTGGTTCAACAAGTTGCACAACGGAATTCTTGTCATGTCGGGTGCCGATATTTACAGTGAACAATTTCGCGACGATTTCATCATGAAAAGAACTTTTACGCTGTTCGGTATAGGTGATAACGAGCCAAAGTTTAAAGAAGGCGGTCATTGCAGCCTTGTCAAAAACGGCGAGACTTTCGTTTTCGGTTGGGACAAAAAGGACGGCAAGCGACATTACTTCGGTTTCAAAAACGTCACCAAACAGCTGGAAGAGTACAAAAAATATTTAACGCCTTATCAAAAGCTGGTCGAAGATTGCGATGTCGGCATGGTGAAACTTGCCGGCGGTGCATTTGAGGCGATTTTTCCGCCCGAAAAAGTTCTTGCGACGGAGCAAACTCCCGAATATAAATTTTTCAATTCCGGCACACTCGACAACGGCTTGACTTATGAAGATTTTGTCTCGGACAAGGGTAACACTTTCAGCGCGGTTCGTTATTATTTTAACGGCGACCAAATGGTTAAAGTGGCAATGGCAAGTTTCGTTCGCGACGGCGGAAAAATTTTGAGTTACGAGAAATCTGTCGTCAACATTACGGAATTTTCCACGACGCCCGATCAAAATTATTTAAAGTTGCCCGCTGAACTCAAAGACAAGGCGAAACATTGAGGTGACCGACATGAAAAAATTTTTCGCGATTTTGACTGCGTTGATAATCTGCGCGGCGACTTCGATAACTTTTGCCGAAGAGCCGACTTGTATCCTGCTGAAATTCTCCAACAACACGCGTTACAAAAATGTTGATTCGGCGGCGGAATTGTCCGATTTGGTGCTTGAAAAACTTTTGGCTACGGGCAAGTTCAATTTCAAAGAAACGAATCCGATTGACAATGACATTGAGGCGCAACTTTACGACGTGAAGACCCGCGAACTTTTGAACTTGACAACAAGCTTGCAAAATAAAAATCTCAACCCGCTGTTTGAAGGTCAAGGCTTCGATAAAACTCAGGCACAGTCAATCGGCACGGCAGATGTCGGACAAATTATCACACCGTCGATAACTTCGGCTATCGGCAACCAACACGGCGCAGATTATCTGATTCAAGGCACAATCATCAACATGGGCAACGGCAGTTGGGGCGACATTAACAGACCAAACGAAGAAATTGCCTCGAAAACGTCAGGTATTGCAATCGAAACGGATTTGCGTGTCATCAAAGCTTCAACGGGCGAAGTTGTTTGGCGAAAAATCGTCACGGGCGAAAACACGAAAACTTTGGTTCGCGTCGACATATTTAAATTCGGCAGCGCAAAACTTACCGCCGACGTTTACAATCAAGCGTTAGCGGACGCCGCGACAAAAATTTCCGACGCAATGATTGAGGACTTGAAAGCGCACAGGTTGTTTACGAAATGAAAACGTTATTTGTAATTTGCGCGACGATTTTGTTGACGTTCGCTCACGTCGACGCCGCATTGATCGACAAAGATGCCCCCGTTGCCGTCACGGATATGGGCGTGCACAAAGGGACGAGCGAGCCCGATATAAATTTACTCAACGCCGAAACCGCTTCGAGCGAATACGTGATTCAGCGGCTTGTTTCGACGAATAATTTCGCGGTCAAAGACAGAACGTTACTTCATGAGGCTTTGCAAAAATTGAATGTGCTGGGCTTGATTGACCCCGACACCGCAAAAAAAATCGGCGAAATTCTCGGCGTGAAGTATTTGATTTACGGCAATGTCACGGATGTTTCCGTTGCCGTTGAAAAAATGGTTGTCCACGTCGACACCGTCAAAGCGCATATCGTTCTGCGAATAATGGACGTTGAGACCGGCAAAATTTTGATGGCGTCCAAAGGCGAAGGCATTTCGGAAAGTTCTTTTGTCGGCGACGAAGATTTTATTTTTATCGGCACGGTGAAAGTCACGCAAACGGCAGTTCACAACGCATTACAGAAAGCGGCGTTTCAAGCCGTCGACGTTTTGAACGAGCGTTTGTTCGGCAAAAGCAAATGATTTTTTCGAGGAGGTTTCCTCATGATGTGGAAAAAATTTTTTGCCGTGATGTTTGCGGCATTTTTTTTGAATTCGTCTGCCTTCGCGCAGGTCGTCACCGTGCAAGGCAGCGGAATTTCCGAAGACGCAGCGATTAAAGATGCCAAACGTGCCGCAGTCGAAACTGTGATAGGCACGCTTATCAAGTCGCGTTCATTGATGGTTGATTTCCGATTCGTTTCTGACGCAATTCAATCGCGCACGCAAGGTTACGTTACCGGTTGCGAAGTTATCGACAAAAAATCCGAAGGCGGCTTGATAACCGTGACCGCAAAAGTTGACGTTGCCGACGCGCCCGGCTCCGCACTCATGAACGACGCGGAACTTGTCATGTCGCTCAATGATCCGCGACTTGGAATTGTGGTGGAATATTACGGCGACGACGGCGGCGAACTTTACAAAAAATATCCCGTGCAAGTTGAGGCGGCAATTCGCGAAGAACTTTTGAAACGCGGCTTCACGCATTTGGTTGACGCACGCGGCGAAGTTGATTACGTCGTTATCGGGCGATTGACGGTCGGCAAAGCGCAAGAAATTAAACTTCCGAATTGGCGAAACATTTCGGGCGACGATTTCAAAATGCTTGACACCGGCTTAAGTCGGTCGACGGCAACGATTGATTGCAAGATAAAAAAATTCGACACGGATGAAGTTATCGGCGAATTTCACGCAGACGGCAACGGTTCCGATGCAACCGGCAACGAAATTTCCGCGCAGGCCGTTCGTGCTTTGGCGACGAGTACCGCCGAACAAGTTCGCGGGCTTTTAAGTCGTGAGGCGTCAAAAGTTTTTTCGTCCGTAAAAATTATCGCGCACTGCAACGACGGGCAAAAGATTCTCAAGCTTGAAGAATTTCTTCGCCAAACGCAGGGCGTCAACAATGTTTACGTCAGAACTTTCCGCGACGGGAAATGTATCGTCGACGTTGATACGGGAATGACGCCGCAAGATTTATATCGCGCTTTGACAGCCGTGACGGGCGAAAAGTTTCCCGTGAAGTTGTCGGGCTTTTCGAGTATCACGCTTGAAATTTCACTGTGACGAGGTGACGACATGAAAAAAATTTTTCTGCTTGCGTTCGCGATAATTTTCTGCGCGACGAATCTTGTTGACGCGGCGACTCCGATAAAAAATCATCCGCGCATTGCTGTCTGCGAATTCGCGAACAAGGCGATAACCAGTGACGGTTTTCGCGATCAAGATTATTCGAGCGCGACAGAATACGCGATTTATCAACTTTCCGTCGCCGATTGGTTCGACTTGATTGATTACGAGCAAATGGTTACCGTTGCCCGAATGCACAGCATAAATCGTTCGGGAATGTTTGACCCGTCGACAGTTCCGCAACTCGGAAAATTTCTTGCCGCTGAATATATTTTAGTTGGCGCGTTGACGGGCATGACCGTTAAAGAAAATGATGTTGTCGCGAGCGGTGCCGGTGCCAAAGTCGGAGTTTCAAAGTACACCGTAACCGCAAATGTCACCGTTCGTTTTGTCGACGTTGAAACTTTAAAAATTGTCGGCGTCGGCATGGGCACGGGCAAATCATCTTCGGCAAAGGCTGAAATTTCTTTTTCACCTTTTCGCAACGCCGCGAACTGGATTGTTCCGCGACAGACGAACATAATTATCGGCGACGGCAACACGATTAACAACGGCGTCATTTCCACGGGCGACACGAATTTTGGCGAATACTCAATTAAAATCGGCGCGGCTGAAGTTTCGATGGTTCAGGCACGCAATGCACTGAGCAAAGCAATTCAAGACGCGGTTTACGGCGAGAATGGAATTTTGACGAATTTAAACGGCGGCAAGAAACTCAAAATCAAAACGGGGTTCTGAAAAGCAATGTGGAATTTGAAATTTGGAATGTGGAATTTTTTGTTGACGCTGATAATTTTGCTGACGACTGTGACCGCTCAAGCCGAACAACCCAAAGCCGCAGATTACCGGCAAATTTTGTCGTCGGGAAATTTTTATGTCGAGTATGACGACAACAACGTCAAACGAATCATTGCGCAGGAAAATAATCGTCGAATGGCGCGCACGAATTTGGGCGGAACTTATCGGGCGTTGGTTTCCGTACTGAATCCGCTGGGAAATTTTTTGGCGAACGAAAACGAAAAGTTTCCCGAATTCATGTACGCGGACGGCAAATATTTTAAGTTCCTTGAAAAAGATTTTGCGCTGATGTTGCGCACGAATCAGCTTGGCGACGAAAATTTGAATCCATCCGAAGGTTGGGGCACGATTTACGAATCATTGAGCTTGCCGAATGAACTTGCCGTTTTCAACTGGCACGACAAATTTCACAAAGTCCCCGACGCTTTGAGCGAGCCGGTTTTTGTCACTAGCATGAAAAAATCTGTCGGCGGCAAGGAATACGACTGCGACCGTTACGAATCGAAAATTACGAACGCGGACGGCACTCAATCTGCGACGATTGTTTTCGATATGTGTTATGCGAACGGCGAATTAATTTTGGCACAGTCGGCACTTTTGGCGAACGGGCGCGAATACGAAATCAATCGGCTTGTCGTGAAAAAAATTCTTCCGAACGTGCCGAGCGGCGGTTTCAAGTTGAGCGGCAAAGAAAAAATTTACGCGGCGGGCACCGGCGACATGAATGACTTGCTTGAAAATCCGTCGTATGTCGGGAGGCTCAGCGAAATTCAATGAAAATATTTTTTACGTTGATGACGGCATTGCTGATTTTGTCCGCGCAGGTTCATGCGGCGAAAATTGACGCTTACCAAAAAATTCTTGACGGCGGGCGATACACAATTCGCTACGAAAACTTCACGCCTGCGGAACGAATCACCAATCGCAACGTCGTCGAACTTTACGGCAAAAACGGTTTGGCGGTCGGCACGAACAATTTTTTTCTGAATCGCCCGTTGAGCGGCATGATTGTCGGCGACGGCGAAAATCGCTACGAAGAAGTCGGCTACAAAGATTTTTTCCAGTGCAGACTTGTCAAGGGCGGCGAGAATTTTATTTTCACGAAATACGTCGGCAAACGCGGCGGCTTTGAATATTTCGGTGACAAAAAAGGCAAAGTCACCGCGAACCCGCGCAATTATCTGGTCGAACTTTTGAGCGGAATAAGTTTTGGTGACGTAAATTTTACCGAGATGATGACGGCAATTATTTCCGATGCAAAGAAAAGTTCCGCGCAGAAAAAATACAAACTCATGGCGAGCGGCACGACCCCCGACGGTTTGACTTACGAAGATTTTGCGACACGCGAAGGCGACACGGTCAGCGCAATTCGTTATTGTTTTGACGGCGACGATTTGAAAAAAATTTTCTTCGCGTCATACGGCAGGAACGAATTCGGCGAACTTAAAGCCCGAAGATGTCTTGTAAAAATTTTGGAATTCACCGCGACGCCCGCCGGAAATTTTTTGAACTTGCCTGCCGGTCTTGTCGACGTAACCAAGAGGTGACGACACTGAAAAGCAATTAGGAATGCGTAATGCGCAATGCGTAATGCGCAATGAATTGACTTCCAATTCCACATTCCTAATTCCAAATTCCTAATTGCATTTAAGAGGTGACGACATGAAAAAATTTTTTGCGCTGTTGGTTGCGGCGATATTAAATTTGTCCTCAATCTGCGCGGCGAATCCCACTTGCGTCTTGATGAAATTCACGGACGACACGCGCTTTGACAAAATCGAATCGGCGGCAAGTCTTTCCGATTTGGTCATGGAAAAACTTATCGCGAGCAAAAAATTCAACTTGATGGAAACGCGCCCGCTTGACGAGGACATTGAAACGAAACTTTACAACGAAAATCTGCGCGAACTGAATTATTTAAACACGGCGATTGAAACGGGAAATTTCAGCCCGCTTTTCGACGGTTTCGACGAACGCAGAGCCCAATCAATCGCCGCCGCACAAGTCGGACAAATTCTTTCGCCCGAAATCACGTCAGCAATCGGTCAAGCGCACAACGCCGAATATTTGATTCAAGGCACGATAATAAATTTGGGCACGGGTGCTTGGTGGACTGAAGACTACGAAGCCTTGTCGGGCGCGATTAATTTTGCAACTGCGGCTTTGGCGTCGGCGATACCGCTCGGAGATTTTATCGGCGGCGTCGACATTGCGAAAACAGGTATCGGCGTTCAATGCGACGTTCGGATTATCAAAGCGGCGACCGGCGAAATTATTTGGAATAAACGCGTCGTCGGCGTCAACGAACAAGTCAGCTTGGATATAAGTTTTTTCACAATCGGCAACAGGAAACTCGACAACAATCTTTACGCCAAAGCAATGAACACTGCGGCGCAAAAAATCGTTGGTGCGTTGCTTGCCGATATGACTGCGGGCAAATTGTTCACGAAATAACCGACGAATTTTGCGGCAAAAATTTTTATCGGCTCCCAAGAATTTTTTAATAGATGTCTTCGCACGTGGTATAATCTGCGTGCGAAATTTTTTTATGGAGGCTTGCTTATGACGTTCAAAAAAATTTTTACATTGTTGATGTCGACGTGGCTGATATTTTTCGGCGGACATGTCGAAGCAAAAAAATTTCCCGCGCCATATCCGACGGCGGAACAAGATTTAATGGACTTCCCGCAACTTTATCCGACGTATTCTTGGTTGCCGATACCGCGCACGGAATTTTACGAGGTGCAAGTCGTCAAAATTGCGGAAGCGCGTGACAAAATTGTTCGTCAACTTTTCAACACGGAAGCTTTCGACCGCGTGACGGATTGGACACCGTTCACCGAAGCCGGCGAATATTATTGGCAAGTTCGCGTTGTCGACAAGAAACACAAACCTTTAAGCGATTGGTCGCATAAAAAATCTTTCACGGTGACGACGCCCGTAAAGTTCGCGGTACTCGGTGACAGCATTTCACACGGCGGCGCGTCTTACGTTCCGGCGGGGCAACTTTCGTGCCAGTGGGAAACTTATTGCTCCGTGCCCGTGAAAAATCTTGCCCGAAGCGGCGACACAACTCAAATGATGCTTGATCGTTTCGACAATGACGTTCTGCCGTTCAAGCCGCAAATTCTGCTGATTATGGGCGGCGTCAACGATATTCGCATGGGCAGCAAAAGCGACGACGTTGTAAAAAATTTGGAAGCGTTGCGCGATAGATGTTTGGCGAACGACATAACGCCCGTTTTTTGCACGCTGACTTCAATGACGCCCGAAATTATGTTGCCGCTTGGAATTTATCTGACGGACGGCGATTGGCGCGAAGCCCGCGAACAAATCAATAATTGGATAATGCGGACACCTTATTTCGTCGACGTTGCCGAGCCGCTCACCGACGCGCAAGGTTATCTGCGTGCCGAATTTACGCCCGACGGACTGCATCCGGCACTGCGCGGGAAAATTATAATCGGCGAAACAATCGGCAAATATCTGAGCAAAACTTTTGCCGACAAAATTTAACCTGCGTGCTGTCGTTAAAACGGCGTGTCAGTTGATTCGATTTTTTGAATGTTACTTTCTTTGCTTGTCCAAAGAAAGTAACCAAAGCGACCGGATTTTCGGCTGTGTGTGACGGTCATTTAAATTTCGGCGGCAGGAATTTTTAGCCGGCTATAAAAAAATCCAATCGAGGTGATTGTTATGCGAAAAATTTTTTTTACTGCTGTGTTGACGTTGCTGTTCGCGGTGCAAAATTTCTGCAGTGCGACCGCCGTCACGATTGAAACGTCAAAATTCAACGGAAGTGAAACATTGGTTTATCCGATTGTGCACACGGGCGACGCGCAGGTCGACGAAAAAATCAACGACAAAATTGTCGGCGAGCTGAAAGGTTTCTTCAAAGGTTGCCATTACGCCGTTCAGTACGATGGGCGCAGCATTGGTGGTATGCACACGAATTTTGAAGTTCCCTGCAATCGGGCGGGCAACACCGTGATTTTGAGCATCGTTTTGACCGAAAGCGTTTACTACAAAGACGCGGCGCGTCCCGTGACGTATCGGCACGCGCTCAACTTCAACGCGGAGTCGGGTGTCAAAATTAATCAAGGTTACTTGACGGATGTCGGCGACGGTTTCAATCCGCATTTTTCGTTGGACAACATCACGAAAAAACTTCGCGAACACGCCGAACGCGAAGGAATTTTTTTGCACGAGAACGCTTTGCCGCTCAAAAATATTCCCGCAAATTTTTACTTCGACGAGAATCTCCACGTGCATTTTATTTTTCAGCAAGACGAAATTGCGCCGTATGCGGCCGGCATAATCGATTTGGACATGGACGCCTGAAAATTTTGCGCAACAAAAAAATCCCCGCCCGCAACTGACGGGGATTTTTGTTTGAACGCGGCGATAACATTTAAAACGTTGCAAAAACTGTTCAGTCGCTTTTAAAGCGACCGGGGATTTTTAATTTCCTATACTCGAAGGCAACTCCATAAAGTGAACAACGTCTTTGTCTTCGGGCTTAACGACTACAAGAAATTTGTTTAAATCAGGGTCGAAAACGGGAGCGTCGCCCTCGTCGCCGACGATTTCGTCTTCGGGCTTCGGTTCAACTTTTTTGTAACCAAATTTTGCTTTGGTTCCATTGTAATATTCGTAGCCGTAACCGTCGACGACCCAAGCGAAAGCACGACGATAAACTTTCCCGTTCGTGCGCTTGTTGTCAAATTGAGCAACGCTGAAAAGTATGTAGCCGTATTTGGGCGCGCCGACTTTTTCTTTTGCGTATGACGGATACAGACGTTTGTAATTTTGAATTTTGAGCCGTTCGCCCCAAACTTTTACGCTGATCGTCCCGCGTGCCGTTTTTATCGAACGATTAACAAGTTGCTTTTGATAATTTTTTCGTAATGACTCTTCTACGTTCGCGGACAAATTTTTTTTACCGCTGCGAACAAGTTCCGCCGCCTCGTAAATTCCGCCGTCAGCCGCATTTTGCAAGTCGAATTCCGTTTGCAAGTCCGCCGCCCCGTAATTGTAATTCGTGTTGGATTCTTGAATACCCTTGACGACAAGCGCAATGACCAAAATCAAACACAGCGCGAAGATCGTCACAAAGCCGCGTTCATTCATGTGGCAACCCCGATTTTGATTCGCAAGCGGGCATGAAAACCGCCGTCGACAATTTTAATTTGCGATTCGTGACCAAACTTTTCATCTCAAGCGTGATGTGCAAAACATTCGTGTCTTCTCCCGAAGCGTTTCGCAGCTCGGAAAATTTCAGCTTGACAAGCGTTGTTTCGCCGAAAGAATTATCGCCGGTTATCGGATTGAGTCGGCTGTCGTCATCTTGTCGTTTCGCATTAACAGTCACCGCCTGCGAACCTTTTTTTTTGTGAGGCATGTACCATTGAGTTTCACAAACGTCGTCGATTGTTAATTCTTCGTGCAAGAGAGTATCTTCGGCGGACGTGTGAAAAAAAAATTCCACCGTGTTGAGCGAGTTTGTCGCATTGACGCTTTTTGCCGCACGCGCTTGGTGAGTGATTCGCTCCAAAAGATAATGCGCTTCTTCTTCAAGCACGTAGTCCGCCAACTGATTTTTGCTCAGCTCGAAAATTTTTAAACTGACGCTTGCAAGCCCGTACATGAGCAAAATTATCAGCGGCAGTGAAATTGCGAGCTCGACGAACACGAAACCGCCGCAGGATTTTTTAACTTTCAGTTTTCGGAACAACGCGCATCATCCTTTCGCTTGCAATTTCAAAATCTTTGCCGTTGAATTTCCACGAAACTTTGACGGAAACTTTTCGCAAATTGCCGCTGCCGTTCGTGACATTTGTGGTAACCGTGAATTTTATCGGCGCGCCCGCGTTTTCGGTCGTTAAATCTTCCGGCTTGCCTTGAAATGAGTAATTGCCCGTGTTCAATTCGCCCGCCGTCGCCAGGCTTTCAAGTTGCGCAAATTGTTCGTTCGCCACATAAAGCGCGGTCAATCGCAACGTCGACTGTGGATTTTTTGCACGCGGTACGGCGTTGAGCAGAATCATTGCGGCGAATGAAGTTATCAGCGTCAACAACACGACGTTAAGCAGCGCAAAGCCCCGTTGATTGGAAAAAATTTTTTTCATGATTACTCGCCGCGAATTCGCCCGACGCTGTCGAAAATAATTTTTGCCTTGACGCCGCGCCGCGAAGTCAAAACGATTGACTTACTTTTGACGTTTGAATAACCCGCCGCGTCGAAAAAAATTCTCGTGGGAACGTCCGTCTCTTTGGAGAACTTCACGCCGTTTGAAAAGTAATGCACTTCACGAATCGATTTGTTTTCGCGCAGAATTCGATAACTGTTCGTATCGCGATTAATATCAAATAGAGCCGGTTGATTGACGGTAATTTTCGAGCTGAAAAAACTCGGCATGTGCATACCCGTTGAATCAACCGTGATGGTGCGACTGAGCGTGCGGAGATATTGCAGTTCGCTGTAAAGGCGTTTCTTTTCGTAATCGAGCGCGGCTCTGTCGACGAAATTGGCGGCTTTCGGGACGGCAACGGTTGCCAAAATTGAAATTATCAGCACGGCAAAAATTAATTCAAGCGACGCGAAACCTTTTTGCATGACGAATTCATCCTTACTTGAACGGATAATACGGCGAGTCATACGGCGACGACAAATCGGGCTGATTTTCCGAATAGACGCCGCGAGCTTCGTCACGGGTGATTTTGCCGCCTTCGATTGCGATAACGCGCCGTTGCATTTGGTCGACGATTGTCTTGTCGTGTGTCGCCATTACGATTGTGGTGCCCGCCGCGTTGATTCGCTGAAAAATGTCCATGATGTCCCAACTTGTTTCGGGGTCGAGATTTCCGGTCGGTTCGTCCGCAATGACGATTCGCGGGTCGTTGACGATTGCGCGGGCGATTGCGACGCGTTGTTGTTCGCCGCCGGAAAGTTGCGCGGGAAAACTTTTGAACTTTTCGCGAAGACCGACGATGTCGAGCACGGTGTTTACGCTGCGTTGCATAATTTTTTTCGGGGCTTCGATAACCTGCATTGCAAAGGCGACGTTTTCATAAACGGTTTTGTCTTCAAGCAGGCGATAATCTTGGAAAATCACGCCGAGTGCGCGTCGAAGGTACGGAACTTCTTTTTGCGGGATATTTGTCACGTCTTTGCCGTCGACGACGATTTTTCCCGACGTGGCAATTTCTTCGTGCATTAAAAGTTTCATCAGCGTGGATTTGCCGCTGCCCGACGTGCCGACGATAAAGACGAATTCTCCGCGCTCAATGTCAAGAGTGACTTTGTCGAGTGCGACGACGCCGTTGCTTTTGTAAATTTTCGTTACGTCTTTCAAGTGAATCAAGGTATCACCTCCGAACTGCAATTAGGGATTAGGAGTTAGATCGATAGTTGGCTAGTAAAATCTATCGATCTATCGATCTATCGATCTATCAATCTATCGAGCTATCAATCTATCGATCTATCGA
>JAFUYE010000089.1 GCA_017470715.1 Selenomonadaceae bacterium
CGAAATTCGCGCTCGAAATGATGAATTCGCTCGGATTTTTGGTTGCGGAAAAATTTTCGGCGGCTCGACTGGTTATCGGTTTCGCGGAAACTGCAACGGCAATAGGTGCGGTCGTCGCGAAAAATTTGGCGGACGATTGCTTTTATCTGCAGACAACGCGGGAAGATTTATCGGGCAACTTCGTCGAATTTTTGGAAGAACACAGCCACGCGCCCGAACAGAAACTTTTCGCCGAAAATTTGTCAGAGCTGATTGAACGCACGCCCGAAATAATTTTTGTGGACGACGAATTTTCGACCGGCAAAACTTTGCTCAATATCGTCAAGCAACTCAAAAATAAATTCCCCGCGTTGAACGGCAAAAAAATCTGCGCGGCGTCGATAATCAACCGTTTGTCGGCTGAAAATCTTGCGGCGTTGTCGGACGAAAATATTTCCTGCGTCAGTCTCGTCAAGCTTGATAAAAATTTCGACGCGTCAAATTTTGTCGTCGAACCTGCCCGCGAAGTTTCGCCCGTCGACAAAAATTTTTCGGCGCATGAACTGAAATTTACCGTCGATTCAAGGCGCGGCGTCAAAATCGGCGATTACTTCAGCCAATGTGATGCGTTGGGAAATTTTGTTGTCGACCTGTTCAAACGCGAAAATGTTTCGGGCGACATTGCGGTTATCGGCACGGAAGAATTTATGTTGCCCGTGATTGTTGCCGGAAATCGGCTTGAGGCTGAAAATTTTTCCGTTGTCACGCACTCGACGACGCGAAGCCCGATTGGTATTTGTGACGACGAAAATTATCCAATTCGCGCAGGTTTCAAGTTACGAAGTTTTTACGACTCAAATCGCCCGACATTTATTTACAACCTGAAACATTACGACGCGGCAGTTATCGTGACGGACGCGGAAAATTTTTCGGCGGGCTTGAACGATTTAATTTCCGCGCTTGACGCCGATAAAATTTTTTTGGTGAGGTGCTGAAATGTTCGGGACTTACAAACCTGAAGACGTGACGATTTTGCTTAAAGACATCACGGGACTTGTCGAACCGTTACCCGCGAGCGTTCGCGAAAAACAAATTCAATCGGGACGCCATTATTGCGAAATGTTGCCGCTTGAATATGAGCCGACCGAAAAATATCTGCAAGCTTATTTCGACGCGCTGAACCGTTACGCGAAAATCACCGCCGCCGCCGTCAAAAAAGTTTCCGAAAAAATTTTCGCGGACAAATATCGCAAAATCGCATTGGTTTCACTTGCGCGAGCCGGCACGCCGATCGGGATTTTGATTAAGCATTGTCTGCAGAAAAATTTTCCGTGCGAAGTTGCCCACTACACGATTTCGATTATTCGCGGCGTCGGCATTGACGAAAACGCCGTGAAATTTATTTTGTCGCGTCACAATCCCACAGAAATTCAATTCGTCGACGGCTGGACGGGCAAAGGTGCGATTCAACGTGAACTTTCTACCGCGATGAAAAATTTTCCCGAAATTGACGCGGGACTTGCGGTCTTGAGCGATCCTGCCGGTGTCGCGTCGAAATGCGGCACGCACGAAGATTTTTTGATTGCAAGTTCCTGCCTGAATTCGACGGTCAGCGGGCTGTTGAGCCGGACTTTTTTGCGACGCGACATTATCGGCGAAAACGACTTTCACGGGGCGGCTTTTTATCGCGAACTTGCCGACAAAGATTTGACGTATCAATTTATCGACGCGATTGAAAAACACTTCGACGACGCGCCCGAATTGAAAAATTCTGTCGTTGCAAACAGCGGGCTTGTTGAAGTCAAAAAAATTGCCGCCGACTTCAAAATCGACGACATAAATTTAATCAAGCCCGGTATCGGCGAGGCGACGCGGGTTTTGTTGCGACGCGTGCCGTGGAAAATTTTGGTTCACGCTTTGGACGACGAGGCGCATTTGGGACATCTTTATCAGCTGGCGCGTGAAAAATCCGTGCCGCTCGAAATTTATCCGCTGAAAAATTATCGGGCGTGCGGGCTGATTCAAAAGCTGGGTGACGCGTGATGAAAATTCTATTTGCTTGCGATCTGGACGGGACGTTGATTCATTCGTACAAAAAATTTCGTGACGGCGACATTTGCGTTGAGATTTACGACGGGCACGAGCAAAGTTTTATTTCGCCGCGTGCACTCGACCTGCTGAAGAAAATTTCCGCGCAGATTGATTTCGTGCCGATAACGACGCGTTCAATCGCCCAATACCGCAGAATTTTTTGGACGGAAGATTTTCGCCCGAAAGTTGCGGTTGTCGCGAACGGCAGTTACCTTTTGGACGGCGACGAGCAAAAAAATTTCCTGCGCGATTTTGTTGACGAAGAAATTTCCCGTGAGCTTGAAACTTTGCGCGAAAAATTTTCGACGGACGACAGATTTAACATTTGCCGAATTGTCGACGAAAGTTTTTTGTTTCTGCGGCGCAGTGATGATTTCGACGGGGAAATTTCCTTCGACACGAATTTAACCGTCGGTCAAACCGGCAAGAAAATTTATTTGTTCCCGCCGCGTCTGAACAAGGGCGAAGCGTTGAAAAAGTTATCCGAAAAATTTCCTGCCGACAAAATTTTCTGCGCGGGCGACAGCGAAATTGATTTCCCGATGCTTGAGCTTGCGGATGAAGCGTTCGGATTTAAATTTACGCCGTTTGACAACGCGGAAGATTTTCTGCAACGAATTTTGGAGCGATTGCCATGATTGACGAGATTTTAATTTGTATCGGTGTCGGTTTCTTTTTGATTGGTATTTACTCGCTGATAAAAATTTTGACGAGCGCACGGGAAAAAATTCTTGACGCGGTCGACGGCAATTATTTGGCGTTCGTGTCGATGATTGCGTGGGTGCTGACTTTTATCGGCGTCTCCGTTTATTGGATTTACAGCAGTATCGATTTCGACGCCGCAAGAAGTTTTCGGCGATACATGCACGGTTTCGCGGAAACGTATTTTTTTGAAGGCGGACTTTGTCTGTTGCTGACATACGGTTTCGCGAAAATTAATCCCGACAAACTGAAAGGGCGTGTGCAAATGAGCGACGGCAAACGGTCATTTGTCATCATTGCGGGAACTGTTTTCGGGTTGCTTGCCATTTGGCTTGGCTTGAAAAAAATCTTTGGCGGTTGACGCGAAAAAAAGCCCCGACGTTTTGTCGAGGCTAATTTTTTTTTACGTCCGCGCAGGTTGCGGGAAATTATTTCTTCAAGTTGATTTTGAGTTCGACGGTAAATTTTGTACCTTCGCCGACTTTTGACGCGACGGAAATTTTTCCTTCGTGCAGTTTGACAATTTCAGCCGCAATCGCCAAACCCAAACCGTTGCCGCCCATTTCACGCGAACGGGCTTTGTCGACGCGATAAAATCTCTCGAAAACTTTGCCCAAATCTTCTTCGGCGATACCGATACCGCTGTCCGCGACGGAAAAAACTGCCTTCGATTCGTCCGCACTATCGAAACGCACAAGCACGCTGCCGCCGGAAGTCGTGTACTTAATCGCGTTGTCGACCAAAATAATCGCAAGCTGTTTGATTTTCTGTTCATCGCAGTTGACGAAAACTTTTCGGTATTCTTCGCCGAGCAAGAGAATATTTTTCTTTTCGGCAATCGGTTTCATCATGCGCACGACCTGTTCAAGCAGTTCCGTCAAGTCGACGCGTTGAATTTTGACTTTCAGCGCGTTGTTGTCGGAGCGAGCAACCATGAGCAATTCGCTGACCAAATCTGTCATTTTTTTGACTTCGGACTTTAAATCTTCGAGCACCTGACGCAAGAACGGATTTTCAATAGACGGATCTGCAAGCAATAAATCAGCCGACGCCATAACGACGGCAAGCGGTGTTCGCAATTCGTGTGACGCGTCTGCGGCGAATTGTTTCTGTTTTTCGTAAGCGTCTTTGAGCGGCACGAGCGCACGTCCCGCCATGAAATAGCCGATACCCGACGCAATCAGCAATGCAATGACGCCCAGAAAAACTTGCGCGTAAGTTGCTTTTTCGAGACCGGAATAAAGCGCGGTGACATCTTTGCCGACGAAAATAATTTGTTCGCCCGACGCCGCCGAAATTTTTTTTGAAGTCATCATCACGGTATTAAGTTGCCCGATTTCGTTTGAGTGGCGAAAAACTTCGACTTCGCCTTCGTCGATTTTCCAATCTTCGATAACGCTCAGGACGAACGGTTCAATTCGGAAACTTGCGCGTTCAAAACGAACAAGTTGCTTGTCCGTGTTGAAAATGTAGTAAAACAATCTGTCGTTCGCGCTTTTGAAGTAACGGTTTTCGTCGACGGCGGCATTCGGATTTTGCACATAAAACACTTGCACTTCGGCGACACCTTCTGCAGCGTCCGAAAGTTCCTGCGCCTGTTCGGAAAACATTGACCAGTTCATTGCCATATGCACGACGAAAATTATCACCGCGAGAAAAATGCACATTATCAGCGCGTAGGCAAAGGCGAGTTGGCGACGACTGCGCCCGAAAATTTCCATTGCTCAGCAAACCTCAAGCTTCAAGTCGGTAACCAATCCCGCGCACGGTTTTTATCGCGATTGAGCCGTCGACTTCCGTCAACTTCTTGCGCAAAATTTTCATGTACGAATCAATATTGTTGCTGGTTATGTCGCGTTCAAGTCCCCAAATTCGGTCAAGGATAATGTCACGCGGGACGACAACGCCCAAATTCTGCGCGAGCAAGTCAAAAATTTGGAATTCACGCGGCGACAGTTGGATCACTTGTTCTTTGCATTTTAAAACTTTCGTCGTGCGGTTCAACGTGAATTCGCCGATTTCGACAATTTCCTGTTGAATTTTTTGCGTGGAACGTCTTGCCAGTGCGCGCAGTCTTGCCAAAAGTTCGTTGAATTCAAACGGCTTGACGAGATAATCATCCGCGCCCGCGTCCAAACCCATAACGCGATCTTCGACCGTGTCTTTCGCCGTGAGCATTAAAATTGCACGTTCGTAACCGGCTTCGCGCAGTTGTCGGCAGGCGTCCAGACCGGAAACGTTGGGCATCATCCAATCCAAAATCAAAATGTCGTACTCCGAATACATTGCGTACTCGAAAATATCCGCGCCGTTGGTTATCCATTCGACGCTGAATTTATTTTGAGCAAGCATGTACTCGACCAGTTTGCCAAGGCGGCTGTCGTCCTCGGCGAGCAGAATTCTTGTCATATCAATCGCTCCCGAAAAAATTTTGTTTGCGGGGATTATAACAGGTATTTTTCATTTGCACAAAAAATTTTTCCGTCGCCGGTAAAATGTCGAGCTTGTTGCTTCGATTCGGCTGATTCGTAAATTTGAGTTTGTGAATCAACTTTTCTTTTGCTTGCGCGAATGTACAATCCAAGTGCAACAGATGAAAAACTCACGGTATCCTGCTAAAATGTTTGTAATTCAAAAAGGCAGGAATATACCATGAGTTACAAACATCTTAGCATAGAGGAGCGCGAAAAGCTACTGTTTCACC
>JAFUYE010000090.1 GCA_017470715.1 Selenomonadaceae bacterium
AAAAATTTTCTCATACAATCTGTGAGTTTGAACGCGGCGATAACGTTTGATTCGTGATGACGTTGCGGCGCGTCAGCTGTTTGTCAACTTTTTAAAAGTTGCCGTGGCTGTTCACCAAAGCCGAAAAACGATTCAAGCTGTGATTGCGTAAGTTGCAAAAAAAAACCCGTCGAATTACTCGGCGGGAATTTTTTTTAATTGGTTTCGGGCTTCAAGCGTTGAATGTGGAAAGTTCCCGAAGAAACTTCTTTGCGGTGACAGTGCGGGCACTCGTTGGCGATAATTCCCGTGTATCCGCAGACCGGATCTCTGTCGACGGGGTGATTTATGCTGAAGTAACCCATATTCGCATCGTGCATTGCGCGAACTAGAGCCTCGAACGCGGAAATATTTTTTGTCGGGTCGCCATCCATTTCAATGTAAGCAATGTGCATCTCGACTGACTTTCGTCAATCTGTAAGACTATATCACTTCTCCTTCGCGGAGAGCTTGGCGCTTCGAGCAGTGCTAATCTCTGCCCTACTTATTAGTCGTTACAGTTTCCTCGACGTATCGCCACTTATAGCCGAAAGCATAATCGCGTTTTCCGTTACAAACTTCAGCGATGTGATTACCGCTGTCTTCGGCGTTACAAAATATTGCCGCGATATGAACCGATTCAAACGTGGCAAGAAGTTGAGCTGTTTTGCCGTAATGAACTTTAACCGCACAATTCGCGTATCGATGAAATCGTCCTTTACTGTCGCGGAATTCGTAGCGCAATTTCTTTATGTTGCCTTCATTGCTTATCAGAAAATGTCCGTCGCCGAAATGTTCTATCGTTTTCCATACTTCAATCATGCTTTCACCTCCGTTCTGCGATAGTCGGGGCTTACCACGGTATCACCTGCTATCCGTTGCCGGACCGTAGGATTTTTTGATTACAGGAGCGGCTTCGCCCATGGATATGATTGTAATTGTCATACAATCGGTCTTATTCAGCTCCAACCGTCAGCTCGGCTTAATGCCGAACACCCTTTTTGCTTAGGTTCACCAAGTTTTCCCTGCATGTCTCGCGACACAGGGGGCCAATCTGTTAACCTGCGTTACATAATGCGTGATACGGTGCCTCAATGCGAATTTTTTCGCCCGCGCAGATTGGAAAGTAAACAGGCACGTGACTTGAATTCGTCATATACGGGCGGTCTGTCACGCCTTTGATGTTGCCGTAAATTTTTCTGTTGGCGCGTTGAAATTGTCCGGCTGTCGATTCGGCGGGCGTCCCGAAAGTCGTCCAGTTGCGTTTTTCGCGTTTGGTGTAATCGTCAGTGCGTTCGCGCAAATGTCCGACAATCTTCAAGCCCAAATTTTGCGCGTCGTCGCTTTGCCCGTGATGTTTGCCGATTAAAGCGACGAGACATTCCGCCAATCCGCAAAAACCGATTGAATAACTCGCGTGTTTAAGCACGTCTTTGATTTTGTCGGTCGGCTTGAGTTTGTCGGAACCCATCCACACGCCTTGGCCCATTAAAAACGGGAAATTGTAAACGTGTTTTTCTTCGATTGTCTTCAAGCGGAAAAGCAAATAATCATGACAAATCGTGATGTACTTGTCATACAGCTCGAAAAATTTTTCAACGTCGCCTTTCGCCTCAAGTGCAAGTTTCGGCAAGTTAATCGTCGTGAAAGAAAAATTCCCGCGACTGCCGGATTCTTCGGCACCGTTGACGTTCGACATAACACGCGTCCGGCAATTCCCTGAGTTAATAAATGAGAGCGTGAATTTATCGCTGGCAGTTTCAACGTCAAAACTTTCTTTGCCGAGCGCGCCGAGATGTTCAATCGATTTAACCTTAACGATTTCGGGCGTCTTCGTTTGCGATTCTTTGCCGTTCCATTGAACTTGAGCTTTTTTGTTGCTTGAAAGATATTCGGCAATTTCCTCTGTCATGGTGAATTCGACGCGGTAACGAATTTTTTCGGGCGCGCTTGAATTGTAATGATTCAGGTACATTTTCGCGGGATAGCCGACAGCTTGCGCAAGAGCCAACTGTTGCAACGCCAATTCTTTGTTCGTACTTCCAAGCTGAACTTTCGATTTTTGGCTGATGTGACCGTCGCCGTCAATCATGCCCGCCAAAAAAGCCAATTTAATTTTTTCGGGTGCCGTGAATATTTCGTGAGGAATATTTCTGCAAATTTTTTGAAGACCGCCGAAAAGCTCGGTAAATCTGTCTTGAAATTCTTTCGCGTTACCTTTGACTTGTACGGCAAAATAATCGCCTTTGTCTCCGCGTTCGTGATGTTTAATCGCACAATCATTGCCCCAAACATTTTTGACGCGTCGAACAAAATTATTCATTATGTCTTCTTCGGTTTTCGCGTCAAAAGTTACGCTGAGTCCGCCGTCGTAACAACCGTCGGTTATGATAACTCCGAGAAGATAGGCTTCGTCGGTATTCCGAACACTTGTTTTATTTTCAATGTGCGGAAAATCGTAGTAAGCCTCGACAGTATCGCCGACTTCAAGTTCCGATACCGAAATGCGCCCGCGATTAGCAGTGTAAAGCGGATGGTCGGCGGTGACCAAAATTGATCTGCCGTTGTCGAAATTTACCCGCGTCCAATTTCCTTGGTCGGGATTTTTAATCACCGTGCGAACGTCAACAAATTTTCTGTTGCTTGCGTCCCAAATTTGTAAATCCTGCGCCTCAATGTATCGGCTTTGCCCGCGTTGCAATTCGCGTTCTTGCATACGAGACCAAAGTCGTTTGATACCTTCGCAGAAAAATTCATCTTTGTAACGATAAACAACAACTTCATCACCGTCAGCACACCCCATCGTTGCGACATAACTGTTGTAATCGCCGGGCTTGTAGTATTGAAGATTATACGGCGCGTCAATGTTGACAAAATTCGGGAACAAACGTTTTGCGCTGACTTTGCACGCCTGTCGGAACAAATCATAGTTCGGGTCGTCGACGTTGTAATTCACGCCGCTTTTGAGTTGAAAGACGCTTATCGGGAAAATCGGAGTTTCGCCGTTGCCGAGACCTGCTTCAATCGCGTTGAGCACTTCACGAATCGCCAAGCGACCTTCGGGGCTCGTGTCCATTCCGTAGTTAATCGACGAAAACGGAACTTGTGCGCCCGCCCGACTGTGCAACGTGTTGAAATTATGAATCAACGCTTCCATTGCTTGATGAGTTTCCTCGGTGACGTCCGCGCAGGTTTGACGATAAATTTTCGCCGCAATTTTTTCGGAGCCGATAATTTTTGTCAAACTTTCGACGGCGGCGGGATTATCGCCCTCGGAATAAGTGCAGACATTAAAATCAATTTCACCCGTCGCGGTCACGTCGCAGAATTCGCAGGCACGTTTCACCTCGTCGCGAATTGCCCGCTTGAAAGATTTTCGCACGCCTTCCGCCATCGCAAAATCAAACGCGTTAATCGATTGTCCGCCGAACATGTCATTTTGGTTGCTTTGAATCGCAATGCAGGCAAGTGACGCGTAGGAGCGAATCGAATTCGGCTCGCGTAAAAAACCGTGTCCCGTCGAAAAGCCGCCGTGAAAAAGTTTCAGCAAGTCGATTTGACAGCAGTTGAAAGTTATAAGCGAAAAATCTTTATCGTGAATATGAATCCAGTTTTCTTTGTCCGCCGCCGCAAATTCTTCGGGCAGAACGTAATTGTCGACAAAGTACTTGGAACTTTCCGCGCCGAGTTTCAACATAATGCCCATTGAAGCATCGGTGTTAATGTTGGCGTTGTCGCGTTTCAAATCGACGTTGACCGAATCCGCGAAAAAAATATCGCGATAAGTTTCGACCAACTTTTTCTGCGCGGCACGACGTTGACTGTGGCGTTGACGATAGACGATGAATTGTTTCGCCACGTCAAAAAATCCGTGCGTCATCAAACATTTTTCTACGCAGTCTTGAATCGCCTCGACGCCGATAATTTCGTTGCCGGAAATTTCTTGCTCGACCGAATCCGTCACGCGTTCAATTTCCTCGTCGGAAAGTTTGTCGTCGACAGTTGTCGCGTCACGGTTCGCGCCGGCTATCGCGTTGAAAATTTTTGCGCGGTCGTAAGCAACTTTTTGCCCCGAACGTTTACGAACTTTTAGCAAGTTCATTAATTATCCTCCTTTCAAAAGTGTGAAAAAAAAATACGCTCGTTCCTCAGTCAAAAATTTTTGACGAAAAACAAGCTGTCCTCCTTCCGTCGTGAAATCGTTAAACGTAGCGATTATAGCATTTGTAAGCGGCTTTGTGAACAGTTCAAAATTCGGCGGCAGAATGCGAAAGTCAAATCGGCAACGGCGACAGGACGCGAAATCTGCGCGAAAAATTTTTTTGACATAAAACCTGTTGTCACAAAGTCCGCAGAAAATTTTTGCGTCGACACGAAATCGGCGGCTTGAAATTTTTTTGACATAAAACCCGTTGTCACAAAGTCCGCAGAAAATTTTTGCGTCAACACGAAATCGGCGGCTTGAAAAATTTTTTGACATAAAACCTGTTGTCACAAAGTCCGCAGAAAATTTTTGCGTCGACACGAAATCGGCGGCTTGAAATTTTTTTGACATAAAACCTGTTGTCACAAAGTCCGCAGAAAATTTTTGCGTCAACACGGCTTTAAAATTTAACCGAACACAACGGCGGCAACGTCGATTGTTTTTACTCAATGTAAGAATTTTCGCTTGACTTAAATCAAGTCTTCCCTTAAAATTTCAAACTGGAGGTGGGTTAAGAATGTTAGACAAAAAATTGGACGCTGAACAAGCCAAAAAGTGTCAAGAGTCCAAGTGGTATCCGAAGTATCACGTCGCGCCGCCGATTGGTTGGCTCAACGACCCGAACGGATTTTCCTACTACAAGGGCGAGTATCACATTTTCTATCAGTACCATCCGTACTCCGTGAACTGGGGTCCGATGCACTGGGGTCACTCCACGAGCAAAGATCTTTGTCACTGGGAACACCAGCCGATAGCTATTACGCCCGGCGAATTTTCCGAAGGCAAAGAGTGGTACGACTGGGACGGTTGCTTCAGCGGTTGCGGCTACGAGTTTGAAGGCAAACTTTGGCTCATGTACACCAGCCAGAGATTCAACCGTTCGGCGGAAGGTGCCGACATTGGCGGTAATGCCAGCAATCCTTCGGGCTACAATCCTTCCGGTTCGTCCGGCGGCGGCAATGTCACCGAGCGTCAATGCTTCGTTTATTCCGAAGACGGCATTAACTTCACGAAGTACGAAAAAAATCCCGTCATCGACATTCCGAACAATCACCCGATTATTGCGAACATCGATTTCCGTGATCCGAAAATTTGGGATCACAACGGCAAATATTACTGCGCGGTCGGCAACAGAATTCACGACCGTTCTCGCACACAAATCGTGCTGTTCGAGTCCGAAAACTTCTTCGACTGGAAATTTAAATCCGTCGCGGCAATTTCCAAACCGGATTATTCCGAAGGCACAATGTGGGAATGCCCCGGCTTTGCGCATTTCGGCGATACATACGTCATGATTATTTCGCCGCAACACGTTCCGCCCAAAGGTTACATGTTCCACAACATTCACCAGGCGGGCTACATGATTGGTAAGCTTGATTACGACACGGGCGTTTTCAGCCACGGCGAATTCTTCACGTTCGATCACGGCTTCGACTTCTACGCAACGACGATGATGAAAAATCCCGAAGGACGTTACTTTATCATTGCGTGGATGGCTGCGTGGCAAAGTCCGTTCCCCGAACAAGCTGACGGTTGGGCAACCATGCTCACAATTCCGCGTGAACTTCAATTCAGAGACGGCAAAGTTTACACCGTCCCGCCGAAAGAACTCGAATGCATGCGCGGCGAAGGCGTTCACTACAAAGATCTTTCGCTCGACAAAGAAACGCAACTCGACGGCGTCAAAGGTACTTGCGGCGAATTACTCTTTGAAGTTGACGTTGCAAAATCGGGCAACTTCGACTTTGAACTTTTCAGCGGCGAAAAAGAAAAAACCTGGGTCAGATTTTATCCCGAAGACGGCAAACCTGTCCTTGAACTTAACCGCGACCAGACAATCGAAGGCGGCAAAGGTATTCGCAAAGTCATTTTGCAACCGTTCGGCGATATCCTCAAGTTCCGCATTTTCCTCGACAAGTCCGCGATTGAAATTTTCGTCAACGACGGTGCCGAAGTTATGTCGACTCGCGTTTATCCGCAAAAAGATTCTCAAAACATCGTCTTCACTCCGCTTGAAGGCAAAACTCTCGAAATCAAATCGCTTGACTTCTACGAATTCTGATAGCAATTTCATTGCAACAAAAAAGAACGCTCGATTAATCGTCGGGCGTTTTTTTTTATGGGTAATGGAACGGCAATTAATTCCTAACTCCTAATTCCTAATTCCTAATTGAATTATTCTGCGGCGCGCAAAGCTTTGATGACGTAAGTCGGCAACGAGAACGCTCCGACGTGAATATTCGTGTTGTAATATTTCGTCTGCAGGTTAAGCGAATTCCAGCGGGAAAAATTTACGTCGTTCGTCGGGTGAAATTTTTTCGCCGCCAAACCGAAAAGCTATGGCCTCGACAAAAAATCGGGCGTTTTTTTTTATGGGTAATGGAACGGCAATTAATTCCTAACTCCTAATTCCTAATTCCTAATTGAATTATTCT
>JAFUYE010000091.1 GCA_017470715.1 Selenomonadaceae bacterium
CGAGTTCAATGGCTTTGGAATAATCGTCGACTGCGGCGTTGAAATTTCCCGTCAACCGGTGAACGTCTCCGCGATTGCAGTATGCCGTTGCGTAATTCGGATTAAGTTCGATAGCTTTTGTGAAGTCTGCACCGGCGACCTCGTAATTTTTCAAGTTGAAGTAAGCGACACCGCGATTGTTGTAAAAGACGACATTATTCGGGGCGAGTTCAATGGCTTTGGAATAATCGTCGACTGCGGCGTTGAAATTTCCCGTCAACCGGTGAACGTCTCCGCGATTGCCGTATGCCGTTGCGTTATTCGGATTGAGTTTAATGGCTTCTGTAAAGTCTGCGATAGCATATTCGTAATTTTTCAAGTTGAAATAAGTGATACCGCGATTGTTGTAAAAGATGGCATTATTCGGGGCGAGTTTAATGGCTTTGCTGTAATCGTCAAGTGCGGCGTTTTGATTCCCCGTCAACCGGTAAACGTCGCCGCGATTGCCGTATGCTGTTGCGTTATTCGGATTGAGTTCGATGGCTTTTGTAAAGTCTGCACCGGCGACTTCGTAATTTTTCAAATTGAAGTAAGCGGTACCGCGATTGTTGTACGCCGTGCCGAAATTCGGATTAATCTCAAGTGCTTCACCGTAAAATTTCAGCGCATCATCAAATTGGTTGCGCGAATAAGCTACGTTGCCGGCGATGTATTTTTGCATGGCAAGATAATTGTTATTGAGTTGCTCGAACTCTGCTTTGATCTTTGCAATTTCTTCGGGCGTTTTTGCATTTTGTGCGCGTCGTTGCAAGTCTTCAATTTTTTTGCGGTCTTCGTCACTCAGCTCCTGCGCGGTTTTGTTTTGTTCAAGCAAAGTATCTTTTGTGCTCCGTTCAAAATTGAGCCAATTTGAAAGACTGTCGGTGTCGACGTTGATTTTCACATACGCCTTGAAAATCACAACTGAAGTTTTTTCCGAGTGATTGATTATGTCGTCTTCGTAGCGCGTTTCGCCATCAAATTTAATGTTGTTGTTGAGTACGGTGAAAATTTCTTCTTCGGTGAGCGGCAAATTTTTCGACAGCGCGAAGGCAAGCAAATCGATTGCGGCCTTGTCTTTGGCGTCTCTGACAGCGGCATCTTTGGCGCGCATTTTGGCGAATTCGGGATTTTCGATTTCGCTCAAAGCAGTTTCGCCGTAACCTTCGTAAGTTTTTATTTCGGCGTGAGCGTGCGTCATCAACAAAAACATTCCCACGAAAATAACAGCCGCGAACAATCGAAACATACAAATCACTCCTTTCAACCGTTGTAGCCGAGTTCTTTTGCTTTGGCGAAGTCCGCTTGAGCTTTTGCGTTGTCGCCGAGCTGTTGATAACATTTGCCGCGCCAATAATATGCGAAACCGAATTTTTCCGTGAGGTCAATTGCTTTGCTGTAATCCGAAATCGCCTGCTCAAAATTTTTCAGCATGTAATAAGTATTGGCACGGTTGTTGTACGCCCAAAAATAATTCGGGTCAAGTTCAATCGCCTTGTTGAAGTCGGGAAGCGACTGTTCGTAATTTCCCGTGTCGTAATAAGCTTTGCCGCGATTGTTGTACGCCTTAACATACTCCGGCGCAAGTTCCAGAGCTTTGGAATAATCGGCAATGGCGGCCTGTTGATTTTCCAATTCGTGATAAACGTAACCGCGATTGTACCACGTAACGGCATCGTTCGGATTGAGTTCGAGAGCTTTGGAATAATCCGCAATGGCAGCGTCATAATTTTTCAGTTCGTCCAAAACCCAACCGCGATAAAAATATCCGTCGGGGTCTGCGGGCGCGTAGAGGATATATTTTCCGAAATCGTCTGCCGCCTGCGCGTAATTTTTCGTATCTTTGTAAATCAGCCCGCGATTGTAATAGGCATTTCCGTTTTTGGGATTCAGTTCGATAGCCTTGTTGTAGTCGGCAAGCGCGGCGTCAAATTTTTTCAAATCGGCATAAATCAATCCGCGACCGTTATAAAAATCGGTCTCGTAAGGATTGAATTCAATCGCTTTGTTGTAATCGGCAAGTGCCAAATCCTTTTTGCCTTGTTCGTCGTAAATGTCGCCGCGAATGACGTAAACAGCGAACAGATACGGATCGAATTTCAACGCACGGTTGCACTCGTCGAGAGCTTTGTCGTAATTTTTGGCGGAATAATAAACCATGGCGCGTGCGACATAAGCCTGCGACAAATACGGGTCAACTTGCAGAGCTTTGTTGCACTCTTCGAGAGCCCGATTGTGGTCGCCCAACATGGAATGAATCATTGCCATACCGACATACGCTCCGACAAAATGCGGATCAATTTTCAGCGCGGCGTTGAATTCTTCCAAACCTTGTTGAGTATCGCCCATTACGGAATAAAGCAACCCGCGTCCGAAATGCGGCTGAGCAAGTCGCGGATTTAATTCAAGAGATTTATCCAGATTTTCAATCGCCCGCCGAAAATCCTTGAAGGTTATGTAAGCAAGCGCACGATTGTTGTACGGAACTGCCAGATTCGGATTTATCGCGAGAGCGTTGTTACAGTCGTCAAGAACTTTTTGGAATTCGCCCGTCGCGTAATGAATGACGGCTAAATTGCTGTACGGAAAAGCGTCTTTGGGATTTTGAGCAATGGCGGCGTTCAAATCGGCAAGTGCAAGGTCGTATTTGCGCAAGCTGAAATAAATCAGCCCGCGATTGTTGAGCGCGTAACTGTCATTCGGTTTGAGTTTGAGTGATTTGTTTAAATCCGCAAGCGCAAGGTCGTATTTGTGCAAACACTGGTAAGAATTTCCGCGATTGTTGTAAAAATCGGCGTCGTCGGGCGTCAACTTCAAAGCACGATTGTAATCTTCAATCGCCCGTTCGTAATTTTTCAGCTCGTCATAACAAATGCCGCGTTCGTTATAAAAATCCGCATCGTCGGGATTGAGTTTAATGGCGTCGTCGTAACACAAAATCGCTTCGGAAAATCTGCCTTGGTCGTAAAGTTTGTTGCCTTCCTTGTATTTCTGCAAGGCAAGATATTTGTTGTTGAGCTTGTCAAATTCGGATTGAATCGCGTCGCGTTCCGCCTGAGTTGTTGCTTTTTCGGCGCGGGCGTTGAGTTCGGCAAGTTTCGTTCTGTCTTCGGCGGTCAAGCGATTTTCGGTTTTGAATTGACGGATGACGGCTTCGCGACTTTTTTGTTCGAGACGGAGAAATTTTGAAATGCCGTCGGTATCAATCTCAACTTTGACGTGCGCTTTAAAAACCGTGATTGTGAGCGTCGACGTTTTAATTTCGTCGCTGGCGTATTGCGTTTCGCCGATTTCTTTGACTCCGCTGTTCGTTATGGCAAGAATTTCGTCGTCGGTGAGAAAAGAATTGACGGTGCGCGAATAACTTCGGACTTCGACGCCGGCTTTGTCTTTCGCGTCTTGAACGGCATCTTCACGCGCACGCATTTTCGTGAAGTCAATTTTTTCAAACGGACTTGAATGACTTTCGCCGTAACCGTCATAAATTTTGTCGGCGGCATGAGCGGTTGCCGTCAACAAAATCGCGGCAAGCAACAGAATTGAAAACGTTCGTCGGAAAAATTTTTTCATTTCAAACACCTCCTTGCGGCGATTTTTCTGCACGTCGAAAAATTTCCCTGCAAAAATTCGGCGACAAGCTTTAAATTTTTCGGCGGTCGTCTTGCAGAAATTTGTTCGAGAATTTTATAACGGCAACGAAAAATTTTTCCCGCAAAAAAATCCCGCGCCGTAGTTTTGGCACGGGACAAAAATTTTTGTCGTTAAGTTCAGCCGTCGTAACCGAGTTGTTTCGCTTTGTCGAAATCGGCTTGAGCTTTTTCGTTGTCGCCCAAAGCTCGATAACAGCGGGCGCGATTGTTGTACGCAAGTGCCCAATTCGGATTCAGCTCAATGGCTTTGGTGTAATCTTGAATCGCCCGCTCGTATTGACCGAGATTAGAATAAGCCCAGCCGCGATTGAGGTACGCATCGACATAATCGGGCTTGAGTTCAATGGCTTTGTCGAAATCCGGAATCGCCCGCTCAAATTGTCCAAGGCGTCCGTAATTAAGCCCGCGATTGTGCCACGCGTAGAAATAACCGGGAGAAAGTTCGATGACTTTGTCGAAATTTTGAATCGCCCGCTGATAATCTTTCAAACCGTCACCGTAGACGGTGCCTCGGGCATTGTAAGCGTCGACAAAATCGGGCTTGAGTTCAATGGCTTTGTCGAAATCCTGAATCGCACGCTCGTAATCTTTCAATCCGAAGTAAGCAAGCCCGCGATTGCGATACGCCGCGACATAATTCGGATCGAGTTCGATGGTCTTGGTGTAATCCTGAATTGCCCGGCGATAATTTTTCAAACCGTAATTATAAGCATCGGCGCGATTGTTGTACGCCCAAACAAAATTCGGATTGAGTTGAATCGCTTTGCCATAGTCTTGAATTGCCCGCTCGTATTGCTTCAGACGATAGTAAGCGTAGCCGCGAACGCCGTACGCCTCCGCAAAATTCGGGTTGAGTTCGATGAACTTGTCAAAATCTTGAATTGCCCGTTCGTACTGCTTTAAGCCGTTGCTGTAAACATCGCCGCGATTGCCGTACGCAAAAGCAAAATTGGGATCAATCTCGATGACTTTGTCGTATTCGGCAAGAGCTTTCCAATATTTTTTCTGTTCGTTGTAGATGTTGCCGCGATTGTTGTACGCCGCGATAAATTTCGGGTCTGCTTCAATGGCCTTGTTGTATTCTTCCAGTGCACGCGGATAATCTTTCAACGCATCGTAAACGTTGCCGCAGTCTTTATAAGCTTCGGCGTAATCGGGCTTGAGCTTGACTGCCTTGGAATAATCACGAATCGCCTGCTTGTAATTTTTCAAGTTGTAATAAGCCAGCCCGCGACCGTGATAAGCTTCGGCATAATCGGGCTTAATTTTGATGGCTTCGTCGTAAACTTGAATCGCCCGCTCATATTTTTGATAGCCGCGAAGTTTGTCGCCGTGTTTGAGGCGTTCTTCGGCAAGATTCGGATTGAGTTTCAGAGCCCTGTTGAAGTCGTCCTTCGCCTGTTTTGATTTACCTTGTGCGGAATAAACCTGACTGCGACCGAAATAAGCTTCGGCGTTGCGCGGGTCGAGTTTGAGCGCGTGACCGAATTCCTCAATCGCCCGTTCGTATTGCTTGAAGTAAAGATACGCTTTGCCGTTTATGCAAACTTCGTCGGACAGCGACGGATTAATTTCGACAGCCTTGTTGAAATCGTCCAGTGCCACCTGCGTGTTGCCAAGTTTTTCGTGAACCAAACTGCGCTCAAAATAAATTACGGCGTCATTCGAGTTGAGTTCGACAGCTTTGTTGAGTTCGTCGAGAGCCTGCGAATATTTTTCTTGACGATAGTAAATTTCGCCACGGTTGACGTAAGCGTTGGCATTATTCGCGTCAAGTTCCGTAGCTTTGTTGAAGTCGGCAAGAGCTTCGTCGTATTTGCCCGCGAAGAACTGCAGACAACCGCGACTGTTGTACGCCGCCGCATTATTCGGGTTGAGTTTAATGCCCTTGTCGAAGTCGTTCAGAGCTTGCCCGAAATTTTCCACGTGATAATTTAATGCGCCGCGAATGAAGTGTTGCTCGGCATTGTCGGGGAGGAGCTGAACCAGTTTGTCGCTGTCGACAAGAGCCGCCTCGTAGTCTTTCGCGTTGAAATGAATTTGAGCACGAAGGTAGCGCGAATCGGTGTCATTCGGGTTAAGTTGAATCGCCTTGTCGAGGTCTTGAAGTGCCCGTTCGTTTTGCTGTTGATTGAAGTAAACCCAACCGCGAGTACCGTATGCCAAAGCATAATTCGGGTTGAGTTCAATGACTTTGTCGAGGTCTTGAATCGCCCGCTCAAATTGCCCTGATTGTGCGTAAGCAATACCGCGATTACCGTACGCATCCGCATAATTCGGATTGAGTTCGATGTCTTTGTTATAGTCGGCAATCGCTCTATCATATTGCTTGAGGTTGAAGTAAGCGACACCGCGACTGTTGTAAGCATCCGCATAATTCGGATTGAGTTGAATCGCCTTGTCGTAGTCGGCAATAGCCCGTTCGTATTGTCCGAGTCGGAAGTAAGCGACACCGCGATTGTTGTACGCCCAATCCCAATTCGGGGCGAGTTGAATTGCCTTGTCGTAATCTTGAATCGCCTGTTCGTATTGCCCAAGGTCGTTGTAAGAGTTGCCGCGATTGAAATACGCGTCAGCATAATTCGGATAGAGTTGAATCGCCTTGTCGTAGTCGGCAATCGCCCGTTGGTATTCACCCAAGTAGTATTGGGCAAGACCGCGCCAATAATAATCCTCGGCGTTGTTCGGGTTGAATCCGATGGTCTCCGTATAATCGGCAATTGCTCGATCGTATTCTTGAAAATCAAAATTGAGCTTGCCGCGGTTTCTGTAATTTCTTTTCAGATACTCAGGATTGGTCTCCAGTTCGATAGCTTTGTTGTAGTCTTGAATTGCTTGCTCGTATTGCTTCAACAAGTAGTAAGTGTAGCCGCGGCTGTTGTACGCGTTTGCATCATTCGGATTGATCTCCAGAGCTTTGTTGTAGTCTTGAATAGCCCGCTCGTATTGCTTCAAATGATGATAAGTGTTTCCGCGATTGTGATACGCCTCGAAATAATTCGGGTTAATTGCATTGGCTTTGTCATAGTCTTGAATAGCCCGCTCGTATTGCTTCAAGTCGGCGTAAGCGATACCGCGATTGTTGTACGTCAAAGCATAATTCGGATTAATTTCAATGGTCTTGTCGTAATCTTGAATCGCCCGCTCGTATTGCTTGAGTTTGGCGTAAGCGACGCCGCGATTGTTGTACACCTCGGCTAAATTCGGATTGAGTTCAATCGCTTTGTCGAAGTCGGCAATCGCCCGTTCGTATTGCTTCAAGTCGGCGTAAGCGTTGCCGCGATTATAGTACGCCTCCGCAAAATTCGGGTTGAGTTCAATCGCCTCGTCGTAGAGTTTAATCGCGCCTTCGTAATCTTTGGCGTAGTGAAGTTTGTTGGCTTCCGCAAGTTTCTCGTTCGCCAAAAAGTCGCGGTCGGCTTGATTCATCTGTTCGCGGATTCGGTCTTTCTCGGCTTGAGATGTGGCGCGCTTGTATTGAGCCTTCAAATCTTCGACTTGCTTGTCGTTCTTGGCAAAGTCTTCGCGCAAACTGTTGTTTTGCTGAACGATGTTGGCTTTGTCCTTGTCGTCGCGCTTGACGAAATCCCAAATGCCGTCGGGGTCGATATTTGCCTTGAGCGTCGCCGTCCAAATGATGACTTGCTCACCGTCCGCGTCGACAACTTTGCTGTCGATTTGCACGTCCTCAACGTCAAGAATGTTGTTGGTGACGGCGGAAATTTCGTCCGCGACAAGATTAGCATTGACCGATTTTGAAAAGCTCGTGAGGTAAACGCCGGCTTTGTCCTGCGCGTTTTCCTTAGCCTTTTGAATTGCACGTTGCTTGGCGATGTCTTCGGTCTCGAATTCGCTCATGACATAACGCCCCGTGCCCTCGAAAGTTTGGACAGCCGCGCCGACAATCACCGCGAAAAGCAAAGTCACGAAGACAAGCAACGTCGTCAACGCGTGTCGAAAAAATTTTTTCATGTGAACACCTCCTTGCCGCGAAATTTCGTTACGTGTAAAAATTTCCCTGCGCGTTTAAAAATTTTTGTGCGGAAAATTTTTGTGATATATCTCGACGCGGCAAAAGAGGATTTTTATGGCGAATCAATTTTTTCCAATGCTCACGAAAGTCAACGACACGGCAAAAGTTCTGCGCGACAAAGCAGGCGTTTGTAAATCAACGGACAAAATTTTTCGCAATCAACTTTTATCTTTGCGCATGATGAATTTGTTGACAGCCTCCGTGTCGATTGTCGCTTTGACTGTCGCTATCCAAATTAAAACGAGTTCGCCGTTGATGTCGGTGATTTTTTTTTCGGCGTGCACGTCGTCAATCATGATGACGTTGTGAACAATGGCGGCAATTTCGTCGTCGGTCAAATCTATGTCCCGCATCTGACAAAAAGCTTTGAGATAAACTTCGGCTTTGTCGCAAGCGTCCCTTTTTGCTCGTATAACAGCGTGTTGTTGTCCAATTTCTCCGGTTTCAAAATCGCTCACGAAGTATTTGCCGGTGCCGTCGAAAGTTTGAATTTCCGCAACGCCCGTCGTCGGGAAAAATAAAATTCCCGCCAAAAGAGCCGCCGTAAAAAATTTTTTCATGTCAACACCTCCGCAAAAGTTTTATTTGTTGGCGGTGAGTTCTTTGACTTTGGCGGAATTTACTTTGAAATTTTCTTCGTCGCCGAGACGTTTGTAGCAAATGGCGAGACCTCTGTAAGCGTCGACGGTATCGGGTGCCAATTCGATGACTTTTTTGTAGTCGGCAACGGCGGATTCATTTTTCTGCAACATGAGATAGGACAACGCACGAAACAGATAACCTTGCTCAAAAGTCGGGTTGAGTTCAACGGCGTGCGTATAATCTTCGATGGCGCGGGTTTCGTTTTTCGAGTTGTGATAAGCAAAGCCGCGTTTGAGGAAATTGACTTCGTTTGTCGGATTAATTTCGATGGCTTTGCTGTAATCGGCAATGGCGGCGTCGTAATTTTTCAGCCCGGCATAAGCTTCGCCGCGCCAAACGAAAGTGCTTTCTTTGTCGGAACCGAGTTCGACAGCTTTAGTGAAATCGTTGACCGCCTGTTGATATTCGCCTGTGTTGCAATAAATGTAGCCGAGATTTTCATAGGCGGAAAGATGATTCGGGTCGAGTTCCAAAGCTTTGCTGTAACTGCGAATCGCAAGTTCGGTTTTGCCCGCCGAATAATAAGCGTAACCGAGATTGACGTAAGCGTGCACAAAAGTCGGTTCGAGTGAAACTGCCTGCAAACAATCGGCAATCGCCTTGTCATATTCTTCCAATTTTGCGTAAAGACTGCCGCGATTGTTCAGCGCGGAAATGTTGTCGGGCAGAATTTCGAGCGACTTATTGTAATTTTCCAAAGCCTTTTCGTCGTTACCCCTGTCCGCATAAAAAACGCCCAGATTGTTGAAGACGGCGAAATTGGTCGGATCAAGTTCAATCGCCCTATTGAAATATTCCAAAGCCTTGTCATCTTTTTTCAGCGCGGAATAAGCTTGACCGAGATTATTAAAAATCGTGTCGTCTTTCGGATTGAGTTTGCGAGCTTTGTTGTAATCTTTAATCGCCGCGTCGTAGTCGTTCAGGTCGGCGTAAATGGTGCCGCGATTGTTCAAAGCCAAAACATTTTTCGGGTCAAGTTCAATGGCTTTATTGAAGTCGGCAAGTGCCGCGTCATAATTTTTCATGTCTTTGTACACGGCGGCGCGATTGTTGTAAATCATTGAATAGTTGGGCTTGAGTTTGATTGCCTTGTCGAAGTCCGCCAAAGCGTCGTCGTATCTGTTCAGCACGGCAAGGGTGCCTGCGCGATTGTTGTAGGCGTCAACTGTCGGATTTAATTCGAGTGATTGAGTGTAAAGGTCAATCGCCGCCCGAAAATCTCGCTTGAAATAAAGTTTGTTCGCTTCGCGCAGTTTCTGAATCGCCAAAAATTCTCTGTCGAGCGAATTAATTTCCGTCTTGATTTTGTCGCGTTCGGTCTGCGAATCTGTTTCGTCGTAACGGCGTTTCAAATCTTCAACCTGCTTGTCGTTTGCGTTGGCGGCGTTTTTCAAACGGTTGCTGTCTTCGACGATTTTAACGCGGTCTTTTTTGTCAAGCTTGAGGAAATTTGCAATGCCGTCTGTGTCGATTCGTGCGTTGAGTTTCGCGTTGACGATTACCGCCGTCGATTGTTCAGTCAACTGAAAAAGTCTGTCGGAAAATTCGACTTCGCCGACAATCTCGGTGATACTGTTGGTTACTGCGGAAATTTCGTCGGCAGTCAAGTTCGAGTTCTCACTCTTTGAAAAACTCGTGACGAAAACACCGGCTTTGTCGAGCGCGTCTTCTTCAGCGCGATTTTTGGCGCGTTCTTGGGCGATTGACATTTCTTCAAAATCGCTCATCAGGTATTCGCCGTTGCCCTCGTAAGTTTTAATTTCCGCGTCGCCGTTCGTCGGAAAAAATAAAATTCCCGCCAAAAGAGCTGCCGTAAAAAATTTTTTCATGTCGGTGCCTCCTTTAAATTTGTCGGATTAATTTTGTTGCAGACGTGTTTTCTTTTCGCGTTCGACAGCTTCGGGAATTTCGTCGGGGTCAATTTCCGCAGTGATCGTTGCCGTGACGACGAAGGAGCCGTTTTCCTTGCTCACGAAAAATTTCGTGTCGAGAACGCTCATTTTGCCCGCCGCGACGGTGATAATTTCGTCCTTGCTCAGATTGGAAATTTCCGATTTCGACACGGAACTGACGTAAAGATAAATCTGCTCAAGAATGTCCCGTTCGGCTTTAAGTTTGGCTTGTTTCTTCGCGAAATTGTGATTCTCGCCGTTCAATATCGTGTAGATGCCGATGCCTTCATAGATTTGAATTTCCGCTTGACCGGTTTCGGCAAAAAGCAAACACGCGACGATTGTCAATGCCGCCGACGTTTGTCGGAAAAATTTCTTGAAATTCATAACGCATACCTCCTTGCGGCGATTTTTCTGCGCGTGAAAAATTTTTCCTGCAATAAAAAAACTGCAGTTCAAAATCCGAAACCGCAGTTCAAAGCGCAACAAGACAGTAAAAATTTTCGTGCCGTGCGCTCAGGAAAATTTTTCGTGAAGCTCAAGTATCAAGCCGATTGTCAGCAAAGCAAAAGTTTTTTCATGCGGTAAATTTTGCGGCGAAAGTTTTCGGGCGACAAAAATTTTCGCGTCTTCGTTGACAAAAAATTGTCGTCCCAATGCGCAGAAAACAATCGTCACCGCAATGACGGCTGAAATTGTCCACGGCACGGCATCAAAAATTTTTTTCGCGACGAATTTAATTGCCATTCCCGCCGCAACAATCACGTACAAAAAAATTTTCGGCATTAATCTCACGGCGAAAACAAAAATCAGCGCGACGAGCACAACGGAAATTATTTTTACAAGCACGGCAATCGACCTCCTTTACGATTTTCGTTTGAGTTGCCAAAACCCGCTTTAAAAGCGGGGGAACAGTTGACGCGACGTGTCGTTACGAAAATTTAAACGTTATCGCCGCGTTCCGACGTGAAAAATTTCCGTCAAGATTTTTTTCGTTTGAGTTGCAAGAACAAAATTGCGGCGAAAATCGCGACGCCGATAACGTCTGTGGCAAGTCCGGGTTTAATCATCATCAAGCCGCCCGCGCCCAAAATTATTCGTTCAAAATTTTTCAGCGGTGCGGCAAGATAACCGATAAGCGACGACGACAGCGCAACCATTCCGATAATCGCCGTCAACAGCGAAATTATCAAGCCGAAAGTCACGCCGTCCGTTAAAAGTAACTCCGGACTCAAAACGAACATGTACGGGATTATGAACGCCGCGATTGCAAGTTTCGACGCGTTGATTCCGGTTTTTAGTGCATTGCCGCCCGAAATTCCCGAACCTGCATATGCCGCAAGCGCAACCGGCGGTGTCACGTCCGCGATTATTCCGAAGTAAAAAACAAACATGTGCGCCGCAAGAATCGGCACGCCCATTTGAATCAGTGCCGGTGCCGCGATTGTCGACGTGATGACGTAATTCGCCGTTGTCGGGACGCCCATGCCCAAAATTATCGCGGTTATCATCGTCAAAAACATGCTGGGCAAAATCAAGCCGCCGGACAAATCCAAAAGGGCAGACGCCAATTTCAAGCCGACGCCCGTTTTCGTCACGACACCGATTATGATTCCCGCTGCCGCACACGCGACCAGTACGCCCAAAACATTTCGTGCGCCCGTTTCGAGACCGTGAACAATTTCCGCAGGCGACATGCGCGTTGATTTTTTTATCGACGAAACCAAAATCGACAAAATTATCGCAACCAAAGCCGCACGCATCGGAGTATAGCCGCTCACCAACAAATAAACTATCACCACAAGCGGAATTGCCAAATGCCCGCGTGTTTTCAAAAGTTCTCCGAGTTTCGGAAGTTCTTCGCGGGGAAGTCCGCGCAGGTTGTTTCGTTGAGCCTCGAAATGCACGCCGAGCCACACGCCCGCAAAGTACAGGAACGCAGGAATTACCGCCGCTTTAACAATTTCGACGTAAGGCACGCCGACGAATTCCGCCATCAAAAAAGCCGCCGCGCCCATGACCGGAGGCATCAACTGCCCGCCCGTCGACGCCGCCGCTTCGACAGCACCGGCAAAATCTTTATGATAGCCAAGTTTTTTCATCATCGGTATCGTCAATGAACCCGTGCCGACGACGTTCGCAACTGAACTGCCCGAAACAGTTCCCATCAAGCCGCTCGACAAAACCGCAACTTTCGCGGGACCGCCGCTTGCCCAACCTGCAATCGCGTTAGCCGTGTCGATAAAAAATTTTCCGAGTCCCGTGCCTTCAAGATACGCGCCGAACAAAATAAACAGAAATATGAACGTCGACGAAACGCCCAGCGGTATGCCGAAAATTCCTTCCGTCGTGAAGTAAACGTGGCTGACGAAATAATCAATCGTCAAGCCCCGGTGAGCCAAAACGCCCGGCATGTACGGCCCCGCGAATGCGTAGACGATAAAAAATAACACGACGCAAACCATCGGAATTCCGACGACACGCCGCGCCGCTTCGATAACCAAAATTATTCCGAGTGCGCCGATTAAAACATCCGTCGTCGTGGGAAGTGCCGCACGCAAAATTAATTCGTGATAATTCGCCACAATGTAAAACGGAGCCGCCGCGCCCAAAATTGCAAGTATTCCGTCAAGCGGGTGAAGTTTGTCGCGCCGCCAAGATTTTTTCGTCGGGTACAGCAAAAATACCAAACACAATCCGAAACTCAAATGAATTGCACGCTGAATCTGCGCGTCCAAAAGTCCGAAACTTGCCGTGTAAATTTGGTAGACGGAAAAACTTATCGCCAACGCCGAAATTATTTTTGCCATGACGCCCGAATATTCCATCGTGTTTGATTCATTGTCATATTTCTTTAAAACTTCGTCAGCTGTCATCTCTTTTCGTTCAGTCAAAGCGTTCAACTCCTCCAAAAATTTTTCGGCAAAGAATTTCGCGAAAGTATGTCAAAATCCTGCGCGACGACACGTACAACGGAAATTTGAGGCCGTCACGGATGACGGCCTCGTCCGCAATTGAAACAGGATGTTTCACTTGCGGACACGATAACGCACGCGTTGCCGATACTTTGACTTTACGAACGACCAAGCTCTCCGCAGGAGTGCCCTTTTCTTTTGCAACTTTTCTTTTGGGCAAGCAAAAGAAAAGTTGATTTCAAAAACTCGAATCGAAGCAACAACGCTCGTACCGAAATAATTTTCGTCGCGAAAAATCTGCGGCGTCAACGTAGAAAAAATTTCCGCGACACGTTATAATTGTGCCACTTCAACCCGAAAGGAGATTTAAACCATGGGATTGATTCAAGCGGCATTGGCATCGGCGGGCGGTGTTCTCGGCGACCAGTGGAAAGAATTTTTTTACTGCGACAGTCTTTCGTCGGACATTTTGGTTGCGAAGGGACATCGCCGCAAATCCTCAAGCTGGAGTTCAAACGACGGCAGCGACAACATCATAACAAACGGCTCGAAAATTTCTGTCAACAACGGGCAATGCATGATGATTGTTCAAAGCGGCAAAGTCATCGACTTCAGCGCGGATCCAGGCGAATACATTTACGACAAATCCGCAGAACCGAGTTTGTTCAACAGCAAAAAAACTCTTGCCGAAGACATTCAGGATATTTTCTTCGCCATGAAAGAGCGTTTTGCTTTTGGCGGCGACGCGGGGCGTGACGAACGAATTTATTATTTCAACACGAAAGAAATTGTCGGCAACAAATACGGCACGCCCACACCGATTCCGTTCCGCGTCGTCGACTACAACATCGGGCTTGACGTTGACATTGCGATTAAATGTTTTGGCTCTTACAGCTATCGAATCGTCAATCCGATTTTGTTCTATCAAAACGTTTGCGGCAACGTCACCGACACTTACAACCGTTCGGAAATTGACGCGCAGTTGAAAACCGAATTGATGACCGCGTTGCAACCGGCGTTCGCAAAAATTTCCGAAATGGGAATTCGTTACAGCGCATTGCCCGCACACACGCAGGAAATTGCCGACGCGCTCAACGAAGTCTTAAGCAAAAAATGGGGCGAACTTCGCGGTCTGCAAATCGTTTCGTTCGGCGTCTCGAATGTTTCCGCAAGCGAAGAAGATGCCCAGATGATTAAGGAAATGCAACGCAACGGCGCGTTGAGAAATCCTGCAATGGCGGCGGCACATTTGACGGGCGCACAGGCAACGGCAATGCAAAACGCGGCGAACAATTCTGCAGGCGCAATGACCGGCTTCATGGGCATGGGCATGGCTCAGCAGGCGGGCGGAATCAACGCGGGCAACCTCTTCGCTATGGCGCAACAACAACAGCAGGCGGCTCAGCAACAAAATCAACCGCCAACGTGGAAATGTTCTTCCTGCGGTCACGACGGCAATCGCGGAAATTTCTGTGCGGAATGCGGCGCGAAAAAACCCGTCGTCGACGAGTGGAAATGCGAATGCGGCGCGACCAACAAAGGCAAATTCTGCAGTGAGTGCGGCAAGCCCAAACCCGCAAGCGACAAATGGCAATGCGAATGCGGCGCGACCAACAAGGGCAAATTCTGCGCGGAATGCGGCAAACCTCGCCCGTAAAACTGCAATTAGGAATGAGAAATTAAAATGGCGTCAACAATTCCTAATTCATAATTCCTAACTCCTAATAAAAAAAATCCCGTCGATTAATTTCGGCGGGAAAAATTTTTTTGCGAGTGATTGAAACTTACTTTCTGTCGTTGAAGTCTTTGTCGATTGATTTTCGCCACTCGTCATCGTCGTAATTGATGAGCCCCACAGTGGGGGGGACGACAAAGGCTCTGGCGAAATTGCCGACCGCGTCAAAAAGTTCGGCAGTACCGCGACTATCGGCGTGATAGTTGACGGCACGGCGTGCGTCGATACCGATTGAGTCCGCAACTTCAACCGCGTCAATGTTCGCGCCGAGGAAAATGAATTCCCAACCGAGTTCCTTTTGTTTGTCGACAAGTTCCTTGATGTCGCGGTACGAAAAATCTTCACTGGCGTTCTCCATGCCGTCGGTTGTGATGACGAACAAAGTTTTTTCGGGGCGGTCTTCTTCGCGGGCGTACTCGTGAACAAATTTAATGTGCTCGACGGCGTCGCCAATCGCGTCCAAAAGTGCCGTTGAACCGCGAACTTCGTAATCTTCTTCGGTGAGCGGTTTGACTTCGGCAATCGGAACGCGGTCATGCAGAACAATCGATATGTGGTCGAAAAGAATTGTCGAGACAAGCGCGTTGCCTTCAAGTTCCTTCTGCTGTTTTTTAATCATGGAATTGAAGCCGCCGATTGTGTCGCTTTCCAAGCCCGACATTGAGCCGGAACGATCGAGGATAAAAACTATTTCTGTCATGGTTATGACCTCCTTTTGTCTCACTATACAAAATTTCCGCAGGGCGCAGGTCGCCCGGCAAGCGACAAATTAACCGCCGAGTAAAGGTTGTTCGTACTTGTGCAAAATTCTGTTGACCAAGTCCACGTCGTAAATTCTGTATTCGATAAAGAACGAGACAATCAAGTCGGCAAAGTTGGATTTCGTCAACGAAAAACCCGCAACCGCCAACAAATCTTTCGTGCGTTCAAAGTCGAGTTTGAGCGCGATTGCGAAGGCAAGAACCGTCTGCTTACTCGGCCGATAATCTTCGTGCGTTGAGATTTTTGAAAAGTGACGGCGGTCGATATTGGCGCGATTGTAAATCGTCGAGTTATCTTCGCCACTCTCTTTGATGAGCCGCAACAACATTTCGGAAAAAGTTTCGCCGCCGGTTTTTGCTTGAGCGTAAAGTTTCAGGAAGTCAACTTTGTCCAGCTCAACATCTTCAAAAATGCCGTGGAGCGTTACTTTCTCCTCTTCGACATCTGCGCGGAAATTTTTTTCAATGTACGAGTGAACAAGACTTTCGATAACTTTTAAGTCGGTCAATGAATTTCGCCTCCGTGAAAAAATTTTTTCGGTAACAGCTTAATAAATCGAATGTAATCTTACTTTCCGAACAGCCTTTAAAATTTTTATCACTGTATCAAAAAAAAACAGGCGAAATGTCGCCCGTCAAGCGACAAAATTATTTATGACGAAAAATTTTCATGTCGCTCACTTCAATTCGGAAAAAAAATCCCGCCGAGTTGTCGACGGGATTTTTCTTTGCGAAACTTTTCAGCGAATTATCTGCGGAGTTTTTGAACTTCGTCCATGAGATATTCGTTTTTGATTTTAATGTAGGTGCCCTTCATGCCCAGCGATTTCGATTCGATGACGCCCGCCGATTCAAATTTGCGCAGAGCGTTGACGATAACCGAGCGGGTGATACCCACGCGGTCAGCGATTTTCGACGCGACAAGCAAACCTTCGTTGCCGTCGAGTTCGCCCAAAATGTTTATCGCCGCTTCCGCTTCGGAATAACTCAATGTCGCCAACGCGATTTGCACGGTTGCTTTCTTGCGCGCTTCGATTTCGACTTTTTCGCTGTGGTCACGCAACATTTCCATGCCCACGACAGTCGCGCCGTATTCCGCCAACAACAAATCGTCGTCGGTGAATTTTTTCGCCTGACGCGCAACAATCAACGTGCCGATTCTGCGACCGACGCCGTAAATCGGGACGACAGCGAAATTTTTCAAGACGACGGGCAACGGGTCTTCGCCTTCATATTTGGGCGGATTAACTTCCGTCTCGTCGAAGTGATTGAGCCAGCGAACGGCGGACGCGGAAAATTTTCCCTTGCGCAAAACGGAATCAATGTCGGAGCGTTCCTCTTCGTCGTACAGCGCGTAGCCGTAAATGTCGCCGGACTTGCTCACGATGTAGACGTTCGCGCCGAGAACGTTGCTCAGAACCTTCGAAATTCCGTCGTACTCCACCGTTTCGGAACGTTGAAGCAGCTTGTTAATCTTGCGTGTTTTCTCCAAAAGCGTCATATCAAAAACTCCCCTTTGAAAAGATTTTTGGCGTTGCTCAATATCCTACATTTATACTAACACGAAAATCCATATTGTCAATTTAATTTTCAGAATTTTTTGCGGCGTCTTGACGGAAGGCGGTAAAAGTTGTAAACTTTTTTGCAACAGGGGCAGAAATGCTCCGCAAATTGTTTCCGTTTAATTTAAGGGAGGAATGCCAAATGGGTAACCGCAGGAAAATTGTTGTCGTCGGAACTTCAAACGTCGGCTCGGCAGTCGTCAATAAACTTGCCGACTTCCAACTTGCTTCGGAAATTTGTCTTATCGACCTCAACCAGGACAAAGCTTGGGGCGAGGCGACCGACTCCAGCCACGCGACCGCTTGCGTTTACAGCACGAACATTAAATTCCGCGCCACAAGCGACTACAGCGTCTGCAAAGGTGCGAATATCGTCATCATCTGCGCGGGTCCGTCGATTCGTCCGGGCGAAACTCCCGACCGTTTGAAACTCGCGGGCACGAACGCAAAAATCATGAACTCGGTTTTCCGCGCAGTCGCCGAACACACGAAAGAGGCTGTCATCATCCTCATCACCAACCCGCTCGACGTTGCAACCTACGTTGTCACCAAAATCGCGGAAGAAATCGGCTATCCGACCAACCTGATTATGGGCACGGGCACCATGCTTGAAACTTACCGCTTCCGTCGCATTCTCGCCAACAAATACGAAGTCGACCCGAAAAACATCAACGGCTACGTCCTCGGCGAACACGGCAACGCGGCGTTTGTTGCTTGGTCACTCACGGGTTGCGCAGGCTTCCCGCTCGAAAAACTCGACGAATATTTCCGTCACACCGATCCGCTCGACAAAAAAGCCGTTGAGCAGGAACTCATTCAGGTTGCTTACGACGTTATCAACAAGAAGGGCTACACCAACACGGGCGTTGCAATGGCGGCTGTTCGTTTCGTCAAATCCGTCCTTTACGACGAACATACGATTCTGCCTTGCTCGGCAATGATGAACGGCGAATACGGCATTACCGATGTTGCTCTTTCGATGCCCCGCATGATTTGCGCAGATGGCTTGATGCGTGTCTTTGAAGTTGCGCTCACCGACGAAGAAATCGAAAAGATGCGTGCGGCGGCAAAATCCGTTCGTTCGGCTCTCGACGGTGCGGGCATCAAATAATTCCACGACAATAAATTTCCTTGCAAAAAAGGCACTCTCGAATTTCGGGGGTGCTTTTTCAATTAGGAATTAGGAGTGAGGAATGAGGAATTAAATTTCGCGCTGTAACAATTCCTAATTCATAATTCCACATTCCTAATTGCTTTTCCGTGACGGCTCCGATAACGGCGACATTTTATTTGTTCGCAAGAAAAAAGCACTTCCGATTTTCGGAGGTGCTTTTTGGTTTGTCAGATAAGTCGTCGACGGCTCAAGCGTCGTGCGGCGTCGGCTTGCCCGTGCGCCTTGTCCATTTTGTAAACGTAAGCCATGACTTCGGCGATTGCCTTGTACAGTTCGGGCGGAATTTCGCGGTCAATTTCCAATGCCATCAACATGTTGACAAGCGTCTTGTCTTGATAAACCGGCACGGAATGTTTCTGCGCGGTTTCCAAAATATGTTCGGCGACGTGTCCGCGACCTTTGGCAATGACTTTCGGAGCGTTGTCGCGTTCAATTTCGTATTTGAGCGCAACCGCCTTTCGTTGCGGAGCGATATTCGTCGGTTGAGTGCGATTGAAATTTTGTTCGTCCATGGCAATTCCGTCCTTGAAGTTAACTTTTATGAATTATATTTGAAGACGGGCAAAGCGTCAAGAACTCACCATTTTTTCGCCGACGGAACCTACGCGAACTTCACCGACATTAAGCGAAGTTTCTTTCAGGGAATTTTTCAGTTGTTTGACGTAAATATTTCGGAATTCGTTGGCAACGTCGCCGCGTGAAAAATAAAATCGCATGTCAAGCTGACTTTCTTCGTAGATGCGGAAAATCAATTCGGCGGCACCGATGTTGTCCGTCAAAACGCAAATTCGCACCCACGTTTCTTTTTTGTCTTTGCCGGTTTCTTCGTCGCGATTGGTTTCGTCGTAAACGTTCAGATATGTCGGGTAACTGGTTTCGTTTTCGCCGAGGTAAAGCGGCATCATCATTTGGAACGAGCGTTGATTTTGGACGGATGAATTGTCGGGACTCATTGCGCTGCGCATTGCGGTCGCGAAGTCGGCAACGTCTTTTCCGGCGCGCTTGAAGGCTTTGGAATTCATCTTGTTGGTTAAGTTAGCCAAGTCGCAAAGTTGCATGAACGCCCACAGTCTCGGCAAGTCCGGCAAATTTTGTTGAACGGCGGCCTGTTGCACGGTGAGCGGGACATTTTGTTGACACAGCCGCAATAAATTTTGCAGGTGACGCGCCTCGGCTTCGGGCATCATTTGTTGCGAATTGTTGACGAACTGTTGAAGCATTGCAGATTCTCGCGGCGTCATGTCGCTGCCCCGCATGAGGAATTGCGCCAAATTTTTCATCGCGTCGGTTGTCTGCGGCGTGTTTTGCAAAGGTTGTTTGAGCATTGCGGTTTTGGCGGTCTGCATTTGCTCGCGCATTTCCTGTTGCCGCGCAATGAAATCGTCGCTGACATTTTTCGGTTGATTCTGATTCGGTTGGAAATTTTGTTGTGCCTGCGGTTGATTTTGATTCGGCAAATTTTGTTGTGTCTGCGGCTGATTCTGATTCGGTTGGAAATTTTGTTGTGCCTGCGGCTGATTCTGATTCGGGAAATTTTGTTGCGCTTGCGGTTGATTTTGATTCGGGAAATTTTGTTGCGCTTGCGGTTGACTTTGATTCTGCGGGAAATTTTGTTGTGCCTGCGGTTGATTTTGATTCGGGAAATTTTGTTGCGCTTGCGGTTGACTTTGATTCTGCGGGAAATTTTGCTGTGTCTGCGGCTGATTTTGATTCGGAAAATTTTGCTGAGCCTGCGGTTGATTTTGATTCGGGAAAGTCTGTTGCATCTGCGGCTGATTCTGATTCTGCGGCAAATTTTGTTGCGCTTGCGGCTGATTTTGATTCGAGAAAGTCTGTTGTGCCTGCGGTTGATTTTGATTCGAGAAATTTTGTTGCGCCTGCGGCTGACTTTGATTCGGGAAATTTTGTTGTGCTTGCGGTTGCGATTGATTCGGTTGGAAATTTTGCTGTGTCTGCGGCTGATTTTGATTCGGGAAATTTTGTTGCGCTTGCGGTTGACTTTGATTCGGCAAATTCTGTTGCGCTTGCGGCTGATTTTGATTCTGTGGCAAATTCTGTTGTGCCTGCGGTTGATTCTGATTCGGGAAATTTTGTTGTGCCTGCGGTTGACCTTGATTCGGTTGGAAATTCTGCTGAGCTTGCGGTTGATTTTGATTC
>JAFUYE010000092.1 GCA_017470715.1 Selenomonadaceae bacterium
CGTAACGACCGAGGTCGCTCAATGACCCAGACAAAATTTTCATGGCGGAAAGTGTATACGGGTGTTCATCGCCGAGAGTTTTCTTGTACAACGCCAAAACTTGTTCACGCAGTGCAAAAGCTTCGTCATAACGACCGAGGTTGCTCAATGACCCAGACAAAATTTTCATGGCGAAAAGTGTGTCGGGGTGTTCGTCGCCGAGTATTTTCTTGCGCAACTCCAAAACTTGTTCCCGCAACGTCAAAGCTTCGTCATAACGACCGAGGTTGCTCAATGATACCGCCAAATTGTTCATGGCGGAAAGTGTGTCCGGGTGTTCGTCGCCGAGGATTTTTTTGCGTAACGACGAAACTTGTTCCTGCAACGTCAACGTTTCGTCGTAACGACCGAGTTTACTCAATGAGAACGCCAAATTATTCATGGCAGACAACGTATCGGGGTGTTCGTCGCCCAAAAGTCGACAATATTTTTCGTAAGCGGAATTCGCAAGTTTACGGGATTCATCGTAATTGCCTTGCGCACGTTTGAGCCAACTCAGTTTCTGCTCAAAATAAGCGTAAGCCGCAGTATCCGTTGCGTCGAGAGATTCAATTTTGTTCATGAACAGTTGCAAAATTTCTTCAGCCGCGTCGAAAACGGCGTAATCCGTCAAAGCATCAACGTAATAGTTCAGCGTGGCTTTGTAGTGTTCCGAAATTTTATCCGCGTCGTCGTCAAAACGAACGATAAAGTTCGCCCACAACTTCAGGTAGAAAATTTCTTTGGCGTCGAAAGTTTTTTTGCCCGTGAAGAAATTATTAAAATGTTCGTCGACGGCGGAAGTTACGTCTGCAATCAATTTTTCGTCGCAAGTTGAGATTAGCAAGTTTTGAATCGTCTTGTCGAAACGGAAAATTGTCAAGTCAAGGTTTTCATTTTCGACGCGCTCCGATTGAATGAACGAAAAATTTTTGACGCGCTTGTAAGTGTTGCGGCTGAAGTTGTGCAGAGCCGTCCCGCCAATGTCAACGGCAAATTCGTCCGTCCACACGTTGAGCACGCAGAGAAATTCCAGCATGTCTTTGGCAGCGTCGTCGCCCGCCGCGTCAAGGTAGCGGAAAATTCTTCCGACAACTTCTTCGCGCTTACTGCCGAATTCGTCAATCGTCGGCTCGGCGTTGTCGTGTTGCCGCTTGTATTCGGTGTAAACGTCAACGCACAAGTCCAAAAATATCGGATAACCGCCCGTCAACTTGACAAGCCCGTCGCGCAGATTTTCATCGACAACACCGGCTTTTTCCAAAAACCAATTTGAATCGTCGGGCGACAAAGCCGTTATCAAATGTTGCTCCAATTCGTCGGCAAGTTCGCCGTCCCAACGAAGTTTGTTTCGTCCCGCGATTGTCCAGAGCGTGTCGGGCATCATGAAGATTAAACCTTCGTCGCCGCGCAGCCATAAATCGCGTTTCAGTTGTTCGGTTGTCGCCAAAGTCGTTGCGCCGGTCAATGATTCGTAGTTATCGAGAATAACGACAAGTTTGTTACCGGTTGCATTCATCCAGTCCGTCACCGAAAAGCGTCGGCAAGAATTCGTAAATCATGACGGGATTTTTTTCTTGGCGGTAAGCGTTGAGTTGATTGCGAACGGCTTGATGATCTTCGTCCAAAACTTTTGTTTGCTCCATGTACTCAATCAAAAATCTGTCGACAATCGAAAAGGAAGTTGTCACCGCTTTTGTGACGGGTATGGCTTGAAGAACTTCGTCGGTTACGTCCATAAACATTTTTGCCGTTTTAAGCAACGGATCTACCGTGCCCAATTCTTTGTTGGCTTTCTCCAAATTTTTTTTGACGTTGCAGACCCACGGAATTTTTTCCAGCATTGACTTTGCTTTGAGCGGCGTAACGTCTTGACCGATTTTGAGCGAATAATAATAGTTGCCTGTGTCGAACAGCGGAAACGTGCAACCGTAAGCCGACAGCTGAAATTTGAACGTCTTCAACACTTCGCGCAAATCTGTGCTGATACTCAAGTCGTATTTGACATATTTGCATTGCCCGTGAGTTTGTCGCGGTGTTTGATTTCCTCTTCAAGCTTTTTGAGCAACGCGGATTTGCCGACACCGCCCGCGCCGTAAAAGCTGATGACGGTACTGCCTTCGCTTACCATTTTCGCATAACGGTTCCAAAAAGCTTTACGCGGTTCCGTCCTGTCGGTGAATTCTTTGACGGCGGAAATTTTGTAGAACGCCGGTCGTTTAATTTTTATCGCCATATTGTCGCCTCCTCGAAAAATTTTATCGCACAGATTATAGCATAAAAAAAATCCCGTCAAATTTTTTCGACGGGGCAACGTGACGTTGCATCCAATTTGTGCAACCCGCAATGTTTTCACAACTCAAACGTTATCGCCGCGAATCAGCCGAATCAAAAAACGTCGTCGGCACGTTTTAACTTGCGACGATTTATCGCGAACAACATGACGAAAATCAGCACGAAGAAAAATACCAGCGTCGAGAGCGCGTACATTTCGGGATGAATGCCGATTTTCAGTTCCGCGTAAATTGCAGTCGTCAACGTGTCGACGCCCGCGCCTTTGGTAAAGTGCGTGATTATGAAGTCGTCCGCCGACATCGTGAACGCCAACAAGAATCCCGCAAAAATACTCGGTCGCAATTCCGGCAGGACGACATCTTTAAACGCTTTGAACGGGGACGCGCCCAAATCCAAAGCCGCTTCGTAAAAACTTTTGTCGAGTGCCATCAACTGCGGCATGATACACAAAATCACATACGGCACGTTGAAAACGATATGCGCCAACAAAATCGACGCGTAACCGAGCCGAAGTCCCAAGCCCATGAACAGCAACATTAACGAAATGCCCGTGACAATGTCCGCGTTCAAAATCGGGACGTTCGTGACGCTCAGGAAAGTCGCCCGCCACTTGCGCGAAAGTTCCTTCATTGCCACGCACGTTATCAAGCCCAAAATCGTCGCAATGCCCGCCGATAAAATTCCGATCGTCAGCGTGTTCGTCAGCGCGTTGACAATTTTGTCGTCGTTGAAAAGTTTCGTGTACCAATCGAGCGTTACGCCCGTCCAGTGTCCGCGATAACGACTTGCGTTGAACGATTGAGCGATTAAAACTCCAATCGGCGCGTACAGAAATAAAAATATCGTCGCGAGATAAATTTTCTTGACGTAATTCATGCGGCGTCACCTTCTTCCTTAATCGGATCGAATGCCGCAGTCAAAATCATGTTCAGCACGATAAAAATCATCAGGATAACCGACAACGCGCAACCCAAATGCCAATCGTATTGAAACGTAAATTCCTGTTCGATTATGTTGCCGATAAGCAAAAGTTTTCCGCCGCCGAGTAACGCGCTGATAACGAACGTCGTCAACGCGGGAATGAAAACCATCGTGATTCCGCTGACGGCTCCGGGCAAAGTCAACGGCAAAATCACGCGGAAAAATTTTTGCCACGAGTTCGCTCCCAAATCCTGCGCGGCTTCCAAAATGCTTTTGTCAATCTTCGACAGCGAAATAAACAGCGGCAACACCATGTACGGCAAAAAGTTGTACACCATGCCGAGAATGATTGCGCCGGACGTGTTAATCATTTGCAACGTCGGCAGGTCGACAAGTCGCAAAATTTGATTGATGATGCCGTTGCTCTCAAGAATCGTTTGCCAAGCCATTGTCGACAAAAGCGAATTCATCCACAGCGGCAAAATGAACAGCAGTGAAATTATCGTCGTGTTGTCGCGCTGACGTTCCGTCAAAATCAAACACAACGGATACGCAAGCAACAGACAAATTATCGTGCTTGCAAGTGCGAGTTCGACGGACAGGACAAGCGCGTCCCAAAATCCGTGCTCGAAAATTCTTCCAAGGTTCGTGAGCGAAAAATTTCCGCCGTTGTCCGTCACGCCGTACCAGACAATAAAAATCAGCGGGATAAAAATAAACAGTCCCGCCCAAATTAAAAACGGCGTCAACAACACGTTGCGAGAGAATTTGTTAAACATTTTGAGCAGCCCTCCAAAAATCAATTAGGAATTAGGAATTAGGAATTAGGAGTTAGTTCCTAATTGTCCTTGGCAACTTCTTCGTCTTCGGATTGCGGCTTGCTCATGATTTGAATATTTTCGGGCGCGACGTGCAAGCTGACATGTTCGCCGACAGTTCGTCCCGTCGTCGATTGAATCAGCCACTCGAAACCGTCCGCTTCAACGTCAATATCGTAACTCATGCCCCAAAAAACCACGCGGGTAACAACGCCGTTTAAGCCGTCCTCTTGCGGCGGGGCAAGTTTTATGTCTTCGGGACGAATTTGCACGTCGACGGGACAATTTTCCGGAAAACCTTCGTCAACGCACGGATATTCGCGGTCGAAAATTTTAACGACGCGGTCGCGAATCATGACGCCATCGATAATGTTGCTGTCGCCGATAAAATCCGCGACGAATGCATTTTCCGGTTCGTTGTAAACATTTTCGGGCGTGCCGACTTGCTGAATGTAGCCTTGGTTCATGACGACAACGCGGTCGCTCATCGACAAAGCTTCTTCCTGGTCGTGCGTGACGAAAATAAAAGTTATGCCCGTTTCTTTATTGATTCGGACAAGTTCGCGGCGCATTGCACGACGCAATTTTAAATCCAACGCGCTCAAAGGTTCGTCAAGCAAAAGAACTTTCGGTTCGTTGACGACGGCGCGGGCGATTGCAATTCGTTGTTGTTGACCGCCGCTGAGTTTCGTCACGTCGTGTTTTTCGTAACCTTCGAGATTGACGAGCTTCAACGCGTATTTGACTTTGTCGCGAATGTAATCGGAAGATTTGCCCGCGATTTTCGGTCCGAAAGAAATATTTTCCTCAACGTTCATGTGCGAAAAGAGCGAATACTTTTGGAAGACTGTGTTAATCGGTCGTCGATTCGGCGGTAAATTTGTTATGTCTTTGCCGTCGAAAATCACGCGCCCCGTGTCGGGCTGTTCAAAGCCGCCGATAATTCGCAGCATTGTCGTCTTGCCGCAACCCGAAGGTCCCAGCAAGGTGACAAATTCGCTTTCGTAAATCGTCAAGTCGATTTCGTCGAGCACAAGCAAATTCCCGAATGATTTGGCGACGTTTTCCAAATGTATAAGCTCCCGTTTCATTTCCCAGCAACCTTTCGTGAAAAAAATTTGCGACATTGTACTAAAAAATTTTTCGGCAAGCAAGTTTCAAGGCAACAAAAAAACGGCGGCAACGTTTGAGTTGCTCACCGTGAAAAAATTTTTCAACGCAGAATTTCCGAGACGTGCTTTGTTTCGTCGGTCATTGCGATAAGAATTTTATTCATCGTCGCGGCGAAATTTTTCATTGACGCTTTGGAATAACGTCCCGCGTCATAGTCAAGGAACACATCATACGTGCCGTCTTCGCAGGCTTCGACTTCAACGTCAAGCGCATTTTCGACGGCAGAAACTTCGTTGGGCGGCAGGTAAACGACTTCCATCGTGCCTTCGCCCAAAACAAAATCATTGTGAAAATCTTTTTGGAAAATGAAACTGACGCAATCATCTTCGAGCCCGTCATTGTAAACAACGTTTAAAGATTTGCGATATTGAAAGCCTGTGTTGATTTGTCCTTCGAGTTTGTCGAGGAAATCGCGAACGGAAATATCTTCGTGAAAATCCCACGCGCAGGGAAATTGTTCGAGCATCAAGCCCATCAGGCGGCGTTCGTGCATTGTCGTGCGTCCGTTGTGAATCCAGCTCATGATTGATTCTTTGGAGCCGGTGACTTTTGCAAGCGTCAACATTGTCGCGCCGAGGAAAAAAGTATTTTCGTTGCGACGAGTGTTGCGGAAAAATTCTTCGGTAAAGTTTTGGAGTTTATAATCGACATTGCCCTGTGTCCACGCGGCGACATTTTCAACATCAACGGGCGGCAAATGTTTTTTCTTGTCGAAGGGCGCGAGCATTTTTTTCCAGTAGGCGTGACCTTCCGCAAGTTCTTCCGGCGGAATTTTTGATTCTTCGTCGACATATTCGGCGTAACTCAATGCGGGACGTTTTGATTTTCTTCCGCGATAAACTTTGTCGAGTTCGCGAATAAAAAGAATTGCCGCAGCTACGCCGTCCATTATCGCATGATAAAAATCGGCGTAAAAATATTTCGCGGTCGGAGTTTCAATAACGTAAATTCTCCCCAGCGGGTTGCCGATGATTTTGTACGGCTCACGCAGTTGATTCATCTTCGACTGAAAAAATTCGTCGGTCGTGCGGTAAATCGTGACCGGCTCAATGTCCCCGTCGAAAATCTGGCACAAGTCGCTTGTTTCGGGGTGAAACAGAAATCGGCAACGAAAAATGTCATGCGAAAACAAAACTTCGTTTATCGCGTCAACAAAGCGTTGCAAGTCAATCTGCGCGGAAAGTTTGTATAAGCCGCCGATATTCATCATGGTGGATTTTGCCTTGTTAAAGTGCGTGTCGACCAACCAACGCTGAATCGGGCGTACCGGGTAAAATTTTTTCGTCGTGGAATCTTCCATAAAAAATTTGCCTCCTCAAACGACAACAACGAATTTGTTTTCGTCGCCGTCAATCATGTATTTTTTTTCGCGAGCGTTGTATAAAATTTGTCGCAAGTTCGGGCTCAAGTTTTGCTCCATAGGATTTTTTGACGAGCCGTTGTCGCGGAAAATTATCGTCATCGAATTTTCAGCGGGGATAATTGAAATCTCCAACTGAAAAATTTTTTCCTGACGCGCCGCGTAAACGTGAAACAATTCCGCAACCAAAGCCGTCAAAAAGTTTTTGCGTCCGACGACAAAATTCATCCGCGAAAAATATTTTTCCAACGCCTTTGACAGCGCGGGGAAATTTTCTTTGACTGCGGGCACGTCGAAAGAAAATTGTCGTTTCATTGCCTGCGGATCAATCAGCAGCAGACCGAATTTGTTTCGCGTCAAAAGTTTGTTCAAAATCAACGCGACGATAAACGAACAGCCAACGCCCAACCACATTTGCCACAAGCCGTACATGCCCGCGAACATTCCGACGGACGGCAAAATCAGCAACAACAAAACTTTTATCGCCGCGCCGAGATTTAATCGCTCAATGTAAATGTAGTAGTTTGAAAACATGAGCGTGACGCCCAGAAACAGCGTGAACGGCAGAAAAATTCTTGCGGCAAGAACGCAATCCGAATACAAAATTTCTTCGCGGGGAACGCCGAACAGTCCCGGCAAAAATTCCGCGAAAATCATCCCGAATAAAATTATCGCAAGCGTCACGGCGATTGTCGAAGTAATTCCCAGCCGCATCGTTTTTGTCACGGAATGAAGTGCGCCTTCCGCGTGATATTGGCAAACCATCGGTTGCAGGCAGTCGACAATGCCCGTGTAAATCGCAATCAGCAACGTGAGCAAACTGTTGATGACTGTGACTACAATCAATTCATGTTCGCCGAACCGCCACAACGTGAACTGCGCGAAAATCAGCGGCAACAACGCCAGCCAAAGCGTGTCCATCGAATGATACCAGCTGTAAAAAATACTCTGCGCGAATTCGCGGTTGTTCCAATACTTTACGAAACGCAACTGACATTTTTTCGAGAACAGATACGGCACATGCCACAGGAAGCTTACCAAATTGCCGAGCGTTGTTGCGATACCGATACCGATAACGCCGATTTTCCAGCCGAGCAAAATATCAAGCACCATGTTGACGACGAACATTGCAATCGACGCTTGCACGCAAATATTTTCTTCACCTTCGGCAACGTAAATCGTGTAGAAAAAAATATTCAGCATTGCGGGCGCGGCAATGAACATCAGCCCATGATAATATTCCAGCGCGTAAGTCATAAGTTCCGGCGAAATTTCCCACAGCGACAAAATTTTTTCGTCAAACGCCACGAAAACAATCGTCAACACGACGCTCACGGCGACGGAGCAAATTACACCCATGCCGAAAAGTTCATTTGCCTTTTCGCGGTCGTTTTTGCCTTTCGCGTAGGAAAACATCATCGCCAGCCCGTCGGCAACCATGTAACTCAAAAAAAATACCAGCGTCATTATCGGTGCGACGAGTGTCATTGCCGCAACTGCCGCGTCTCCGACGAATTGTCCCGCAACAATGTTGTCGGTGAGCAATAGGACGTAAGAAATTGACATTGACGCCAGCGACGCCACGAAAACCGATTTAAAACGCGTACCGATAACAGTTTCAGCCAAAAAAATTCCCTCCGCAAAATTTAATACGTTCGCGATTATAGCATGTTACAAAAAAAAAATCCGCCGATTGTTCGACGGAAGAAAAATTTTCGTGCTGCGAAGATTTTAAATTGTGTGCAAGCGAATTGATTAAGGTGTGTTGATAAAATGTCGAGGTCTGTTACTTCGATTCGGCGCGTTCGTAATTTTGATTTGACGAATCTACTTTCTTTCAGCGACGAAAGAAAGTAGCAAAGAAAGTGCGAACGCTTGCCAGCGCGCCTTCGCCTGCGCGTGGGGCGGCTACTGCAGTTAGGAATTAGGAATTAGGAATTAGGAATTAGTAATTAATTTCGCGTTATCATTCCTAACTTCTAATTCCTAATTCCTAATTAATTTTTGCGGGCGAGGCCGTCATCCGTGACGGTCTCTGATTTCCGTAACATTATCGCAAACAAAAATCCCCGCCAAGTTTTTGACGGGGGAAAATTTTTTCGTGACGCGCAGTTTTTAAATCGTGTGCAGTCGAATTGAACTTGTGCCGCCTTCGCCGTACTTCATGCCCGCAGTCAAAATAACCAAGTCGCCTTTTTTAACGTAACCGTGTTCGAGCGCGCTTGTCGCCGAATAATCAATCATCTGCAAAATGTCGAGCCACGGCGTGCCGGAAATCGGAAAAACACCCCAACGCAAGTTCAAATGCCGCGCAATTTGATCCGTCTGCGTGAACGCGATAATCGGGGCTTTCGGTCTGTACTTCGAGACGACGCGGGTTGTGTAGCCGGATTTTGTCGGAGTGATAATTGCCGCCGCGCTGAGTTCGTAGCCGAGCTGAACCGTTGCGTGAGCGATTGCGTCCGTGTGGGAAAATTTGCGTCCCATGCCTTTGCCGAGGAAAATTTCTTTGTATTCGAGTGATTCTTCAATCCGCAAAGCAATTTGGTTCATCATTGCCGCCGCTTCAACGGGATATTTTCCGCTTGCAGTTTCGCCGCTCAACATAATGACATCCGCACCGTCGATAATCGCGTTGCCCACGTCCGAAACTTCCGCACGAGTCGGACGCGGATTCGTCGTCATTGACTCAAGCATTTGCGTCGCGACAACGACGGGTTTGCCGACAGCGTTGCATTTTTTGATAATTTGTTTCTGGATAATCGGCACGTCCTCTGCGGGAATTTCGACGCCCAAATCACCGCGAGCAACCATGATTCCATCGCTTGCCTCGATAATCGCGTCGATATTTTTGACGCCCTCAAGGTTTTCGATTTTGGAAATAATTTCCATGTGACCGCCGTGGTCGACGATTAATTTGCGAATTTCCTCAACGTCCGCCGCACGCTGAATGAAACTTGCCGCAACAAAATCCATATCGTTTTGAATGCCGAAGAGAATATCTTTTTCGTCCTGTTCGCTGACGGCGGGCAGTCCGAGCGACACACCCGGCGCGGCGACACGTTTGCGGCTGCTCATCTTGCCGGAATTCAAAATCGTCGTGTGAATGTCCTTGTCAACAATTTCATCAATCCGCAGTTCGACAAGTCCGTCGTTCAACAAAAGTTTGTCGCCAACTTTAACTTCCGTGTAAAGCAATTTGTGATTGACGGTAGCTTGAGTTTCGTCGCCCAAAATATCTTCGTTGACCAAAATAAATTTGTTGCCTTCGACGAGTTGAACTGCTCCGTCTTTGAATTCGCCCAGACGCATTTCGGGACCTTTGGTATCGAGAATGAGCGAAATAATGACGCCTGCTTTTTTCGCCGCCGCTTTGACCGCGTCAATACGTTTTTGGTGACCCGCGTGGTCGCCGTGCGAAAAGTTGAAACGTGCCGCGTTCATGCCGTGTTCGATTAAACCTTCAATGACGCCGGGCGCGTCGGTTGCGGGGCCTTGCGTGCAAATAATTTTAGTTTTATTGAGCATAACATCAACCTCCGGAATAATTTTTTTCAGTGTACATTAATCGAGCGTGAAAGTAAATCTGCGCGCCGAAAAATTTTGTGACGGTCAAACATAAAAAAATCCCGTCAACCGAAGTCGATGGGATATTTTTTGTTTCAGCGTCGATTGTTTTCGTCGAGTTTTTTCGGCGGATAAAACTTTCCCGCAGCCGCAACGTAGTCGAGTTCTTCAAGCGACATCTCTTCGTTGAGTGCCCGACGACGAAGTTTAAGTTTCAACAAGAGGCTGTCCTTTACTCGGCTGAACTGCGAAAAATCTACGTTCTCGAATCTTTCTTCTACTGTCATTTTGAATCGCTCCTTTGTTTTCTTTTGCTTATTATACGACACGGAAACGATTTTGTTACACGTTCCGAAAAAAAATTTTTGCATTATACACGACGCGGCGGCTCAGGCAAAATTAATTTGAAAATTTTTTGGCGAACGCGTATTATAATCCACAAAAATTTTTTCACGGGAGGTATCGACGTGAATATTTTCAAGACATTTGTATTGATGGCACTGCTCACCGGCTTAATGGTCGCGATAGGCGGCATGATTGGTTCGTCGACGGGCGCGATGATTATGCTTGTGATTTCGCTCGGAATTAATTTTGTAACTTATTGGTTCAGCGATTCGATTGTGCTGAAAAGTTACGACGCCCGCGAAGTTTCCCGCGAAGATTCTCCGCAACTTTATGAGATTGTCGAAAAGCTTGCCGCCAACGCAAATTTGCCAATGCCACGAGTTTACGTGATTAACGAAGCTGTTCCGAACGCTTTCGCGACGGGCAGAAATCCGGATCATGCAGCGGTTGCAGTCACCACGGGCTTGATGCACGCGCTTGACTACAACGAAATTTCAGGCGTTCTCGGTCACGAATTGGCGCACGTCAAACACCGCGACATTTTGATTGGCACGGTTGCTGCGTCAATGGCGGGCGTAATTTCCATGGTTGCAAATATCGTGCAGTGGGGCGCAATTTTCGGCACGCGCTCCGACGACGACGACAACGGCGGAATAATCGGATTTTTGGCGACGGTGATTCTTGCTCCGCTTGCCGCGACGTTGATTCAACTTGCAGTCTCTCGTTCGCGGGAATATGACGCGGACAAAACCGGCGGCGAAATTTGCGGCAACCCGTTGTATCTTGCCAAAGCACTCGAAAAAATCGAACACTACGCACAAACTGCCGCACCAATGTCGCAGGCGGGAACTGCCACGGCGCACATGTTTATAATCAACCCGCTTGAAAACTCCAAAAAGACGCTGAAGAATTTATTTTCGACGCACCCCGACACCGAAGACAGAATCGCTCATCTGCGCGAACAGGCTCGCGACATGCGGCTTTTGAATTGACGGAACGGAAATTTAAACTGTCGAAGGGTGTTGCTTCGATTGATTCAAATTCAAACTTGTTTTTTTGTTATCAACTTTTCTTTGCTTGCCCAAAGAAAAGTTGCAAAAGAAAAGGCACGCCTACGCGGCGGGCGTTACGTTATCGCAACTTGGAGTAAATGGCTACGCGTGCCGCTCGTGTCCGCAAGTGAAACGTCCTGTTTCAATTGCGGACGAGGCCGTCATCCGTGAC
>JAFUYE010000093.1 GCA_017470715.1 Selenomonadaceae bacterium
CGGATTTGCAGGCAGTGGTTGAGCAGTTAAATCAGAGACCGCGAAAATGTTTGGGTTACAAATCACCGTGGGAAGTGTGGTTTTCTACCCCGTTGCACTTCGTTTGACAATTCAAGCAAGCAAAGAAAAAGTAGATTCTAGAACTCAAAATCGAAATTGAATTCAATCGAAGCGACAACTCAACTGCAACAAAAAATCCCCGTCACAATTCGGCGGGGAAATTTTTTTTTGTCATGCAATGAAACTGTCAATCGAAAAGGTTGTGTTTAACGCGGTCGTGTTCTTCAGATTTTTTCGCGTCATTCCAGCGGTCGGTCGTTCCGACAAGATACATTTTGTTATCGCCGAGCTTTTTATCTCGACTTCTGCAAGTCGCCCTGCAGTTCAGCATATCTTTTCACGCTTGACTAGGAACTAGGAACTAGGGACTAGTTTACTCGTTTCTACTGGTTCCTGGTTCCTAATTACTGGTTCCTACTTGCCGTGCGTGGCGCGGTCTCGTGGGCGGATTATCACACCGCCTATGCGTTGCGGCTGAACTTCGTCCGTGAAGTCCTTCACCTCTGATTGTCTCGGAGAGAGTTTCCAGATTTTTACCGCGCTGTTCACCGTCGACTTTATGCGGCTTGTCGGCGGGCGGCTATCCATCTACCGGTAATTCTGCGGATGCGCTCAAATTTTTCACCGCGTGCCGTGTAACTTACGTCAACACAACCGTCGTCGCACGCCTTGACTTGAATCGCCTTGACGGGGTCGGCAACACGTTCGCGCACATAGCTGACGTAATTGGCGGCCTCTTCGCGGGTGGCGTCGTCAATTCCGACAAAAGAAACTTTCACGCCGTCAACAATCATAAGCAATCACTTCCTTAAATCAATTTTTTTATCATCGGGCAAATCGAGCGTGCGAATCGGGAACGGAATGTTGATGCCCTCTTCGCGATAACGTTTCGTAATTGCCTTAATGAATTCGTGCTTGAGCAAATATTGATTGGTGAAACTTCTGACGTGCATGACCGCGTTGAAATCAATCGACGAGTCATTAAACGCTTGATAACGCACGACCGGAGCAAGCGGGCTTCTGTCGACGCCGTTTTCGTCAAATTCGGGTTCGTAGCCGTCGATTTTCTTTTGCAGTTCGCGGGCAACTTCAACCGTCACGCGTTCGACGTGCTCAAGGTCGCTTTCGTAACCGACACCGACCGGCACAATCAAAACAATATCGTCACGCGGTTGCGAATAGTTCGTTGTAACGGAGCCGGCAATAACCTTGTTCGGGATAACGACTACATTGCTGTCGGACGGCGGCGTCACCGTGATATAGCGCCAGTTTATGTCGGTAACGCGTCCTTCGTCTCCGGTGGAAAGTTTGATGTAATCGTTGACGCGCAGTTGTTTTGAAACGATGATTTGCAGTCCCGAAAAAATATTTTCCAAAGTCTCGCGCAAGCCGAAAGTCAACGCCATACCGCCGACGCCCATTGCCGTTATAATCGGCGCGATTGAAATTTCAAAGTAGTCCAGAACAACCAGCACGCCCGACGCGTAAATTGCCACACGGAAAATTATATCAAGCAACGTCGATTGCGTCATGTCGCTTGAGCCGGAAAATTTCAGGCGAATGAAACCCGAAAGCGTCCGTTCACAAACCCGCGTCAACGAAAACACGATTACCGCGAACAGCACGCAAGAAAAAATTTTGTCGAGACCGACGGGCATATCTTCCCATGCTTGAACGCACCAATAAAGTCCCGAAACAAAACACAGCGGAATAGGTACGCCTTTCATTGCGCGGAAAAAAATTCCGAGCAGCTTAGAATCGGTCGCTTCGACTTTCTCGTCCAATTTTTTCGTCAACATGCGATTGAGCACGACGCCGATAATCAACGAAACAGCCAAAATGCACGCGACGATAATCAGGGTATCCATTATGGACATCCAGTCAATTTGTTGCAGGTAATTCAATAAAAACACCTCGTTATCAATTCGTGATTCGCAATGCGCAATGAAACTTGCTAAAAAATTTTACATGAACCATTTCAGCAGACGAATTATTCCGGGCTTCGCACCTTTTTTGTGCGCCGAAACATTTGTCCGCGACTGAATTTCTTCACGATTTTTTTTGTAGTACATGTAGGACTTGAATAACATTTCTTCGTTAGTCAGCGTCGGTTTAAAGCCGAGCAACTTTTTTATTTTCGTCGTGTCGAAAACGAAACTTGCCGAGATCATTTTGTATTGATACGGTCCCAACGGCGACAATTTTAGCAGATAGCAAAGCTTCATTAAGAAAACCATCGGGGCTTTCGGGAAGTGCAACAACTTCGATTTTGAGCCGGCATTTTTTATCACGTACTCATAAACTTCGTTGAAAGATTTGACGTTGTCCGAGCCGATATTAAAAATTTCGGTCGCGTCGTGATTCAAAGCCGCTTTCATCGCGTTGACCATGTCTTTGGCGTAAATGAATTGGTAACGGTTGTTGCCGTTGCCGACCAGCGGAATTTTTTTGTCGTCGTCCATGAACTCGAAAAGCAAACTCAGCAAGCCCAAACGTCCTTCGTCGATAATCGTCGGACTGCGGAAAATTATCGAATGCAACTTATCCGCGTTGCTCAAAAGAATTTTTTCGCATTCGTACTTCGACTTACCGTAAATTTCAATCGGCGCGGGCGGTTCGTCTTCCGTCACGGGATAATCAAAACTTTCGCCCCACAGACAATTTGACGACACGAAAATTAATTTTTTGCAGCTGTGTTTAATCGCGAATTCAACAATGGTTTTCGTCCCGTCGACGTTGGAACTCCACAGTTCGTCTTTGTCTTTGACTTCGTGGGCAAGCAACGCCGCGCAGTGAAATATCGCGTCGAATTTATGTTCGGAAAAAATTTTCGCCAAAAGATTCTTGTCGCGAATGTCGCCTTGCACCGCGATAAAATTTTCATGTGTGAAGTCGTCGGGCTCAATGTCAACGCTTACGCAAAAATTTCCGTCCGCCAACAGAGCTTGCTTGAGGATACTCCCGAAAAAACCTGCGCCGCCCGTAATCAAAAATGTATTCAGATGAAATCGCCTCTTATTCATGCGCAACGGAACTTGCTTGAAAAAATTTTTTCGCCGTTGTATCATTGCCCGCACACGGAAGGAGTTGGCAACAGTGAACGAAGTTTTAATCGAAGGAAGACGCTTGAGATTGCGGCGGGCGAACAAAACGGATTTGAATTACATCATGGCTTTGCAGTTCGCGCCGGAGAATTTGAAATTTATCGTGCCGTTTGACGAAGATTTTCAACGCGAAGTCATTGCGTCCGACGGATCGGAAAAAATGTCTGTCATCATCGAAGAACTTGACGGCACCCGCGCAGGTTATTTTTTGCTCAGGGAACTTGATTCGCCGTGCGCGGAATTTACTCACGTCATCATTGAGCGCAAAGGTTTGGGCTACGGTCGCGAAGCTTTGAAACTTTTGCTTGCGTGGACGTTCGAGACGAAAAAATTTCACCGCGTATGGATTGACTGCAAGGAATACAATTCAATCGCCCTGCACCTGTATGAAAGTTGCGGTTTTGTGCGCGAAGGTTTGTTGCGTGAAATTCTTTTGACAAACGGCGTCTACGAAAATTTAATCGTCTTCGGAATGCTTGACCGCGAATATTTTGCCCGTCAAACGGAAAGTTGACACAGCGTCTGCAGAAAATTTAATCGTCTTCGGAATGCTTGACCGCGAATATTTTGCCCGTCAAACGGAAAATTGACAC
>JAFUYE010000094.1 GCA_017470715.1 Selenomonadaceae bacterium
CAGGCAGTGGTTGAGCAGTTAAATCAGAGACCGCGAAAATGTTTGGGTTACAAATCACCGTGGGAAGTGTGGTTTTCTACCCCGTTGCACTTCGTTTGACAATTCAAGCAAGCAAAGAAAAAGTAAATCAACAAACTCAAATTGTAATGTGCACGACAATTAACGTTGCAAGAAAATCCCGTGCAGTGACGGAAAATTTTTTATCGGTATGACTTTTAATCTGTGCGTTGTGCCTTCATCGCAAGCTTGTTGTCGTACATTTCTTTATCGGCGCGCTTGAAGACATCATCAACATCTTTGTCGATTTTCGGGTCATAAAACGCAACGCCGACTGCCGCAGAAACTTTTTCCCACGGTTCAAGCAAATCATTTGCGCCCTTGCGAGTCATTTCGGCACGGAACTGCTTGACGAAATATCTGCACAGCGAAACTTTTTCGCCCGTGACGATAACGACAAACTCGTCGCCGCCGATTCGGTAAACGTGTTCTTCGCCGAAAACCGAACAAGCCAACCTGCAAGCGTTAATCAAATATTCATTGCCGCGCTCGTGCCCGTAGGTGTCGTTGACGCGTTTCAAAAAGTTTACGTCAATCATCACGATACAAAAATCTTCGGCTTCATCCGCATTTATCCTGTCGTTGAGCCAGACAATTTCTCTGTTGTAAGCGGCTTTATTTTTTATGCCGGTGAGCGAATCTTTGTGCGCCAATTCGTCCATTGCGAAAACTTGCAACTTCATGTTCTCGACGCGAACTTTTTCAATCTGCAAGTGCTCAAGGTACATTGAAATATTTTCCGTCATGCGGATTAACGCGGAGTACAAATTTTCTATCTCGTCGCCCGTGGAAATTTTCAAGCTTCTGATTCGCTCAAAATGTTTGTTGCGAGAATCGGGGTTGTCATAAGCAAAATTTCTTGCGCAATAAGCCATCGAGTTGACGGGCAAAATCAGATTGTTTTCGACAAACCACAAACCGACGGCGAAAATAAAAATGAAACAGCCCGTGAACAGCGCGAGCAATTTAATCGTGAAAGAACGTATGTGGTCGGAGAGCACTTCCAACGAAAAATCGACAATCGCATAGCATTGACATTTGCCCGTTTTGTCGTAAAGCGGCTTGTACATTGTCAAAAGTTTGCCGTATTCGTCGTCGGAAAAAATCGGGCGAATCGGTCTGCCCGCAAGCAAATCGGCTCTGTAAGGTTCAACGGTATAATCGAGCGGCACAACCTGCCCGGGATTGTCTGCACGTTCAATCGCCGTATCCAAATCGAAAATCACGTGGCAACCGTCTTCCTCAATCCTGTAAACGTAAATGCATTGAATGTAAGTGTTGCTGTTCATTATGGCGTAAAGCGTCTCTTCGATTTCGCGATATTCTTCGTAACTGCGCCCGAGCGCAAGGTATTCGTCGATATGTTTGGGATTTAATTCGTTCAAAATGACAACGACCAAACTGTCAACGGTTTTTATTCTGTCGGCCATTTCGGCTTCGCGGAAAAGCAAATAACTGATGAACGACAGCGAAAACGACACGAACAGCGAACTTATCATGAGAATCGCAAGTATTTTCGTGCGCAACGACGACGACGACAGATGATGTTTTTTTTCAAGTGCCTTTTGCATTTCGTCGGACAACGGAGCTTGTCTTTTGCCGAGCAACTTGAACGCGGCCACCGTGGATTTCGGCATTGACTTCAACAGAACGAACGCGATTAATATCGACAAACCTTTGTCGAGGAATTCGCCCACAAAGCCCGAAAGAAAATTTAAATGAAATTGCGTGACCGTCTGAGTGAAATTTGTCGTGTTCAGCAAGTTGTAAATCATCAGCGCGGACAGCGACGTTACAAATGCCAACGGCAGAATCAGCTTTAAAACTTTGCCGAGACTTTTGAAATAACCTTTTCGCGCAAAATAAGCTGCGTAGGCCGCGACGAATATGTTGACCGTGCAAAAATACATTTGTTGCGATTCAAAAGCCGAAGTAATTAAATTAGTAAAAAAGCCGACGGCAATTCCCGGGACGTAACCGCCGAGCGCAGCGATAAAAATCGTGCCGGCCGTGTCCAAAAAAATCGTCATGCCGAAATGATGCGCAATAAACGAGCCAATCAAATTTAAAAGTAACGCGTCGAAGCAAATTAGAAAAACTTTTTGGGCAGACATGCTGATTCACCTTTATGGAAACATTTTCGGCGATTATATCACACGGCAAAAAAAAAAGTCTACAATCTGCGCTTGACAAACTTTTTTTGCCGTTTGAAGGAAGTAGCCGCCGTTCGTCAAAGTTAACCGTGAGGTGAAAGTTCATGCAAAAATTTAATCGAGTGTTTTTGATTGTGGCGGACAGTTTCGGTATCGGCGGCGCGTCGGACGCAAAACTTTTCGGCGACGACAACCCGAACACGTTGGCAAGTTGCGCGTCGTCGGAAAAATTTTTCGTGCCGAATTTGTCGAAGCTTGGACTTTTCAACATTGACGGCGTCGATTGTTGTCCGTCGGAAAAAAATCCGCTCGGATCTTTCGGGCGACTTGTCGAAATGTCGGCGGGCAAAGATACGACAATCGGTCATTGGGAAATTGCCGGAATTGTTTCCGAACGACCGTTGCCGACTTATCCCGAAGGTTTTCCGCCCGAAGTCATTTCCGAACTTGAAAAACTTTTCGGCAGGAAAATTCTTTGTAACAAGCCGTATTCCGGCACGCAGGTTATTCACGATTTTGGACGCGAACACGTTGCAACCGGCGCGCTGATTGTTTACACGTCGGCGGACAGCGTCTTTCAAATCGCCGCGCACGAAAAAATTGTTCCCGTCGACGAACTCTATGATTATTGTCGCACGGCACGAAAATTTTTGCGCGGAACTCACGGCGTCGGTCGAGTGATTGCCCGCCCGTTTGTCGGCGAATTTCCGAATTACGAACGCACAAGTCGCCGTCACGATTTTTCATTGGAACCGCCCGCAGAAACGATTTTGGACGCGTTGAGCAAAAATAATTTCGCGACAATCGGCGTCGGAAAAATTTCGGACATTTTCGCGGCTCGCGGAATAACGAAGTCGACGGGCGTCAACGAAGACAACGCGGACGGTATGGCGAAAACTCTGCAACTTGCGGACGAAAATTTTCGCGGGCTGTGTTTCGTCAATCTCGTTGATTTCGATATGAAATTCGGGCACAGACGCGACGTTGACGGTTACGCGCAGGCTTTGACGAATTTCGACGTTGACCTTGGAAAATTTTTGTCGAAGATGCGCGACGACGATTTGTTGATGATAACCGCCGACCACGGTTGCGACCCGAAAGCACGCGGCACCGACCACACTCGCGAAAATGTTCCGCTGATTGTTTACGGCAAAAAAATTCGTTCGGGCGTCAATCTCGGCACGCGAAAAACTTTTGCGGATATTGCGGCGACATTGGCTGAAATTTTTTCCGTCGACTTTGAAACACGCGGCGAAAGTTTTTTGCACGAAATTTTTTAACGCAACGTCAATCCGTCGTTGTTTGTCAAAAAAAATCCTCCCGTTGCCGAGAGGATTTTTTGTCGGAAAAATTTTTGGTTACTTAGTCAATTCGTCCCAAGCTTCGTTTGCGCGTTCAACGAAAATTTCGCGAATCTTTTTGTTTTCGCCGAGACCTTTAAGACGCGGTTCGACTTTAAAGCCCATTTTTTCGAGGATGACTTTGTGCGAATCGTCTTCGTCGCCCGCCATGTCGTTGTTTGCGTGGTCACCGGCAACCATCATCAGCGGCATCATAATAATTTTTTCGACCTTGTGCATTTTGAGTTTGCCCGCCCAATCGTCAAGACGCGGCCAACCTTCGACGGTGTAAATGTGTACGTCTTTGCGTCCCATTGCCTTAAGTTTCGCTTGCATGACGGAATAATACGCGTTTGACGGGTCGGGCGTGCCGTGCGCCATCAAAAGAATTGCCGTGCCTTTTTTGTATGCGGGCAAGTGGAGCGATTGCATGACTTGCGCAACGTCGTCGCGCTGATCTTCCTGTCCCTGCCAATACATGAGCGGCGTCGCGAGCGTCATTTTTTTGAACTGCGTTTTGTACTCGTGAAAAAGTGCCACGTCATATTTGTATTCGATACCGGGGATAACGTCGAGCGAAACCAAAGCAATTCGCGTGTAACCTTCGCTTTTGAGTTGTTCAAGCGTTTGTTCGGGCGTCATGTAGTCGCATTTGCCTTCGTTCTCCTTGATGTGTTTAAGGACGATGTGGCTGGTAAACGCGGTGACGACTTTGGCATTCGGGTGCGCTGCTTGAATTGCTTTTGCTGTCGCGTCGATTGCTTTGTCGCGCTGATCTTTAAACGTCGTGCCGAAACTTAAAACGACAATCGCGTCTTTGTTTGCGGAACTTGCAAGCGCGTCATTTTCGTATTTGAGGACACCGATTTGAGTTGCCATTTGCAGAGCGGCGGGCGGGTTGTCCACTTCGTCGCTGAGTTGATAGGCGGCCTCCGCGTGCGCAAAAAATAAACTTGAGCACGCAACGCCCAAAGCCAAAAATTTTCGCCAATACTTCATTGTGTGATTCCTCCTCAAAAAATTTTTTCTGCTTGCTCATACATTTCTGCCGAGGAGGTTTCGTCGACAATCTTAATCACGTCACAGGGGTTTGTCAATCGCTTTGTGAACGCTGACGAAAATCCGGCCGTCACGGGTAACTTGAGGCCGCACAGGACGTGGCAAATGCGCGCTGGCAAGCATGAGGTTTTCTTTTGCTACTTTCTTTCGTCGTTGAAAGAAAGTAGATTTACAAATTCAAAATTACGAACGCGCCGAATCGAAGCGATAACGCTCACCGGTTTACCAACAATCCTTAATCGGTTTGAACGCGGCACGGGCTTTGCAAATTTCGTTTAATGTTATAAAATACGGCGCGTGAATTTTTAAGGAGGCTAACCGCATGAAATTTACTTGCTACAAAAATGATTTGCTTGAAGCGTTGCAGATTGTAATTCGTTCCGTTGCCGTCAAACCAATGACGCCGATTCTTTCGGGTATTTACATGAAGGCGGACAACAGATCTTTGGAACTGCAGGGGAACAACTTCAACACGGGAGTAATCGTTAAAATCCCAATCAACACCGAAGTCGAAGGTCAAGCGGTTCTCAGCGGCAAAAAATTTCTGGAGTTTATTCGCAACATGCCCGACGACACGATAACTTTGTTCGGCGAAGACGCGGCGAATATTTTTTCGATTGAATCCGGCGGCGCACACGTCGATTTGTTGACGATGCCCGCAGTTGAGTTTCCGAAAGTTCGGACGCCCGACACCTTCGGGGAATTCAGAATTTCTTCGACCGCACTGAAAAGTTTGATTCGAAAAACGGTTTTCGCCGTTTCCAAAGATGACGACAGACCCGTTTTCAAAGGTTGCGGTTTTGAACTTGTCGGCAACCAACTTACGCTCGTGGCGACGAACACGCACCGCATTTCCATTGCAAAAGAATTCGTTCGCTGTGACGAAGCCGAACACGGAAATTTTGTCGTGCCGCCCGAAACTCTGCGCGGACTGATTCAATATTTCGACCCCAACGACGTGGAAAATTATGTCGAAGTAAAATTTTCCGATCGTTTCGTGACGTTCAAGTTCGACAACATTTATTTGATTTCGCGGATAATCGACGGAGATTTTCCGCCCTACGACAAAATTATTCCGAACGACGCAATTACCCGCGTTGAAGTGAACAAAATCGAATTCCGCACCGCCGTCGAATTCGTTGCACTCGTTGCCAGAGAGAGCGAATATCACATGGTGACGTTTGATATTGTGCCCGGTCACATGGAAATTTCGGCTGATTCGCCCGATGTCGGCGAGGCAAACAAAACCATTGAAGCGGACGTCACGGGCGACAGCGTGAAAATTTCTTTCAACGTCGATTATATTCTTGACGCTCTGCGGATAATGGAGTCGCAACGCACGCAAATTTGTCTAAACGGCAGATACGAACCGATTCTTATTCGCGAACGCGACAACGAAAAATATTCCTACGTCGTCACGCCCGTGCGCGCTTGAATGCACGTCACCGAAATTTCTTTGACGGATTGGCGGAATTTGTCTGCGGTAAAGTTGAGCCTTGTCGACGCGATTAATATTTTTCTCGGACTGAACGCGCAGGGCAAAACAAATTTAATTGAGTCGATAAATTTTGCGTCACTCGGCAGAAGTCGCGCCTCAAAAGATTCGGAACTTGTTCGTTGGGGAAAAGATTCCGCGCTTTTACGAATAAAATTTTTCCGCCGTGACATTGCGCACGAGTTGGCGATTGAAGTTTCGACGACCAAACGCCGCAGAATTTTACTTGACGCCAATCCGCTCAAACCACGTGAACTAATCGGCAAGTTAAATTCCGTGCTGTTTTCGCCTGAAGATTTATTTATGTTCAAAGGTTCGCCCGCCGTTCGCAGAAAATTTTTGGACGGGGAAATTTCGCAGGCGTCGCCCGTGTACTACGCAGATTTGTCGCGGCACAATCGGATTGTCGACCAGCGAAACAATTTGCTGAAAAAAATTCGTGACGGTTTCGCCCGCGCAGCCGATTTGGAGCTTTGGGACGAACAACTTGCCGTCGTCGCGGAAAAAGTCATTTCAAAACGTTTGGACGCCGTCAACAAATTAAATCTTTTGGCGAACTTGATGCAACGGAAAATTTCTTCGCACAAAGAAAATTTGTCCGTGGTTTACGAAATGCACGGGCTTGATTCGGCGGAAAATCTTGCGGAAAATTTTCTTGCCAAGTTGCGTGAGCGAAGATTTATCGACATAAAACGCGGGGCAACCGGTTTGGGCGCACATCTGGACGATTTAAATTTTTTCGTCAACGGCAAGGAACTGAAACTTTTCGGCTCGCAGGGACAACTGCGCACTGTCGCGCTCGCGATAAAACTTTCCGAACTGCAATTTTTGAAATCCGAAACGGGCGAATATCCGTTGTTGCTTTTGGATGACGTGATGAGCGAACTTGACGCCACCCGCCGCGAAATGTTGTTGGATTTCCTGCGCCGCGAAAAAATTCAAACGCTGATAACTGCAACCGACCGCGCCTATTTCCCCGCGAAAAGTTTCGGCAAAATTTTTTTCGTAACTGCAGGAAATGTCGTCGACGAAAGAGAGCTGTTTAACCGATGAGAGACATTGAAAGCGTGTTGCAGGAAAGTATGCGTGCGCTCGGCGAAGAACCTTACCAAAAATTTTTGAGCGACGAAATTATTTTTTATTGGGACACGCTGGTCGACAAAAGCATTTCCGCCGGCGTGCAACCGATTGTTTTTGAAAAAGGCGTGCTGTTTATTCACGCAAAAAGTTCCGCCGTCAAAGATCAGCTGAAATTTTTCGCCGAAGAAATTATCGACGCAATTAACGAACGTTTCGGCAACGGCGAAGACGCGGTTAAAGAAATTCGCCCCGCCAAACCTTTTCAAGTCGCCGAGTTCAAAAAAACTCATCGTCGCGCTGAACAGCCCGAAAAAGTCGAAAACACAACCGACGAAATTATTTTGACGCCCGAAGAAATTGCGCATTGCGAAGCGTCTGTCGAAAAAATTGCGGATGAAGATTTGCGCGCCGTCATGTTGAAAACTCTGCTGTCACGTGCGAAATATAAAAAATTTCGGCTCTCAAACGGCTGGCACAAATGCAAGTCTTGCGATTCACTCTGCGAAGAAACGGAAACTCTCTGCGAAGTTTGTCGGCTCAAGGAGTACGATAAAATCAAGCGGCTGTTGTTTGATATTTTTTATGACAAGCCGTGGCTCGGTTCCCCTGAAGTGCAAAAAATTTTCGTGGAAAAATTTCCTAACCTGCGCGAACAATGCCCGATTGATTTTGTAAACTCGACGCGAACATCGCTGATTCAACTTTTGGCGGGACGTTTGGCGCGGGACGAAGCCGACGAAGATTCTAACGAAATTATGCGGATTGTCATGCTCGAACGACAGTTGCCGCCCGAAAAAGTTACGCCCGCAATAATTCGCCGCACGTTGGGTGAACTGCATTTCAATTTCGCCGACCCGATAAGATTTCAACGCTACAAATTCAGCAAATTTCGCAACCCGCAACGCAAATGAATTAGGAATTAGGAATTAGGAATTAGGAATGTAGAATTATTGTTTCGCAATTCCCAATTCCTAATTGTTTTTTCAAGGAGTGTATCAATCGTGAGCAACAAACTTCGCATAGAAAAACTTCAGGAACTCATTAAGCAGGAGACCGGCAAAATGCTTCTCAACGACATTAAAGACCCGCGAATCGGTTTCGTCACCGTGACGGATGTCGAAATGACCGGCGACCTGCGCGAGGCAAAAATTTTCGTCAGCATCATGGGCGACGCGGAAAAAGTCAAAAATTCGCTCGAAGGTTTGAACAGCGCATTGGGCTTTGTCCGTCGCGAAATTGGCAAGCGAATTCGTCTGCGCTTCACGCCGGAAATTTCTTTCGCGTTGGACACGTCGCTTGACTACGGCGATCATATTCAAAAACTTTTGTTGCAAGTGGAAGGAGACCTCGGCAATGCAGATAACGCTCAAACAGGCGGCGCAGAAAATTCAGGCCGCGAATAAAATTTTGGTAACGGCGCACATTTTGCCCGACGGTGACGCTGTCGGCTCGACGTTGGCAATGTTGCAAATTCTTCGTTCAATCGGCAAGTCCGCGCAGGTTTTTATCGACGACACGGTTCGCGCAAATTTACATGCACTGCCGCACTTCGACGAAATTCGCCGCCCCGCCGCAGATGAAAAATTCGACGCGGATTTGTTGTTAATTTTGGACACGGAACCCGGCAGAATCGGCAACGTGCGAAATTTGACCGACGCGCCGATTTTGAATATCGATCATCACGTCACCAACAGCGGCGAAGATTACGACTTGTACCTTGAACACGAAGCCGCCGCGACGTGCGAAATTGTTTTTGATTTTGCACGCGAACTCGGCGCAGAAATTACGCTTGACGTGGCGACGTGCATTTACACGGGCATTGCGACGGACACGGGCTTTTTCCAGTACTCGAACACGAGAGCAAAAACTCTGCGCACGGTTTCGGAACTGGTGACTTGCGGCGTTCGTCCCAACGAAATTTCCGAACAGCTTGAGAAAAAATCCCTTGCCGAAGTCCGCGACATGTGCCGCGCTTTGCAGTCCGCACGAATTTATTTCAGCGGAAAAGTTGCCGGAATTTTTTTGACGCGTGCCGAATCGACCGAAGGCTTTATCGATTTGATTCGCGTGATTAACGGCGTCGACGTGGCGTTTATGATTAACGAAAAGGCTCCGAATTTCTGTCGCGTGAGTATGCGTTCAAAAGGCGTCGACGTTGCCACAATCGCTGATTCGCTCGGCGGCGGCGGACACGTTCGGGCTGCCGGTTGCACACTGAAAACTTCAATCGACGAGGCGACGAAAATTTTGGTTGCGGCAATCGGCAAAGCTCTGCACGTCGAAAATCCTTCGGACGCGGGTACATTGCTGGCGGACATTGCTTGATGGACGGATTTATCAATTTGCACAAACCTGCGGGTATGACAAGTCACGACGCGGTTAATCGTGTGCGGAAAATTTTTTCGACGCGAAAAGTCGGGCACGCCGGCACGCTTGACCCGTCGGCTTCGGGAGTTTTGCCCGTGGCGATTAATCGCGCAACGAAATTTTTGGAGTACTTGACCGCTCACGACAAAACTTATCGCGCTGAAATTCTTTTCGGGACGGCGACTGATTCGGGCGACTTGGACGGCGAAATTATTTCCCGCGCAGAAAATTTTTCGATGCCGACAGCTGACGAACTGAACGACGCGGCGAAATTTTTTGTCGGGGAAATTGAACAGACTCCGCCGAAATTTTCCGCAATAAAAATTCACGGACGCAAAGCCTGCGATATGGCGCGCAAAAATTTGGATTTTGAAATGCCGACTCGACGCGTGAAAATTTTTCGGCTTGAAATTGTCGACGTGACGGCTTCAACCGCGACGATTGAGGTTGACTGTTCGGCGGGCACTTACATTCGCACTTTGGCGGTCGATTTCGGCACACGGCTGAATTTGCCCGCGACGTTGAAAAATCTGATTCGCTTGCGTGTCGGTGATTTCGATTTAAAAAATTCCGTGACATTCGACGAATTGGACGCGGAAAAAATTTTGCCGATTGAAACTTGCTTAAAACATTTGCCGCCGTTTGAACTGCCCGAAAAACGAATTCGCGCATTCCTGAACGGTTTATCGACGACGGTTAATTTTCCGGACGAAAAACTTTTGCGCGTCACGTCGAACGGAAAATTTTTGGGCGTCGGCAGAATTGAAAATCACGAGTTGCGCTCATCCAAAATCGTTTGAACGTTGAAAAATTTTCATGATAAAAAAATCCCCGTCAAATTTCGGCGGGGATTTTTTTCAGTCGCGAATCAGTTCTTGCAAGGTCTTGTAAAGTTGTTCCGGGTCAACCGGTTTCGTCAAGTGCGCGTTCATGCCGGCTTTCAACGAGCGTTGAACATCTTCGTCGAAGGCGTTGGCTGTCATTGCGATAATCGGCACGGTTTTTGCGTCCGGATGATCCAGTTCGCGAATTGCGGCGGCGGCGGCAAGTCCGTCCATAACCGGCATACGAATATCCATCAAAATCGCGTCGTAAAGTTTCGGCGGGCTTGCGGCAAATTTGTCGACAGCAATTTTTCCGTTCTCCGCCATGTCGGACACCATTCCGCGCATTTCAAGAATCATCATCATGATTTCGGCGTTGACGGGCATATCTTCGACGACAAGAATTTTTCTGCCTTCGAGTGCGGCAAGTTTCTTTTCGGGCTGAATTTGTTTTTTGCGGTGGAAAGCCTGCTGGAATTCGTAAAGCGCGTTCGTCGCGGCAAGCGGTTTCGCCATAAAAGTATCGACGCCGGCTTTAACCGCTTCGTCTTCGACTTCAAACCAGTCGTAAGCCGTCAGCACGATAACCGCCGTGTCGTTGCCCAAAATTTTGCGGATTTCGCTTGTAAGCTGAATGCCGTCCATTTCGGGCATAAGCCAATCGACCAAAATCAAATTGTAATCTTCGCGGCGGGCGTGGCGCAGTTGAATCAGTTCCAAAGCTTCACCGGCACTCGCGCAGGTTTCCGCCGAAATGCCGACTTCGCCGAGCACGGATTTTGCATGTTCGCGGGCAAGTTGTTCGTCGTCGACAATCAAAACCGAAAAATCTTGCGGGCGCATTTCTTCGGAATTGTCGTCTTCGCTGCGGCTTGAATCTTTGAGCGGGACATTTACGGTAAATTCCGTGCCGACGCCTTTTTCGGACTCAACGACAATCGAACCGTTCATCATCTGAACGATATTTTTCGTTATCGCCATACCGAGACCGGAGCCGCCGTAGCGTGAAGTTGTCGTGTCGTCCTCTTGCGTGAACGGCTCAAAAATTTTCGGCAGATAATCTTTGCTCATGCCGATGCCGGTATCTTTAATCACGAAACGGAAATTTGATTGCCCGTCGTACTGTGCGGTGCATTCGATAAGCAGAGAAACTTTGCCTCCCGCGTCCGTGAATTTGACGGCGTTGCCCAAAATGTTAATCAAAACTTGCTCAAGTTTGGTGTCGTCACCGATATAATATTTGCCGATTGAGCCGCGAGTTTCACAATCGAACGTCAAACCTTTGTCGCGACATTGTCCCTCGACGATCGTTTTTATTTGGTCGACGAACGACGGGAAAGAAAATTCTTCGTTGCGGAAAGTCATACGCCCCGATTCAATTCGGCTCATGTCCAAAATATCGTTGATGATTGACAGCAGATAACGTGCGCTTGTTCCGATTTGTTCAAGATGTTTCGTCAACGTCGGCGACAGATCTTTTTCGTGCAGGGCAATGTTGTCGAGCCCGATAATCGCGTTCATCGGCGTGCGAATTTCATGGCTCATGCGCGACAGAAATGCCGTTTTCGCGACGTTGGCTTGTTTTGCTTCGGTCAACGCGGCTTTAAGTCGTTCGTTCTGTTCGATTTGTTTGCGTTGAATTTCGGTCGTGTCGCTTTTGAGCAGGATGAAAAAATCTGCGCGGGGGTCAATCGAATAAAAATCCAGTCGCTTATAAAAAATTTCGCCGCCGATTTTGCAGGCAATGTTGACAACGTAAGGTTCCGCCTTCGCGATATTTTTTTTGACTTCGTCGAAAGTCAACGCGGCACGAATATTTTTTTTGAGTTCGTCGTCGCCTTCAAGCACCGGATAAACTTGGTCGCGCAGATATTCTTCGTAGACGCCTTCGCGAGTCAGCGGGAAAATACTGCCTTTGCCGATTAACGCCGCGTCGCCGACAACCACGCTGTAATTTTCGTTGGCAATGTAAGCAACCATGTCGAATTGCCGCGCCAAAATTTTTTCGAGCAGGGCACCTTCGACTTTCTCCTTGCCGGCTTCCTGTTCGGCGATAAAAATAATAATTTCGTTTGAAATCGGGTGACGCGTGAAAACCGCCCGATAATGCACGTAACAATAATGTCCGTCCTTGCGTCGCGAAAACAAATACATTGCCAGCGAAGTTTCGCCGCGAAGAAATTTTTCCCTAATGTTATCGCGGTTGAACGTCGCCAAAAAATTTTCGCGCTCTTCGGCAATCGGATAATTTTTCGCACGCAAATTAATCAGCTCCGAATACGGGCGAATCACCGAATCCGTGCCGAATAAATCTTTGCCTTGAATATCTTCGACTTTGTTGCGGGTGAGGTTGACGCGGAACATGGACAGCGTTTTTTCGTTGGCGCGATAAAAATTGTCGCCGACCGCCATGTAAGTCGTCTGCAGGCGTTGAGCGTAAACTTTCAAACTCGTCACGTCAAAGAACGTGCAGTAAACGTAATGTTCGCCGAAATCGTCGACGAAAGTATAATTCACGTTGCACCAAACGACGTTGCCTTTCGCGGTGATTTGGCGAATCGTCAAGTCTTTCGTGCTGTCTTCGGACACGCGGCGGCGCAACATTCGCTTGACGGCAAGTCTGTCGTCCGGATGCGTGAAGGCGATAACTCCGCGCCCGTTCAAAAGTTTTAACGCATCGTCAACGGAACATTCCATCATGCGGGCGAAATTTTTTGACACGAAAATAACTTCCAAACGTCCGCCGATATTTTCGCGCATGAGCAGTGACGCACCTTCCATTTGCCGAATCGAACGCAAAAAATGTTCCTGCGCGGAAATTTTTTCGTACTCGGAAACGTTCGTCAAAAAAAATCCGACATAAGGCGCGGGCAATTCTTTCATCGGCTGAAAATGCACGCACAATTCACCGCGACGCAAAGTTTTTAAAAATGCCAGTGACGGCGTCAAAATTTCGTTGCTTGCCAAACCGCTCTCGATTGCCAACGTGCCGACAAAATCGTCAATGTGCCCGAAAGCGTGCCAAAGTTGCGCAAAAGCTTCATTGCCGAAAACAATACGATAGTCGTGCAAAGATCCGCCCGCGTTCAAAACGGGCTCGCAAATAATTGTTGCGATTGTAAGTTCGTCAAACTTCGACGTATCAAGCGGCAATGAAGTGTTCATAATTTTTGTCCTCGCTGTCGAAAAAAATTTGGTCGAGACTCATTGCGAATCTCGACCGTAATTATAGCAGGATTTATCAATCTGTGCAGAAAATTTTTCGGCGATTGAAACTTTCCTGAACGTGTGATATATTCTCGCCGATGCTACCCCTCTCAATCAACAAACCACAACACCGCACGAGAGGAGGTGTTAATTTATGCTTACAATCCTAACTGCAGTCGCCGTCAATGTGGTTTCCATAATCATCGGGAATTACATTTACGACAATTACTTCAAAAAACGGTAGCAGGCGAGTTACCATCTGTCTTACCCGCTAAGCGGCTCCATCACCGTTTATGGTAAACGAAGCCCCCGTGCAGTCCATCACTCTGCGCGGGGGTTTTCGTTCGGTGTTAATCATGCTTATTATCCTAACAAGATGCTTGCTTTGTTAAGCACGACAAATTTAGCATAAACGCTTCGGATTGTCAAATTCCCGTGAATCACGGGAATTTTTTTATTTCGTCGCCGCGAATCAACGTCAACGAAAAATTTTTTGTCGCAATTTATTTCGTCGCCCAAATCGCGAACAGCGGCACCGAATCATAATCACAGCGCGAATCTTTGTGGACGACCGCCGAAATATCTTCGTCAAGTGTTACGGAAAAATTCAGTCCTTCAAGAAAGCCCGCGTCCCAAAACGGGCGACGGTGTGTGCTTATCGACAGCGAATTTTTTATCGCGTCACATTCGTCGACTTGCACGGCAGAAATTTTCGTTCGCGAACAAGCAGAAAAACTTTTTTCGCCGTAATCCGAATCAAAATTCATCAGCACGCCGCCGACTTTCAAAACACGACGCCATTCACGATAAGCCGCCTTGACATTTGGAAGCGTCCACGTCAAATTTCGGGTAACAATCGCGTCAAAAGTTTCGTCGGGAAATTCCAATGCTTGAGCGTTCATTTTCCGAAAATCCGCCGAAAGTTTCAGTTCGCGCAGATTTTGTTTCGCCTCACGCAACATTTTCGCCGACATATCAATTCCCGTGACTTCGTGTCCGAGCCGTGCAAGAATCGCCGCGAAAAATCCCGCGCCCGTGCCGACATCCAAAATTTTCAGGCGATGACCTTCGGGCAAGTTTTGACGGAAAATTTTTTCCCACGCAAGCCCGTCGACACCGTCAAGCTCCATTCGCCGCGTTTTGCTGAAATGTTCGCTGCGTTCGTCCCAATAATTTTCAATTCGCTGATTCAAATGCTCCATTTGCGTTGCCTCCAAAAATTTTATTTGCTCAAAAGGAGGTTTCGTCAAGTTATCTCCCAAAAGTTACTGCCGTCAAAATTTTTCAAGCGACCGTTTTCGAGTTCAAGCACTCTGTCGGCAATTTTCGGCAAAATATTCAACTCGTGCGTGATAAAAAGGCACGCAAAATTTTTTTCGACGCAAAGTCTTTTTATCAACGCGACAATTTGAGCTTGAATCGTCACGTCAAGCGCACTTGTCGCCTCGTCGCAGATTAAAAGTTTCGGATTTATCGAAATCGCCCGCGCAATCGCTGCACGTTGACATTCGCCGCCCGAAACTTCACGCGGATAACGTTCGGAATAATTTTTCGGCAAACCGACTTCGACCAACAAATTTTCGACGCGTTCGTTGAGAGCTTTAAGCTGTAAGCTTTGAGCTTTAAGGGGCGAAATCAACAATTTCTTAAAGCTTAAAGCTCGAAGCTCAAAGCTTTTTATCGGTTCGGCAATACTTTCGCCCAAAGTCCTGCGCGGGTCGAAAGAATCTTCCGGCATCTGGAAAATCATTTGCATATCGCGATAAAAATCGTTGCCGGTCGCGTGCGTGATATTTTTTCCGCACAAAAAAATTTCTCCGTCGTCGCAATCAAGCAGTCGCGTAACAATTTTCACCAAAGTTGACTTGCCGCCGCCGCTCAAACCGACAATTCCCAAACATTCGCCCGCATTGACGGAAAAATTCACGTCGTCAAGGACAATTTTTTTGCCGAAAGATTTTTTGACGTGACGAACTTCCAAAACGTTCATGTTGCCGCCTCGATTAATTCCCGCGTGTAATTTTCGTGCGGATTGTTAAAAATTTGTTCCCGCGTGCCGAATTCGACCGACAAACCGTGTCGCAAGATTAAAATTTTGTCCGCCATGCGCCGTGCAACGTTTAAATCGTGCGTGACGAGGATGATTGAAATTTTTTCGCGTTCGCGCAGGTTCAAAAGTTCGTTGACGACTTCAACGCGTGTGACGGGGTCAAGTGCGCTTGTCGGTTCGTCCGCAAGTAAAAGTTTCGGTTCCAAAATCGTTGCCGCCAAAATTCCCGCACGTTGCGCCATGCCGCCCGAAAGTCTAAACGGATATTCATTCAGCGTTTCTGCGTCCAAATGTATTTTTCGCATGATGTCAATCGCCCGTTCGCGGAAAAAATTTTCGTCCCAATCGCGATGAGCACGCACGGACTCAAAAATTTGTTCTCCGACGGTTCTTATCGGGCAAAAACTCGCGCCCGCGTTTTGAAAAATGTATCCGATTGCGTTTCCGGAAAGTTTTCGTCGTTCGTCGTCGGCAATGTTCGTGATGTCGCGCCCGTCGAAGAAAATTTGCCCGTCAATCGAAAAACTTTTGCTCAAAAGCCCGCCGATTGATTTCAAAATCGTCGATTTACCGCTACCCGATTCGCCCGCGATAATCAAAATTTCGCTCGCGTCGACAGAAAAATTTATTCCGTGCAAAATTTTTTTCCCGCCGACTTCGACGCGCAAATTTTCAACCGTCAAAAGACTTTCAGCCATAAAATCGCCTCGGCGTAATTATAAATGGTTCTCAAAAAAATTTAAGCCCTGCACGGGGATATAAAATCAATTATGAATGTGGAATTAGGAATTAGGAATGATTTCGCGTCAACAATTCCTAACTCCTAATTCCTAATTCCTAATTGAAGTCGAGTTCGGGACGAATTTCGTAATAATCGGACGGGTGCGCGGTGAAGCCTTCGACGTTCGGTTTCATGACGAAAGACATTTTCAAATGCGACGCGTAAATCAGCGCGCAGTCATCCAAAACTTTTTGCGACATTTTAATTGCAAGTTCCGAACGTTTATCCGCGCCGAAAGTGTTGTGCAATTCGTTTTCGAGAGCAGAAATTTCCGCGCTGTCGTAAAATCCCGCGTTGTCGACGGCTCCGCTGACAATGTGGCTCGTGAAATAATATTCGGGGTCACCGGTCGGCGCGGTAACAATCGCCTTGCTGAAAATGTCGTAGTCGCCGTTCTTGAGAAAAGTTTTGTAATTGTCGGTGGCGTTGACGTTAAGTTTTATGCCGATTTGTTTCAAATTTGCCTGCGCGGATTCTGCCAGAAGCGGAAGTTCCTGCCGTGAAGTGTACGTGAGCCAACGCAATTCAAGATTTTTGCCGTTTTTGTCGACATAGCCGTCACCGTCGGAATCAGTCCAGCCCGAATCAGCCAAAAGTTTTTTCGCGCCGTCGAGATTGAAATTTTCCGCGTGAACTTTATCGCCGCCGAAAGACAAATTCGCGGGAAATGCGCCGACTGCGGGCGTCCCGTTACCGTTCAACAAAACTTTGCAGAAATTTTCCTTGTCAATCGCCATCGAAATTGCTTTGCGGACGTTTAAATCCTGAAGTTCGGGCGTTTTGAAGTTGAAAGCCGCCTGATAAACCCGCGACGTGTTCGCCTGTGAAATTTTGTAATCGTTGCCGCCGAAAAGTTTCAAGCTTGAATACGGCAAGCCTTGCACCGCGTCAAGTTCGCCGTTTTGCATTGCCATTGTGAGCGTGTCGCCGTCGGTAATGCTTTTGACGACGATTTTATCCATTTTCGGCTTGACGTTTCCCCAATAATTTTCGTTCGGGACTAAATCAATCTGCGTGTCGGTAACTTTAACCGCCTTGTATGCACCCGTGCCGACGACGATTTTGTCTTTGACACCTTCGTCAACGTCAATAATGCAGCCGTAAGGGTCGCTGAGATAATTTAGCAACGCGGGAACTTTTTCGGCAGATTTAATCGTCACAAATTGCCCGTCGGCTTCAATCGAAGTGATTTTCAAGTCACGCGGAGCGCGGTCGTGATTTTTTATCAGCGCGTCAAGACATTTTTTGACAGCCGCACCGTCGACTTTTTTGCCGTTGGAAAATTTTGCCGCGTCATTGATTTTGATTTTGACGGTGAAGTCGTCGACCTGCTCGAAACTTTCCGCAAGCCACGGTTCAAGTTGCATGTTTTCGTTGAACTTGAAAAGCGTTTCGCCGATACCGTAGCGAATTGTCGACCAGCCGCTGTAACTTTCGTGCGGATTGGTGCCGACATTTTCCATTGCGACGCCGTAAGCAACAGTTCCGTAAGTAAAAGTTTTTTCGTTGCCCGCAGATTTTTCGCCGCCTTGAGAGCCGCAACCCGTGAACAGCAAACCTGCCGCGCAGATTGTCGCCAAAAATTTTTTCACGTTAATCACCTCGGCGGGATTTTAAATTATCGGCACAAAAAAAATAAGCCCCGTTTGGGGATTGAGGCTTACAAAATTTTTTTCGGGCGAAAAATCAACCGTAACCGTTCGTCATGAGAATCCATTTGCCTTCGTACAGCCCGAAATACCACGATTGACAAACTCCCCACGCCTGAAGGCGGGGGATTCTGCTATCAACAATACCCGCTTAAAAATTTAAGTCTTACAGTATCTCCGGCAAAGGTCGTTGCCCCAACCTTGTTTTTTAAAATTTTTACTGAAGTCAGCGGATTTTACCCCTGCTCAACTTCTGCACACAGTTTACAAAAAAATTTTACAGGTGGCAAGTGTTTTTTTCGCCTTATATCTCCATAGCTAAAGCTAAGGGTCTTACGGCGCGGTTGATAATTTTTGTATTCGCTGTCGTAATTCCACGCGGTCGGTTTTCCGTCGTGCGGGTCGGGCGGCGACTTAAAATCGCTGTAAAAAACCATGCACGCGGTAAATCTTTTGTCGAAGCCGTAACCGTCCGCAAGCTGATTCATATACGCGACGTTTTCGGCGTCGTCAAGCGGAATTTTGCTGAACCAAATTTTTAGCGGCGTGCAATTCCATTTGCGAAGTTCGTTATTAATCGTCTCAATCGCGAACGTCGAATCCGCCGAAGAAATTTCCCGTGCCTGCGCTTGCGGACAAAAAATCATCAACACGAACAAAATTCCCGCGAAAAATTTTTTCATGACAATCACCTCGACGCGATTATAAAACGCAAATTCGCGCCGTCAAGTGACAAAATTTTTCCCGCGTGCTATACTGCCGAAAAATTTTTGTTGGAAGGAGCATTACGGATGATAACGCCGGAACTTTTGGCGAGAATAAACGAATTGGCGCGCAAGAAACGCACAGTCGGCTTGTCGGAAGAAGAACTTGCCGAACAGAAAAAACTTTACGCTGTTTATTTGGCGGCGATTCGCGGTCAAGTCACAAATTTACTCGAAAGCATAGAATTTGTTGATGAGGAGGCAAAACACTCATGAAAACTGTCGGATTTATCGGAGGCGGCGCGTTGGCGGAATCAATTCTGCGCGGGATTTGCGGCAAAACGTTCGATCAGGAAAATATTTTTGTCGCGGAATGTTGCGAATCACGTGCGGCGGAGCTGATTGTTCGTTACGGCGTCAAAGTTTCTGCCGAAGCGAACTTTTTGGACAAAATCGAGCTGCTGATTGTCGCAGTCAAGCCGAAAGATGCCGAAAAAGTTTTTAAATCGCTCAAGGGCAAAATTCCCGCGTCGACGATTGTCAGCTACACGGTTGCGGGCTTGAAAATTGCGGCTGTCGAAAAATTTTTGCCCGAAAATAAAATCGTGCGCTTGATGCCAAATGTTGCGGTCTCTGTCGGCGAAAGCATGACGGCTTACGCGCTGAATTCGAGAGCTTTTGACGCAGGTGACGCGATAAAAAATTTCTGGTCGACGTTGGGACGTACCGTCGAAGTCGACGAAAATTTGATGGACGCGGTCACGGGTTTGAGCGGTTCCGGTCCCGCATTTGCATTTTTGGTGATTGACGCGCTTGCTGACGGCGGAGTTGCAGCAGGTTTACCGCGTCAAATGGCGATTGAACTTGCGGCACAAACTTTGTTCGGTGCGGCGAAAATGGTTTTGGCGGGCGAACATCCCGACGTTTTGCGCGACAAAGTTACCAGTCCCGCAGGCACCACGATTGAAGGCGTGCGAATTTTGGAACGCGGCGCGATTCGCAGTTCGTTTATCGAGGCGGTAATTGCGGCGACCGATAAATCAAAATTGCTGTGACATTTTCGGAGGCAAACTCTGTGAGTATCTTTAACGAAATTTTTACGACTAAAGGGCTGCTCAATCGTCTGCGCTATTTTAAGTACATGATTTTGCTTGCGCTCGTTTCGGGCATATCAACTTTTGTGATGTCGTCAATGTTGACGTTTTTCACGGGCAACCACGAAAGCCCCGCCGTCATGCTGGTAACTTTGATGTGGGCGTTAATCGCGGGCGCGGGCAACGTCATGTTGATGATTCGACGACTGCACGATTTGGGCAAAAACAGCATGTTTTGGCTCGTCGCGTTAATTCCGGTTATCGGATTAATTTTTTCGATTTACCTGTTCTGCGCGCCCGGTACAAAAGGTTGGAACGAATACGGCGCGGATCCGTTGGCGGACGAATACTAGGGGCTGTCGTCGATAATTTCGGCGCGTTCGTCAATTTCAATTTGTAGAATCTACTTTCTTTCAGCGATGAAAGAAAGTAGCAAAGAAAATCGCCACTGCGCGTGGAGCGGATACGTTGTCGCTGAAAAAATGTTGCGGCAACCCGTACCGCTCGTGCCCGTGCATTTCACATCACGTGAAATACCACGGGCGACCGTCATCCGTGACGGCCTCTATATTAATACCTAATCGGAGGTAATTTTTTTGACTGAACTGTTGGCACCTGCGGGAAGTTTTGACGCGTTACGTGCGGCGGTCGAAGCCGGAGCTAATGCGGTTTATTTGGCAGGCGAAAAATTCGGTGCGCGTGCTTATGCGGAAAATTTTGCGGGCGAAACTTTAATCGACGCCGTCAAATTCGCTCACCTGCGCGGCACGGCGATTCACGTCACGGTTAACACAATCGTTGCGGATTCGGAGCTTGACGAACTGGCGGAGTATCTGAAATTTTTGCGGCGGGCGAACGTCGACGCGATTTTGATTCAAGATTTGGGCGTTGCGTCCGTTGCGAAATCCGTTGTGCCCGAAATTCCGTTGCACGCGTCAACGCAAATGTCGATTCACAACCTTGAAGGTGTCAAAGCTTTGTCGGAGTTGGGATTTTCCCGCGCAGTTTTGAGCCGCGAAATGACGCTTGACGAAATTTCTAAAATTTGTCACGCGTCACCGATTGAAACCGAAATTTTTATTCACGGCGCGTTGTGCGTGTGCTGGTCGGGACAATGCCTGATGAGTTCGTTAATCGGCGGGCGTTCGGGAAATCGCGGGCGTTGCGCTCAGCCGTGCCGCTTGCCTTATGAATTGGTCGACGAACGCGGACAAAATCTTTTGAACGACGCGGGAAAATTTTTGCTCAGCCCGAAAGATTTAAACACGCTTGAATTGTTGCCGAAACTCGTCGAAACGGGCGTAACGTCGCTGAAAATTGAAGGTCGAATGAAACGCCCCGAATATGTGGCGACGGTCGTCAAAGTTTATCGTGACGCGCTCGACAAAAATTCTTCCGACGCCGAAAGTCGCCGCAAACTCGCGCAGATTTTTAATCGGGATTTTACGACGGCTTATCTCGAAAAAAATCCCGGCAAAAATTTAATCAGCGATACCCGTCCGAACAATCGCGGCGTGTTAATCGGGCGCGTCGTCGAAGTCACACGCGACAAAATTATTTTGAAACTTGCCGACGAAATTCACGCGGGCGACCAAATTGAAATTTGGGTAAAAGTCGGCGGACGCGTCACTTTCACGGCGGAAAATTTTTCGGTTGACGGCGACAAATGCACGTTGCAAGTTCCAAACACTCGCGGCGTTCGCGTTCACGACAGAGCTTTTAAAATTTTTGATGCGGAATTGACGACCGAAGCGCGGAAATTTTTCACCGGCTCGCCCGTGCGGAAAATTTTTGTCGACGCGAAAATCACCGCGAAAATCGGCGAATCATTGACGTTGACGATGACAGACATTGACGGGAATTCTGCGACGAATCACACGAATTTTATTTGCGAAGTTGCCAAAAATCGCCCGTTGACTGTTGAGACGCTCGAAAAACAAATCGGACGACTCGGCAATTCGATTTTCGCGCTCGGAAAAATTTCTGCGGACATTGACGCAAATTTGATGGTGCCCGTCAGCGAACTGAACGATTTACGCCGAAAAGTTGTCGACGAACTCGAAAGTTTACGTCTGAAAAAATTTTCGCGTGAAAACTTGCCGCCCGTTGCCCGAAAAATTTTTCCGCCGTATGAAGTTTCCGATACAAAACTCGTCGCGCAGGTCGACACACTCGACAAAATCAAAATTGCACTCGACGCGGGCGCGGACGAAATTTTATTCGGCGGAGAAACTTTCACGAATCAACCCGTCAAAAATCTTTCGGCGGCGATTGAATTTGTGCACGCCCGCGGGAAAAAATTTTCACTCGGAACACCGCGCTTGGTTCGCGAAAACGAAATTCCCGCGTTCGAAAAAATTTTGTCCGCCGAAGTCGATTCAATTTACGTTCACAACCTCGGCACGTTAAAAATCGTGAAAAATTTTTCAGCCGCACCGATTCGCACGGATTTTTCGCTGATTGTCTTCAACAACGCGACGATAAATTTTCTGCGTTCGCTCGGCGTCGAAGGCGTGACGTTATCGCCCGAATTGAATCTTGCGCAGGTTAAATCGTTGGCGAAAATTTCTCCGTTGCCCGTCGAATGCATTGTTCACGGTCGACAAGAATTGATGATTTCGGCTTATTGCGTGCTCGGAAGTTTTTTGGGCGGTCTCGACAAAAAAAATTGCCCGCACGTTTGTCGCACGAAAAAATTTTTCTTGCGCGACCGCATGAACGAAAAATTTCCCGTCGTCACCGATCAATTTTGCCGAATGCACATTTTGAACGCGAAAACTTTATCGATGATTGAGCACCGCAACGATTTTGATAATGTGGCGCGAATCCGTGTCGATTGTCGGGCTTTGTCGGACGAAGAAACTGCGCGGATTATTCACACGTACAAATTCGGTGGCACGGAGATTGAAAATTTTACTCGCGGTCATTATTTCCGTGGCGTTACTGAAATTTCTTAACAAAAAATCCCCGTCAATTGTGGCGGGGAAATTTTTTTGCCGAAAAATTTTTTACAGCTGAAGTTCGTCGGCGCGCTCGGTCATGCCTTTAATGCAAAGTTCCATCAACGTGCCAAGTTCAAGCCCCAAATCGTCTGCGCCGCGTTGAATGACTTCGCGGTTGCATTTGGCGGCAAAACGTTTGTCCTTGAATTTTTTCTTGAGACTTTTGACGGACATGCCCGCCATTTTTTCGGGACGCATGAGCGCGTAGGCGTGGACAATTCCCGTCAATTCGTCGACGGCGAACAAACTTTTTTGGCAATCGGTTTCGGGCTTAATCGTCGCACCCGTCAAGCCGTAGCCGTGCGAAATTATCGTCGTGATGTCGTCTTCGCTGACACCTTCGGGCTCCAAAAGTTCGCGGACATGTTGACAATGTTCGTCGGGAAATTTTTCAAAATCAACGTCGTGAAGGTAGCCGATAGCCGACCAATGCTCTTTGTCGCCGCCGAAATGTTCAGCCAACGCGCCCATTGCGGCACTCACGGCGGACGCGTGAACAAACAAATGCGGTTCCGTGACGTGCTTGCGAAGAATTTCTTTTGCCCGTTCCAAAGTCAAATTGCTCAAGTTAAAACCTCCCAAAGTTTACAGTAATTCTTTTTGCTTCGTCCTGTAAAAGTCCTCGAAAATTTTCAGCACCTCGCGACGAATTTCTTCGCCGTCACCTTCGTGAAGAATTTCGATAAAGCCCCAGCGGTCAAGCAACACGGACGCAATGTGACCGATAGTTTCCAGCGCGTATTCGTCGGCGTCAAGCGGGGCAAGCAGGACAATCGCCGTGCGAACGACTTCACCGCCGGCGGGATATTCAAAACCGTTGCCCAGCTGAAGAATTCCGAATGCCGCAGATTTAACCGCCGCGCTTTTGCAGTGCAACAAAATCATGTGTCGCCCGAAAATCAGCGTGGAGCCTTTGTCTTCGCGAAGCAACAGGTCGTTGGAAATTTCTTCGCGATTGAGAACGTCATCACCGACCAAATTTCCAACAAGTTCGCAGGCTTCGTTGATGTCCGAAATGTTTTTGCGAACGAAAAAATAATTCGTCATGAGTTGCAAAATTGCTCGTCCGTAAGCCGTCATTTTCGTCAACGCGTCGATAAACGGCGGTCGCGGCTCAATTTCTTCGGCACTGCCCAAAAATTTTTTGTTCTGGCGCGAAAGTTCCGCGTCGATTTTTTTTCGATCTTCGTCAATCAGCGCGGCACTGACGACCAAAACTCGACATTTCGCACGGGGAATCGGCACGGTTGAAATTATGAATTCAAAATCTTTCGCGGCGATATATTCGGGCGTCAATTCCAAAATCGGAATTTCGTCAACGATTTTGATTGTCGGGAAATTTGCGCGCAGACGGCTTGCCAAAAGTCGCGAAGTGCCCATGCCCGTCGGACAGGCGACAACAACGCGGTGAACGGCGTGCAAAAATTTTTCGCTGTCGGAAAGTGCCGCGCCCAAATGCATGGCAATGTACGCAATTTCCGCGTCGGGCAACGTTTCGCCGACTTCGTCTTCGACTTCGACGACACATTTCCGCGTTAAACTCATCAATTCGGGATAATGTTCGCGAATTTCGTTGAGCAACGGGTTGCGAATGTCCATGTGCATTTTCAGGCGGCTTATCGTCGGCGCAAGATGATTGACCAAACCCGCAAGCAAACTTTGATTTTTGTCGATGTCGCGTCCCGTGATTTTTGCGGCACGTTTCATGATTTGTTTCGCCAACGTCACCAAATGAAAATTATCCATCATGGAAATTTTTCCGATACTTGCGGAATTGTAACGGCTGCGCGCTCCGAGAATGTGCATTGTGATGTAACAAATTTCGCTGTCGGGCACATTCACGCCGAACGCCGCAGAAATTTTTTCCGCAATTTTTTTTGCCGCCGCAAATTCCCGTCCGTCTTTGATTCGCGAACAAATTTCTTCGTCGACGGTGATTGATTCGTGATTTTTGATTCGACGCAGTGCCAGCGATAAATGCACCGTCAACCCGATAAAAGCGTTGTCCGAAAGTTTATAGCCGAGTTCGTTTTCCGTGACGCGAATCATCTGCTCAAGTCGTCGCCACTCGCCCGCGTCAATCAGCTCCAGCAAAAATTTCGACACTTGCGCAACCGTCGCGTCGTCATCTTCGGGCAAATTGTCCTGCATCAAATTCAGCAAACTTTCTTCGCCGACGTGTTCATAAATGTAACGCACAATCGCCCGCCGCAAATCCCGTTCGTCGCCGAGCAAACTTACGCCGAGTCCGGGCTTGCGCAAAAGTTTCAAGCCATGTTCACGAAACCACTGCTCCAATTTGTCCAGGTCGTTGCTTATCGTCGAATCCGTCACGTGCACCGCGCTTGACAGGACGAAAAGTTTTATCGGTTCTCGACTCGACAAAAGTTTGCTGATGATGATTGAGCGGCGTTCGGTCGGTGTATATTCTTTTTTGTCGCCCGATTTGAGTTGTGCCGCCAATCCGTAACGTTTGACTTCGTTGCCGACGATTAAAATTCCCGCGCCGGATTTTTTTTCAAGTTGCAAGCCCGCTTTGAGCAAAACTTCTTCGACTTTGGATAACTGCCGCGAAACGGTTTTCGCGCTCACGTTCAACTGTTCCGCGATTTGTGCCGTCGTCTGATAATTTTTTTCGTGCAAAAGTAATTTCAAGATGTCCCGCGTCCGTTGCTCCATAAAAGTCACCGCCTAACAAATTCTCGGAACCAATTCGCCCGCAGGCATGTCGACGATTCGCACGCCGCCGACGGGAGTTTTCAAGCCGACTTTGCCCGCCGAAGTCGCAACAATTTCGCCGACAATCGCCGCTTGTTGACCGTAAATATTTTCGTGCATGACGGACAAAATTTCTTCAGCGGAATTTTCGGGGACAATCGCTACGATTTTGCCTTCGTTGGCAAGTTCAAGCACGTCAAAGCCCAAAATGTCGCAGACGCCGAGAACTTCGTCACGCACGGGAATTTTCGTTTCGTCAAGCAAAATCCCGACGTTAGCCGCCGTTGCAATTTCGTTCAGCACAGCCGCAAGTCCGCCGCGTGTCGCGTCACGGAGCATGGCAATTTTCGGTTCGACAGTCAACATTTCGCGAATCATTTTATTCAACGGCGCACAGTCCGATTGAATATTTTCGGGCAAATTCAAGCCGTGCCGTCCCGCAAGAATCGTTGTTGCATGGTCGCCGAGAGTGCCCGAAATTAAAACTTTCATGCCTGCGCGGACATTTTTTGCGGAAATGTCGACGCCGTCAATCAGTTCACCGACGCCCGCCGTGTTTATAAAAATTCCGTCCGCTTGCCCGCGTCCGACAACTTTTGTGTCGCCCGTGACAATTTGAACGCCCGCCTCACGAGCCGCAGTCGCCATCGATGCGACAATTTTTTTCAGCGCGTGAATGTCGAAACCTTCTTCGAGAATCACGCCCGCCGATAAAAATTTCGGAATCGCACCCGTGACAGCCAAATCGTTGACCGTGCCGCAGACAGCAATTTTGCCGATGTCGCCGCCGCGAAAAAAAATCGGTCGAACAACATAACTGTCGGTCGTCATTGCAAGTCGTCCGATTTTGGCTCCGTCGTGAAGTTCGCTTAAAATTTCGTTGTCAAATGCCGGTAAAATTATTTCTTGCAAAAGTTGTGCGCTCAATTTGCCGCCCGCGCCGTGTGCCATCAAAATTTTTTCGCTCATAAAAACTCTCCGTAAAACTTTTTGCAGAATTATATATTTCCGCCGTGAAAATATCAATGCGCAGGGATTTCACTGAGAAAATCTACACGCATTTTGTTTTTGCCGCCGAAAAAATTTTAAATGATGTTTGACACGAGGAAATTTACTTGAAAAATTTTCCGGCAAACAAAAAAGCCCGCCTTTCGACGAGCAGAAATTTTTTATTGTAACAAACTCAAAACGTTTGACGAATTTTGATTCGACTGAGCAAGCATGGATTGCGCCGCCTGTGAGCGAATTTTCGTCCCCGTGAAAGAAGTCATTGCCCGCGCCATATCCAAATCGCGGATTGTGGATTCGGCGGCTGTTGTGTTTTCGTCGTTGGAAACAATATTTGATTCGGTAATTTCAAGACGTTGCGTATATGCGCCGAGATCCGTGACAATGTCGAGCGCGTAGTCAAGGGCACCGTCAAGCACGCGAATTGCAACGTTGGCATTTTTTTGCGTGGTGACGGAAATATCTTCAACGGTTTTATTCGCGGCACTTTTGAGCGTTGCAAGCCATTCTTCCTGCTTTGCGGCGTCGCTGCTCAAGGCGTCGTAACGGGCACGGTCGTTTTCGCTGATTAAATTTTTGGCGGTCAATGTGGATGACTTGAAAATTTCGCCCGCCGTCAAAGCGTTGGTGCGCATGTTTTTGAGGTAATAGTACGTGTTCTGCCCCGATTGCGTGCCGTCGTGAATGACAATCGGATTTTTAATCGCAACAGTTACGTTGCCAATCGTCGGCTCCCAAATATTAATTTCGGTTTCTTCGTCGACCGTGACGGTTTGAATATGCGGAATCGGGTTGCCGTTTTCATCTTTAACGGTTTGACTGCCGTCGAGTTCTTCAACGGAAGTGCCCGCCGGAACGTCGTCTTTGGAGCCTCTGCCGCCTGCCGCTTCAACCGTGCCGCCGTCAAAGAAATCCAACGCGGGACTGGATTGTTTAAGGAAAATATATTTTGCGCGTGAGGAACCGGGAACAGTCGGGTCGTCGGAGTAATTCGGATTTTTGGCAATGCGAACGTTGTGATTCGAGTCGACGCCGACGCAAACAAGTTCTTTGGTACCATCGCCGTAAGTGACATAAATATCGTTTGCGGTACTGCGACCGAGCGCGTTGGCAATGCCCTTGAAAAGTGCCTCGGCAAGATCGTCCGTTGTTGTCGCGCCGCCGATACCGATAACATAATCTTTGCGCAAGTAATCTGTCGGCGAAGTGCTCAGCGTTGACGTGCCCATACTCATATCCTTATCGAAAACGATATTGATATATTGCTTGCAACCGCCGCACAAAATGCTGAAACCTTCCTTGTGAAAACAATCGGGTATGACGAAATTCGTAGTCGGGTCGGTGGGCGTTGCGCCGCTGAAATCAATTTCAACGCCGGTTTCTTTGCCCGTCGGCGGAGTTTTGGAAAATTTTCCGTCGTAGTTCTTGTCAACTTTGGAAATTTGTTGCCCTTGTCCCTGTTTGGCAAGGTAACGGAGAATCATATAACCTGCCGCGTAAGAAACTTCGCCGTCACTGTTTGAGCCGCCGGAAGACAAAGCACTTTGCAGAGAGCCTTTGTCCGTCGTCAAAAGTTTTTTGATTGTGTAAGCGCGTTCGTCGTCGATGCCGTGCGTAAGTTCCGCCGTGCCTTCTCTGACGTAATGCGGCAAAGTTCTGAAGTTGTCGATATTGGCGGACATGATTGCATGAGTAAATTCATGCGCGATTGTTCTGTCGAGGTAACCGACGCCGCGCATTGAACTTGTCGGCAAAAGTGCACCGTCTGGACTGGCAGGGTCAATGTCTTTGTAATAGTACATGTTGACGACCAGATCCAATTTTGTCGTCTGCGAGCCGACGGAAGTCGACGTGACGTAAGCCAACGCGTTATTGTTCGTGCTCTCGAATTTGACGTTGATGTCGCGGACGGTTGCGCCGCTTTCGTTGAAGTCAATGCCGTAAGTGTCTTTGACGAGCTTCAAAGATTGTTCAATCCAATCGGAATTCAAGCCTTCAAGAATGTGTTTTTCTGCGGCAGTGAGCGCACCGCTTATGCCCGAAGTCGGCCAATGAACATTCAAGCCGTTGATTGTTGTGACCGAGCCGAGTGTCGGAAGACCTTTGCTTGTGACGGGGAAGCCTGTTTCGGGAACGATTGACTCCGCAGTTTTCGTGCCGCCGCCGCCCGCGTCCGAGCCGGTGATTGCGCCCGTGTCCGCGTTTGTCAGGTCGATATCGCAATAATTTTTGAGGAAGTCGGTGTAATTCGCCGAGCTGTTTAAATCCGCCATGAACTTTTGGACGAGCTGATCTTTGGTTTTAATCGTGCCGCCCGTGCTGTAATTAATCGCTTCGTCAAAAGCATCCATGCCGCTTTTTGTCGTCGTGTCGAACGAGTGCATTAAAGCTTTGATGACTTGATGCGGCGTTGACGGTTTTGTTTGTGTATCTTCAAAATAGACAGTCTTGCTTACGCCGTTGAAATTCCATTGACGATATTCCGCCGCCCAATTCCAATCAGATTTGGTTCCGTCAAAACCCGTGGCGCAAGTGAAACCTGCACCGGCTCTGACATTGCTCAGTTGCGAAATCGACGGATCTTTTTTGTTGAAAGCACTTGCAATACCGTCGAGATTGTTTTTGCCGACAATGGTACGCGAACCGTCGGCATTGACGGTTTTGGTGTAAACTTTGCCGGGCAGCATTGTAAATTTTTTCGGCTCCGACCAAGTGGCAACACCTTTAACCGAAAAAGTTTTTGCGGTATACGTGCCGTCGATTAAACGCTTGCCGTTGTATTCCGTGCCGAAAGCAATATCGTTAATCGTGTCGATACGTTGGAGAAATTCTTTCTGCAAAATTTTGCGGTCTTCGTAACTTGACGAGTCGTCGGCAGATTCAATGGCGATTTTTTTCATTTCGCGCAACAGGTCAACGATATTTTGTGCCCCCGCCAAAGCGGTTTGCAACATTGACGAACCGTTTCTGACGTTTTGCGTGTTTTGTTTGAGCGAACGAAGTTGCACGCGCATTCTTTCGGAAATCGAATAGTCCGAAGAATTATCGCCGTAAGAATTTAATTTCTGCCCGCTTTGGATTTGAGTCAACGCTTTATTCAGATGTGAATTGTTTGCGTTGAGTTGGCTGAGCGAATAAGTCGTCGCCTTGTCGTGTTTGACATTCATTGCCATGAGAATCAGTCCTTTGTCCGGATATGCGAAAAAACTTCCGTGTAAACATCATGAAACTTTGTGGCATTATATTTATTTCGGCAAGGTTAGTAAAGAATTTTTTATTGCAACAAGCTCAACACGGACGCAGGATGTTGATTCGCTTGAGCAAGCATTGCCTGCGCGGCCTGCGATAAAATATTTGCTTTCGTGTATGCGGTCATTTCTTTTGCCATGTCGGCGTCGCGAATTGTCGATTCGGAATTCATTTCGTTTTCGAGTTGCGTATTGATATTTGATTCGGTCATTTGAAGACGTGCGCCCTGTGCTCCGACCAAAGTTATCGCGTCGAGCAAATAATTTATTCCTTTGTCGAGCGCGCCGAGATTTTTATTTGCCGGTTCCGAGCCTGCGTCTGCGCCCGGAACCCTCTTGCCCAAAAGAAAATTTCGGTTGCTTTTCGTCATAACGTTATAGCGCGACATATCGGAAGGTTTTTCAACGTTCATTTGGAAAATGTGGCTTAACGTCGATTGCGGAATGTGCAGGATAATTTGTTGGCTGTCCTTGTCGGTGTCCTGAATCACAAGCCGCTTGTCGTTGACGGGCACTTCGTATTCGCTCTTGATAACGTCGTCATAAACACCGTCGCTGATTTTCGCCAAACCGTCCTGTTGACGATTCGGATAGTTATAAGTGCCGATATATTCCTTGCGCGTATCGTAAATCGTCAAAACTCCGTCATCAGCTGCAAATTTGTAGTAATGATTCATGGACGGGTTGCCCTGTTCGCAAATTAACTTCACAAGCCGAGCGGCGGCGTCGGACGGATCGGAATTTTTGTCGACATCGGACAAGCTTGAAACGTTAATTCGGACTGTGTGCAAATCTGCGCCGGACGAACTTTCGGGAGCATCCGCGTCGCCTTCGCCCGACGAAAAAATTACGTTGAACCACTGTTGGGCACACGTCGCGCAGTAAAAGTGAAAACCTTTGTTGTCAAGGTATTTGTCGAGCGTCGTGTCGAGCGTCGAAAGATTTTGTGCAAACCAGTCGCTGTAATCGATTGGGTATTGCGCAAGGGTGCCGGTTTCTTTTTGAAGATTGATGCTGTCGTTTTCGCCGACTTCGCCCAAGCGTTGCGATGTGACGCGCAGATATTTTTTGTCGGGATCGTTTTCGTCTTTGTATTCGGAGAAAGTCGGATGAACATTATACGTAATGTTATTGTAAACAAAGCTGTTGTAGCCTGACATGAGATTTATAAACGCGTCGGCAATCGTCGTGCCGCCCGAAACAGCCGAGCGAACAGAATTTAAATCCACAACGGGATAGTTGGTCTTCGATACGGCGTCCATTGACAGCGGATCTTTTTTGTCGACAAATTCGAACGTCACATAAGTTGATGTTCCGGAGTTTCCATTAGAGTCCGTCCAGTCATAGCTTAAGTTGAGCAATTTTCCTTTTACGGCGTCGATAAATTCTTCGAGTTTGTCGGGGTCGGTCGTGTCGTAATCGGTCAAGTCGATGTCGTGATACGCGGGCGTGCCGTCGTCGCCGTCTTTGGTTCGTTTCCATTCGGCGGGAAATTTGCCGCTTGCCTCCTGTGCATCGAAGCCCAAGCTTGACACTGCGTAGTTGCTGACAGTACCGTTGACATATATCGGCGAACTTATCGGGCTGTTGTAAGGACCGGAAGAAAGGCTATAATAAGGTTGTGTTGAAGCCAGCGTCATTTTTCCGTTGCTGTCGACGGAAAGTTCAATGCCGATCGTCGTGCCACCGTTCGGGTCGCCCTTGAGCTGGGTGAGCAAAGCAGATTTGGTTGAGCCGTTGCCGACAATACCGAGTCCGACGCAAATAACGCCGTTTGAATCCGTCGTGATGTTGTTACCGTTGACAAATTTAACGTAAGCTTCAAGCCCGTTGTAACCCGTGACGACGAAGCCCGAATCCGGCGCGAAACTTGAAATATCGTTGACCGTGAACGTTGCCGGTGTCCCGGGTTCGTCTTGGATGTATCTGTAAGTTGTCGACGATGAATCACCGGAAGTTGTGGTGGTTATCACTTCGTGATATTTGGGTGGCTGTCCCGGCGAAAATTTTCCCGTCGGCATTCCCGAAGGCGCAGTTGCCGAAATGTCTTTTTTCGTGACGGTAAAGCCTTTGAGTTCGCAGTCGTTCGAAGACTTACCTTTGATGTTTGTTGTAAAGGTGACTTTGTTGCCGCTTACCGAAGTGGTGAAATAGTTGCCCTGATTGGAGCTGACGGCGGCGGCGATTTTGCTTGCGGCGTCCGACACGGAACTAATTTCAATCGGGATAATCGGCAAATTGTGTTCGGTACTGCGCGTGTTGTAATTTTTGCTTGCGCCGGTCGTGAGAAGGTAGCATGCCGTATTATAACTATTAATTGCTCCCTTTCCGTATTTCACATAAAAAGTTGTCTCGTCCAAGTCGCTCAAAGAGTAATTGCTCAAGTCCAATTCAAATTCGGCGGGATGCGCTTCTTCTGAGTCGTGCAACTTTTGAGTTGAATTCGAGCCGAGCAACGGCTTAATTGTCGTTGAGACGATGTTACTCTTATACGACGAAAACAAACCGAAAGGTCCTTCAATGCCGTCACGGTCGTTGGTATCATCATCCGAAATAACGTCCATTTCGTCGGAGCCTTCGACGAATTCCGGAGTGTCGAGCACTTCCCAAGCCACGACGGTTTTGCGCAAGGGTTCGTTGCCGATTAAAAGTTTTATCCCGTTGAAGTCCGTTTCGTAAGCGATTGATTGGATTTCTTGAAAGTGGTGGTCGATTTCTTTTTGAATCGTGCGGCGATCTTCGTCGGTGTTCGAGTCGTTGGCGGCGTCGATGACTTTTGCTTTAATCGTGCGCATTAAATCAAGTTGACGTTGCAGACCGCCTTCCGCCGTGTCGAGCATGGCACGCCCGTTTTTGACGTTTTGAATGTCCTGCTCAAGCGCACGAATCCGCACACGCATTTTTTCGGAAATTGCCAGTCCCGCCGCGTCGTCGCCTGCAGAATTGATTTTTTGCCCGCTTGAAACTTTCGTCAACGATTTGCCCAATTCGGTAATGTTGATGTTCAGCTGACCGAGCGAACGCATTGCCAACAAATTATTTTTGACCTTGATTGCCATAAGGAACCTTCCCTTTGAAACTTGTAAAACGTTACTTGTGCCCGAAAAATTTTTTGCTGTTGCGTCAACTTGTTTGTCTGCCGAAATTTTTAAGCGCGGAAAATATTTTTTGTAAGAGTTGGCACGGGCGTCACTTTGAATTTATAAAACATTACTTCTTGCCGGAAGTTTTTTTGGTGGTGTTGTCGACTTTTTTGTCGGTTGAAGATTTCTGCGCGGAAGAATTTTTATTGGCGGTCTTGTCGCGTTGAGTTGCGAACGTGCCGATTTGTCCGAGCAATGCAGATTTTTTGTCGGATGATTTTTTGCTTGAAGATTTTTTATCGGCGGATTTTTTATCCGTGACGGCAGATTTTTTATCATCGGATTTTTTGTCGGAAGATTTTTTGTCGGAAATTTTTTCATCGTCGGCGGGTTTTGAACGGTCAAGCAACTCGATAATTTTTGCAATGTTTTGATTCGCCTGCGCAAGCATCGTTTCGGAGGCTTTGGCAAGCATGTTCGATTTTGTGAAGTTGACATAAGCTTTGGCAATGTCGGTGTCGCGAATTTTTGATTCGGCAGCTGTTTCGTTTTCATAGTTTGTGAAGAGATTTGCCGCAGTCGTGCGCAACATTGAATTCTGCGCGGATACGGTCGTCAAAGCACTGAAAAGATATTCCAAACCTTTGTTGAGCGCGGCGGAACTTGAATTGCCCGAATTCGTCTTGCCCAAAAGATAATCGCGTCCCGTTTGCGTAGTAATGTTGAAGCGTGAATAATCCGGCCAATCGGGGTCAAGCGCAAAAATATGATTTATCGTTGTCTGCGGAATGTGCAACACAATATATTGAGCCGAATAATCCGTGTGCTGAATGGCAAGTTGGCGTTGATTGGCGGGCACGGTTACCGTCGTCTTTTGCACGTCGTCAAGTACACCGTCGCCGATTTTCGCGCCCATTTGTCGGACGTTCGGATAAGCCGTCGGATTAAGCAAAACATCTTCCTTGCGTTCGTCGTAAACGGTGAGCGTGCCTTCGTCGGGATTGACTGCCAAACAAAGATTGTGGTCGTCGGCTATCAAATGCGGATTTGCTTGATTGTAAACTGTCTGAACCAAACGGCGAACAACTTCGTCAAAATCCGTGCCGGGCGTAATGTCGGCAAGTCCCGAAACGTCAATCGGAATTGTTTCCAAATGCGCGCCGGAAATTCCTTCGGGGCGATCGTCGTCTTCGCCGCTTACGAAAACGAAATTAAACCAATGTTCGGTATCGGTTGCGCAGTAAAAGCGAAAACCTTTGCCGTCGAGATAGCGCGGAAGATTTTTCAAAGCCGTACCGTTTTCCTGTACCCATTTTTTGAAATCAAGCGTGTAATGGCTGAGTTGGTCGGCGGTTGTGTTTAAACTGTCCTCGTTGCCGAAAACTCCTTTGGCGGTGGCGGTCGCACGCAAAATTTTTTGTCCGCCGTTGCTTGCGTCGGAGAAACGCGAATTCTGTCGTGTCATCAAATTTATAAATGCGTCAGCGATTGTCGTGCCGCCTTGAACCGCCGTGCGCAAATTATTTAAATCAACAGTTTTGGAACCGTCGAGCCGCTGTTTTGCTTCGAGCGCAGTCAGAATTTTCGTATCGATAAATTCGTAAGCGATACTTTGTTGCGACGAATAAGCGTACTGCTTGTAATTCAAATGCAACGAGCCCGTCAAAAGTTCGTCAATAAAAGTTTCCAATAAATTCGGGTCGGTCGTGTCGTAAGCCGTCAAGTCCATATCGTAAGTTGCGCGTTGTCCGTCGACGCCGTTGACGATTTGCGTTGTCGTCGCGTTCAAACCGCTGAGCCCCAAACCCGTGACCGTGCCGGGCACCGCATCAGCTTTCGCGTAACCGTCGATAATCGAATAGTTGTTGTAACTTGTGCCCGTTCCTTTCGCGGTTATGTTGAATTGCCCGTTGTTGACTTGAATGTTGAATGAGCTTGTGGAAAATGAACCGCTCCAACCGAGTCCGATTTTGGTGACGCCCGTGCCTGCAGTTTTGCTTGAATAATTCGGATCGGTCGGGTCGCTGACGAATTTAATATACGTGCCGTTGAAGTAAAAGCCGGAACCGTCTGCCGCACCGGAGGCGTTGAAAGACAGCGTTGCGCGAGTGGCGGGCGTGTCCAAAACTCTTTCGTCCCATGCGGGATGATATCTGTCTTTTTCGTCGGTATATGCGTCGTGGTGAACGGTTTTGTATGTCGCCGCCGCACCGCCGGAAGTTTTCAAGTTGCCGAGTCCCGTAGCTGTTGCGCCTTCATGACCCGCAGTACCGCCCGTACTCGTCTGGTTTGTCGACGCGTCGAGAAATGTCGCGTTGTTCGATTCGGTTTGCGTGTTCACGGGCGTGAAAATAATTGAGTCGCCGCTTGCCTGCGCGGAAATGTAATTGCTTTGCACGCTGCTGACTTTGGAAGCAATGGCGTTCAATGCCGCACTTTTGTTCATGCCCGCAATGTCAATGACGTTAAAACTGCCCGTGTTGTACGGCGTGCCGGTTCTGCTTGAGTCGATAATTGCGTAGTAAGACGTGCCCGTTAAGCCGCGTGCATTGACGCCTTTGACTTGAAAAGCTTTGCCGACGAGGTCACTTACGCTTTTGTTGCTGAAATCCATTTTGAATTGCGCCGACGTGCCGTCCGTGCCGCCCGAAAAATTTACGGAAGAATTGTCGTTCAAAAGTGTACTCGGCGTCGCAACGGATTGATAACGACAAAACGCGTCGAAAGGTCCCTGCAATCCGTCCAGCTGAAAATAAACGTCGTCGACAAGATGCATGTCCGAATCATCCAAAACTTGCGGCGTCAATAACAATTTCCAACCGATTGTAGTTTCGCGAATTGGCACGTTGCCCGTCAACAAATTTATTCCGTTATGTTCAATTTCGTAGGCAATGTCGTTAATTTTTTGGAAGCCGTCTTCAATGTCTTTTTGAAGCCACAGGCGGTCGTCGTCGGAAGTACTGCTGTCTGCCGCTTGAAGAGCACGCAACTTTATCGTCTTCAAAATGTCGAGTTGTTCTTGAATGCCTTCTTGCGCCATCGTCAACATAATCATACCGTTTTTGGCGTTCTGTTGATTTTGTTCCAAGGCGCGAATTTTCGCACGCATCTTTTCGGACATGGAATATTTCGAAGGGTTATCGCCTGCGTAACTTATTTCTTGTCCCGTTACGATTTTTGTGAACTCGCGAACCGTGTCTTTGATGTTCCGATTGAGTTCGCCGATTGAAATCCACGCGTCCGGATTGTTATTTACTATCATGCTCACGGTCTGTCACTCCTTTGACGAAATCTGTTTGTCAATTATATCGAAGAAAATATTTCGCGTCGACAAAAAAATTCCCCGCCACACGGAAAATTTTTCTGCAGTGTTTGATTCGCCGTGACGATTGGTTATAATGTTAAAAAAATTTTTGGAGGCGAACACCTTGACCGAAAAAGAAAAAATGCTTGCGGGACAGTGGTACGACGCGAATTTCGACACGGATTTAATGGAACAGCGTGCAGTCGTGAAAGATTTATGCCTGCAACTGAATTTGACGCCGATGAAAAATTTGGACGAACGTCGCGAACTCTTGAAAAAAATTTTGCCGCACGTCAACGTTGAAGCCGTGGAAATTTTGTCGCCGTTCATGGTCGATTACGGTTACAACGTTTTACTCGGCGCGGGAACTTTTTTGAATCACAACTGCTACTTGATGGACTGCGCGAAAATTTCTCTCGGCAAAAAAGTTTTCGTCGGTCCCAACTGCGGATTTTACACGGCGATTCACCCGCTCGACAAAGTTCAACGCGCCAAAGGTTTGGAAATTGCAAAGCCGATTGAAATTGGCGACGACGTTTGGCTCGGCGGCGACGTGACGATTTTGCCGGGCGTGAAAATCGGAAGCGGTACGGTTATCGGCGCGAAATCTTTGGTGACGAAAGACATTCCCGCAAATGTTTTGGCGTTCGGAAATCCTTGCCGCGTCATTAGACAAATCGGTTTGGATACCCTGCTTGTATGAGCAACATTGAATTTTTCGCCACACGCCGCAGCGGTAAATTTGAGGCCGTCACGGATGACGGCCTCTGCCGACGCATTTGCGTGATGCAAATACCGTCGGCCAAATTGCTGACTCACACGCCGGTTTCTGTGATAACGCACCGGTCGCCCGCCGCGCAGGCGCGAGTTTCTTTGCTACTTTCTTTGCTCGGTCAAAGAAAGTAGATTTACAAAACCAATTTTGAAATTGAATCAGTCGAAGCGACAAAAACTTTTATCGAAAGGACTTCACCTTGACGAACATCAAAACTGACAGAAATTTTTATTGGCAACTGTTCAAATCGACGTTTATCGTCAGCATGTTCACGGTCGGCGGCGGCTACGTAATAATTCCGCTCCTGAAAGCCAAATACGTCGACGAATTTCACTGGATAAGTGACGAAGAAACTTTAAACATGGTGGCGATTGCGCAGTCGACGCCCGGTATCATGGCGGTGAACACGGCGATAATGCTCGGCTATCGCATTGCGGGCGTTGCGGGCGCTTTGACGGGCATGTTCGCAACCGTCCTGCCGCCGCTGATTATAATCATGATCGTTGCAACTTTTTATGACCTTGTCGCCGATAACGAATATGTTCAGCTCGTCTTGAAAGGTATGCAATGCGGCGCGACGGCTCTGCTTTTGAGCGTGGCGATTGACCTGCTCAAAAAACAATTCTCGAAAAAACTTTTGTTGCCGATTGTAATCATCATCGGAACTTTTGTCGCGAATTTGTTTTTCAACGTAAACATCATGTTGCTTGTTGCGATTGACGGCGTGATTGGATTTTTCCTTCTGCGCGACAAAAAATATGAGTGACGGGAGGCGCACGAATGATTTATTGTTTGCTGTTCTTCGAGTTCGCGAAAATCAGTTTGGTGTGCGTCGGCGGCGGTTACGCGTCAATGCCGTTGATTCAAGCGGCGGTCGTCGATACCTATCACTGGCTGAGTTTAAGCGAATTCATTGACATATTTACAATTTCGCAGATGACGCCCGGTCCGATTGGAATTAACGCGGCAACTTTTGCCGGCATGAAAATCGCAGGTATCAGCGGGGCAATTTGCGCGACAATGGGTTTCGTCACACCGAGTATTTTTCTGTGCATTGCACTGGCGAAAATAATTTTTAAGTACGGCGACTTGGGCGCGATTCACGGCATTTTGAACGGGTTGCGTCCTGCAGTTATGGCGTTGATTGCGGCGGCGTGCGTGAGTTTCGTTTTGCTTGCGGTATGGAACGCGGAAAAAATTCCCGAAAATCTTTTGACAACGTTCGATTGGAAAGGCGCGGTAATTTTAATCGGAGCGTTGGCAGCCGTCCGAATGAAAATCGGCGTGATAAAAGTTTTGTTGGCAAGCGGAGTTGCAGGTTTGCTTTTGGGACTGATTGTAACGTGACTTTGTGCGCGACAAAAAATTTTTGGCGGGTGATTTAATTGGGTGACGTGATAATTTTAATCATGCTCGTATGTATAATTTTTTACACGTTCGGCGATGATATTTTTTCCGAATAAAATTTGCCTCCATAAAACTTTGCGGATTCAGCACACAGGCTTGTTAATTCATGTGATTATCAACAAGAAAACGCAACTTTTGAACGTGGTCTTGAAAGGCGGAGCCGTTCAAGACAGCGAACCGGTCGATATCTTATCAAGGTCATGAAGCTCAACGGCAAAAAATTTTTCTTGTTGCCTACCTTGCAAAAACCGTATAAACTTATACTGCGACTGAAATATCAATCGATAAGGAGCACTGCACATGAATATTGAAACGAAATGCGTCAACGCAATTCGAGTTTTGTCGGCGGACACGGTTCAAAAAGCGAAGTCGGGACATCCCGGAATGCCGTTGGGAGCCGCGCCGACAGCTTACGAACTTTGGGCGCACCACATGAATCACAACCCGAAAAATCCCGCGTGGGTCAATCGCGACAGATTTGTTTTGTCAAGCGGGCACGCCTCGGCAATGTTGTATTCGCTGTTACACCTGTTCGGCTACGGTCTGACGATTGACGACATGAAAAATTTTCGGCAGGAAAATTCGTTGACGCCCGGTCATCCCGAATACGGTCACACAATCGGCGTTGAAGCGACGACCGGTCCGCTCGGTTCCGGTATCGGAATGGCTGTCGGTATGGCAATGGCTGAAGCTCATCTTGCCGCGAAATTCAACAAGCCCGAATTCCCGATTGTCGACCATTACACGTTCGTCATGTGTGGCGACGGTTGCTTGATGGAGGGCATTTCGTCCGAGTCATTGTCGTTGGCGGGCACGCTCGGTTTGAGCAAATTAATCGTTCTGTACGACAGCAACCGAATTTCAATCGAAGGCTCGACCGATATTGCGTTCACGGAAAATGTTCAACAACGCGTTGCGGCGTTCGGTTTCCAAACGTTGACGGTTGAGGACGGCAACAATCTTGACGAAATCGGCGCGGCGATTGAAGCGGCGAAAGCTGATAAAATTCACCCGTCGTTTATCACCGTGAAAACGCATATCGGTTACGGCAGTCCGAAACAAGATTCCGCGTCCAGTCACGGCGAACCTCTCGGCGAAGAAAACGTTATCGCGTTGAAAAAGTTTTTGAATTGGGACAAGCCCGAAGAAACTTTCAACATTCCCGCCGACGTTTACGAACATTATCGCGAAGTTTCCGACAAAGGCGCGCAGGTTGAATCGCAGTGGCAAAAACTTTTCGACGAATACGCGAAAAAATTCCCCGACGATAAAAAAATTTGGGACGAATATCACACGCCGATTGATGCCGAAAAACTTTTGCACGACGAAAATTTTTGGCACGTCGACGACAAACCGCAGGCGACTCGCGCAAGTTCCGGCAACGTCATTGCTTATCTGAAAAACATTATGCCGAATTTGATTGGCGGAAGTGCCGACCTTGGTCCATCAAATAAAACCGTCATGAAAGACGCCGGCGACTTCGGCAAAGATAATTACGCGGGCAGAAATTTGCATTTCGGCGTTCGCGAATTTGCAATGTCGGCGGCTTGCAACGGGCTGTATTTGCATGGCGGCTTGAAACCGTACTGCGCGACGTTCTTCGTGTTCAGCGATTATCTCAAGCCGATGATGCGCCTTGCGTCGTTGATGAAAATTCCCGTGACGTACATTTTCACGCACGATTCAATCGGCGTCGGCGAAGACGGTCCCACGCACGAACCGATTGAACAACTTGCAATGTTCCGCGCTCAACCGAATTTGAACGTTTTTAGAGCTGCGGACGCAACCGAAACTGCGGCGGGTTGGTATCTTGCCGTCACGTCGAAGGAAACGCCGACTGCTTTAATTTTGACGCGTCAAAATCTTCCGCAACTTGCCGGCTCAAGCAAAGACGCGCTCAAAGGCGGCTACGTCATTTCCGAAGCGGCGGGCGACTGTGCAGGCATTTTAATTGCGACGGGCTCCGAAGTTTCCACGGCGATTGACGCGCAGACCGAACTTGCCAAAGAAAATATTTTCGTGCGTGTCGTGTCGATGCCGTGCCAAGAAATTTTCGAGCAACAGAGCGACGAATACAAAGAACAAATTTTGCCGAAAAAAATTCGTGCGCGTGTGGCAGTCGAGGCGGCAGCAAATTACGGTTGGGGCAGTTACGTCGGACTTGACGGCGCAACCGTCACCATGAGCGGATTCGGCGCGTCGGCTCCCGCAGGTGTCCTGTTTAAAAAATTCGGCTTCACGAAAGAAAATGTCGCCAACGTCATGAAATCCGTCATTGAAAAATTGTAAGTAAACTTCCCGAAAAATTTTCAGCCGTGCCACATTGCGGGTACGGCTTTTTGTTATGGATTGTCGGTAAATCAGAGGCCGTCAAGGATGACGGCCTCGCCCGCAATTGAAACAGGATGTTTCACTTGCGGGCACGAGCGATACGGGTTGCCGATTACTCCGAACAGCGAACGAGTATCCGCCCCCGCGAGGGCGAATGCGAACTGGTGAGCATGAGGTTTTCTTTTGCAACTTTTCTTTGGGCAAGCAAAGAAAAGTTGATTCACAAACTAAAAATTGACGAACGCACCGAATCGAAGCAACAAACTTCAACAAACAGTCACCAACAAAAAAACGCGACGTTAATCGCGTTGAAAAATTTTGTTCCGTTAAAAACCGACCGTCACAACAAATTTTTGCTGTAATACTCGTTGGCTTGCCGATAATCGTTGATTGTGTTTTCGCCGCGTTCAAGGGCAATTAATCCCGTGCGAATAACTTCCAAAATTCCGTAAGGCGCAAGCAGTCGCGTAAATGCCGTGACTTTTTCGTCGTTGCCCGTGATTTCAAAGATAAGCGTCGTCGGCTGAACGTCAACCACGTGAGCGCGAAAAAGTTCCGCCATTTTCAGCACGTCAAGGCGCGTGGTGTCGTCCGCTTTGACTTTAATCATCGTCATACCGCGAGTGACCGCCGTTGCCGAATCCAAACGCTGAACCGCCTGCACGACGGGCATTTTCTCCAGCTGCTTGATAACTTGATCGATATAATTTATGTCGCCGTGCACGACAACCGTTATCCGCGAAAATTCGGGCGATTGCGTTATTCCGACCGACAAGCTATCGATATTGAATTCGCGGCGGCTGAACATGCTTGCCACGCGAACGAGGACGCCCGGTTGATTTTCGACGTAGACCGACAAAACGTGCTTCATGTGTTGCCGACTCCTTCCAAAAAAAATTTCACGGCGAATAGTAACACGCTTCATTAAAAGTTTCAAGGCGGTTGCGCCCGCTCGAAAATTTTTATAAACTGTCGACAAAGTTTTTTGGAGGGAACGACGATGACAACGCAACGGGATGTTATAAAAAATTTTATGGCGATTTTGGACACGACGACCGCGCAGGGCGAAAACGCTTTGGACGCGGCGATTTCGGCTGTCTCGAACTTTTCAAGCTACGCGGATTTTCGCACGCAACTTTTGAGCGACTGCAAAGCCGTCAACAACGCCGATACTTTTTTGCGGACGTATTGCGGAATAATTTTGGACAACGACGACACGGGCGCGATAACCGGACTTGACGCGGGCGGCTCCGTCAAAACTGCAGAATCAATCGTCCCCGAAAGCGGCGAACTTATAAATTTTACGGGCGATTCTTTTACGGCGAACGGATTAACCGTCAAGCTCGGGCAAGTCAATTCTTCCGGCAACACCGTTGCGCGAAGTTTCAGCGACTTGAGCGACAACGAAATTTATCTGTGGCAATCGATTTACACTTGGTGGCTTGCGAGCGGGCTTGATTTAATTTCCGAAAGTTACGGCGAAAATTACAGCTTCACATCAAAAAGTTCCGCCACGACGAAAACGCTTTGGGTTGTCCTTGCCGACGAAGGCGCGGGCAGTTTGGCTGTGACGTGGGGCGGCCCCGGCAATGCGCAAAAATCCACGAACGATTTAAAACTGCACATCAATCTTTATTACTACGGCAACGTCACGGGCGAAAACGGCACGCCCGACAATGACCAAAAATATCTCGACCGAACAATCGCGCACGAACTCACTCATGCCGTCATGCGTGCAAATATCGATTGGTTTGATTATCTGCCCGCGTTCCTCAAAGAAGGCATGGCGGACTTGACGCACGGGATTGACGACACGCGCTCAACTTCGCTGAAAACTTTGGCGGGTTCGTCGACAAAACTCGGTCAGGCGATTGTTTTGAACACAAACACCGTCACGGTTTCGGGCGTCACTTTGGCAAGCTACGCGGGCGGATATATTTTTTTGCGCTACCTCGCTCAGCAAAATGCCGATTTAACCGTCACGAATACGACCGCTTCAACTTCGCTAAAAACTTTCGCGGGCAACGATACGATTACCAATTCCGCAAGCAACGTCACGATTTCGGCGGGCACGGGCGACGATTCGATTGTCGGCGGCGGCACGAAAAATTTTTACGTCTTCACGGGCGGCAACGACACGATTAAAAATTTCGGCGCGACGGACACGCTGTCGATTGCAAGTGATTTTTATCGCACAACGAACGGCAACAATATTTTGTTCACGACGGACGACGGAACGATTCTTTTGACGGGCGCGAAAAATCTTTCGACGCTCAACGTCACGGGCAACGAAATCGGTAATTCGATAAGCGGCGGTACGGGCGTCACGGTAATCGGCGGCACGGACGATGATTCGATTTCCACAAGTACGACTTTGACCGTCACCGATTCGGATAAATCACCCGTCACGATTAATTCAACGATTGAAGTTGTCGACGCTTCAAGTCGAACGAAGTCTGTCAAAATCACGGGCAACGCGCTTGCAAACACAATCACGGGCGGCAAAAATTCCGACACGCTCGACGGCGGCAAAGGCGACGACATTTTGACGGGCGGCAACGGTGCGGATATTTTTATTTGGAGCGCGGGCAACGACACGATTACGGATTACGGCAACGGCTCCGATAAAATTTCGTTGAACGCCTCGATAAAAAATTTCGGTTCCGATGGCGACGATTTTGTTTTTGAATTCAACAACGGTTCGTTGACGTTGACGGACGCGGCGGACAAAAAAATTTCCGTCACTTCGGGCAAAGTTTATTCGGACGACGGGATTTTTAATTCGGCGGGCACGGCTGTAACTTTAAGCTCGTCGACTGAAAATTTCACCGCCGATTCAAAAGTCGTCACGATTGACGCGGGCTTGACTTCAAACGCGACGATTACCGGCAATTCCAAAGCCAACAAAATTTATCTTGGCGACGAAAATATTTTTGTTTGGGCGAACGGCGGCAACGATACACTTTACAATTTCGGAACGGACGACTTAATTTCAATCGCGGGCGCGGTTTCGGACGTATCAATTTCCGGCAGCAATTCTGTCATGAAAATCGGCACGAATAAAATCACCGTCAAAGATTCTTCGCAAGTCACGTTCACGGACTCGAACGGCACAAAAATTTTCGACGGCGGAATTTTCTTCGACAAATACAAAACTTCGGCAACGCTCGCATCTGCAACGAAAAATTTCACCGCAACGGACAATGTCACCGACATCACGGGCAACGACAAAGCGAACAAAATTATTTCAAGCACGACGGGCGCGACGCTCACGGGCGGCAAAGGCAACGATACTTTTGTCAACGCGGGCGGCAACGATTTCATCACCGATTACGGCACGGGCTCCGACAAAATTTCGCTGAGTTCGTCACTCGAAAATTTTTCGGTCACCGGCTCAAATGTTGCGCTTGAACTTGCAAAAGGTTCCGTGACGATTCAAAACGGCGTCGGCAAAAAAATTTCGCTCGTGTCGGGCGGCAAAACCACCGCAAACATTTTCACGGACGGCGGAATTTTGAACACGGCGGGCACGGCTGTAACTTTGAACGCGTCGGCGGAAAGTTTCACGGCTGATTCAAAAGTTGTCACGATTGACGCGGGCTTGACTTCAAACGCGACGATTACCGGCAATTCCAAAGCCAACAAAATTTATCTTGGCGACGAAAATATTTTTGTTTGGGCGAAGGGCGGCAACGATACACTTTACAATTTCGGAACGGACGATTTAATTTCAATCGCGGGCGCGGTTTCGGACGGCTCGATTTCGGGCGGCAATTCCGTTTTGAAAATCGGCACGAATAAAATCACCGTCAAAGATTCTTCGCAAGTCACGTTCACGGACGATAACGGCACGAAAATTTTCGACGGCGGGATTTTTTACGACGCGGATAAAACTTCCGCAACGCTCGGTTCGGCGGTCAGCAACTACACGGCGGCGGAAGAAATTATTTCCGTTACGGGCAACGCTAAAGCGAACAAAATTTACGCGGGCGACAATTCTGCGACAATCGACGGCGGCAAGGGCAACGATTCACTTTGGGGCGGCGACGGCTCCGACACGTTCATTTACACGGCGAACACCGGCACCGATAAAATTTTCGACTTCGCGTCAAACGATATGTTGCAAATTCTTAACGCGGACGGTTCTGCGGGCACGTTCACCAAATCGGCGTTCTCGAACAGGAATTTGACGCTCAACATTTCCGGCGGCGGCAAAGTTATTTTCAGCGATGTGGATAATTCGTCGACCTTCAACATCAACGGCGAAATTTATCACGTCGACGGCAAATCGCTGACCAAATAACCGGAAATTATCAGTAAAAAATGCGTTGAAAGCCCCGACCGATCATCGGGGTTTTCTTTTCGGCAAAAATGTTGTACACTGCCCGAAAAACTTTTGAGCTTTAAGCTGTAAGCTTTGAGCTTTAAGGTGAGTAACGATTTTGCCTTAAAGCTTAAAGCTCTAAGCTCAAAGCTAACAACGGAGGTTTGAACATGTCGGGTTACTTTTAAAAAGTAACCAAACAATTAACGCGCCGCAATCGTTCGTAACTCTAAACGTTATCGCCGCGTCCAAAATCTCCCGACCGATCATCGGGGTTTTCTTTTTGCCCGAAATGTTATACACTGCCCGAAAAACTTTTGGAGGTTTGAACATGTCGGGTTACTTTTAAAAAGTAACCAAACAATTAACGCGCCGCAATCGTTCGTAACTCTAAACGTTATCGCCGCGTCCAAAATCTCCCGACCAATCATCGGGGTTTTCTTTTTGCCCGAAATGTTATACACTGCACAAAAAATTTTGGAGGTTTGAACATGTCGGCAAGAATTTTGTACGGAAAAGAATTCGCCGCCCAAATTAAAGAATCTGCGCGGCTTGAAGTTGAAAAACTCAAAAATAATTTCGGCGTGACGCCCGGTCTTGCGGTTATAATCGTCGGCGAAAATCCCGCGTCGCAAGTTTACGTTCGCAACAAACACAAAACCTGCGAAGAGCTCGGAATTGTTTCGGAAGTCGTCGCGATGCCTGAAAACACGTCGAAAGATGAATTGCTCGCGAAAATCGACGAATTGAACGCGGACAAAAACATTCACGGGATTTTGGTGCAACTGCCGTTGCCTGACGCGATTAAAGCGCATTCGGACGAAATTTTAAATCGAATCGACCCGAAAAAAGATGTCGACGGATTTCACCCCGTCAACGTCGGAAATTTGGTTATCGGCAACCCGCAACTCGTTCCGTGCACGCCCGCAGGTTGTATCGAAATGCTTGATCTTGCGGGAATTGAAATTGACGGCAAGCGCGCAGTCATAATCGGACGCAGTAACATTGTCGGCAAGCCGCTGTTTCATCTTTTGCTTGCAAGACATGCAACGGTTACCGTTTGCCACACGCACACGAAAAATCTTGCGGAAATTGCCCGTGAAGCGGAAATTTTGGTTGCGGCAAGCGGAAAACCCAAACTCGTCACAGCGGACATGATTCGCGAAGGAGCAACCGTTATCGATGTCGGTATCAATCGAATCGCCCCGAAAAAACTTGTCGGTGATGTCGATTTTGATGCGGTTGTCGACATTGCGGGCGCGATAACTCCCGTGCCCGGCGGCGTCGGTTTGTTGACGGTGGCAATGCTCATGAAAAACGTCGTCAAAGCGGCGAAACTGCAGGTGAGCTTTAAGCTTTAAGCTTTTAGCTTTTAGCGGTTGACGGCGATTTTCCTGAAAGCTGAAAGCTGACACCTGAAAGCTCAACACGGAGGTCGATAAATGTTTCTGTTAATCACTGCGGCAATTTTCGGTTTGATAATGGCAACCGCGCTTTTCGCGATAAAATTTTTGTTCAGCGGGCACATGGCTCGAAAATTCTACAAACTTTTCGCGACGACCGATTTAATAATTTTGTGCGTGATAATTTTCGGCTGGGCAATTCGTTCGCTCGTGCCGGAAACTTTTATCGCGATTTTCGGCAACCTCGCGACGATTTTTATCATGACGCAACTGTTCTGCGGAATATTTGTCATCTGCGCGCTAATCGCAAGATTTTTTTATCGCAAATTTCACAAGCCGACGAAGTTTGACCCGCAACGACGGAAACTTTTGGCTCGCGGGATTGTTTATCCGTTTTTGAGTTTGGCGACCGCACTTTACGGCAACCGTGTCGAAAAAAATTCCGACGTTGAAAATTTCATCGACGTTCCGATAAAAAATCTTCCGCATGAACTCGACGGCTTTAAAATCGCGCAGATTTCCGATTTACATTTGGGCGCATATTTTGGTTTGGAACGTCTCGAAAGTTTGTTGCAACGAATTGCCGACTCAAAACCTGATTTGCTCGCGATAACCGGCGATATTTTTGACGACGTGAATTTAAATCCCGCCGCGATTAAAATTGTCGACGCTTTCACGAACAAATTCAAGTTCGGGATTTATTACATTCACGGCAACCACGAACATTTTCGCGGCATCAAGCAGATTGAGCAAATGCTCACGCAAACGAAAATTCATTGGCTCGTTAATCGTTCGCGGCACGTCACGTCGAAACTTTTTATCGCGGGCGTCGATTATCCGCAACGTGCACCCGTCACAAGCTCAAATGACGACGAACACACGAAAATTTTTGCCGAAGCCCGAAAAAGTTTCATGGACGATGCAACGAAATACATTCCGGACGACGCGATAAAAATTTTGCTCGCACATCATCCGGAATTCATTGACGACGGTGCGGAACGAAATTTTGCGCTGACTTTGACGGGACACACGCACGGAAGTCAATTTGGAATTTTTGGCGTGCCGTTGTTTCCGGTTTTCAAATACACTCGCGGAATTATCAAAATCGGCGACTCAATCGGCTATGTTCACGTCGGAAACGGCAGTTGGTTCCCGTTTCGGCTCGGTTGCCCGCCCGAAATTGCTTACTTCACGCTCAAAGCGAAATAAATTTTTGGAGGTTTTAACATGAGAATTATCAACACGGAAAACGCGCCCGCAGCTATCGGCCCGTACAGTCAGGCGATTAAAGTCAACGGACTTTTGTACACGTCGGGGCAAATCGCGATTGATCCCGCTGTCGGCAAAATTGTCGCGAAAACGATTGAGGAGCAAGCCGAACAGTGCTGCAAAAATTTGGCGGCGATTTTGGACGAAGCCGGCTACGATTTCAGCGAAGTTTTCAAGACGACGTGTTTTCTTGCCGACATTTCCGATTTTAAAGCGTTCAACGAGGTTTACGCGAAATATTTTGTCAGCAAACCTGCGCGCAGTTGCGTTGCCGTAAAAGATTTGCCTGCGGGCGCGCTCTGTGAGATTGAATTAATCGCGGCAAAATGATTCGCGTTGAAAATTTGCGTCACGTCTACAAAACTGCGAACGGCGATAAAATTGCGCTTGACGGATTGAATTTGACGATTGACGACGGCGAATTTGTTGCGATTATCGGCACGAACGGTTCAGGCAAGTCGACGTTAGCGAAACATTTCAACGCGTTGTTGCTCCCGACAAGCGGAAAAGTTTTCGTCGACGAAACGGACACTTCGGACGAAAAAAATCTTTGGAACGTGCGAAAAAATGTCGGAATGGTTTTTCAAAATCCCGACAGCGAAATTGTTGCGGCGATTGTCGAGGACGATGTTGCTTTCGGGCTTGAAAATTTAGGAATTCCGCCGGAAAAAATCCGTGAACGCGTAGATTTGTCACTTGACGCGGTGAACATGACAAATTACAAAAATTTCGCGCCGAGCAAGTTGAGCGGCGGACAAAAACAACGAATCGCAATCGCGGGCGTTATCGCAATGCAAACGAAAATTATCGTGCTTGACGAACCGACGGCAATGCTTGACCCGCAAGGTCGCCGCGAAATTATGTCGCTGGTAAAAAAACTTCACGCGCAAGGCAAAACGATAATTTACATAACGCATTTCATGGAAGAAGCGTCGCAAGCGCAAAAAATTTTCGTCATGGAACGCGGAAAAATTTTACGTTCGGGCACGCCGCACGAAATCTTTACGAACGTCGCCGAAATGAAACGTTTGGGCTTTGACGTGCCTGTTGCCGCAGAACTTGCCGAACGTTTGCGAAAAAAATTCAAGCTCCCGAAAAAAATTTTGACGGCGGACGAACTTGCGGAGGCTTTGAAATGATTCGTGTTTGTGACGTAAATTTTACTTACATGACGGGCACGCCGTTTGAAAAAACCGCGCTGAAAAATATTTCGTTCGACGTTTCGGAAGGCGAAGTTTTGGCAATCGCGGGACACACCGGCAGCGGAAAATCGACGTTGATTCAAATTGTCGCGGGACTGATTGACTTGCAACGCGGCACGGTCGAAATTGACAACTTGCCCGTCACAGACAAAAAAATTCGCCGATTGGTCGGAATCGTGTTTCAATATCCCGAACATCAGCTGTTTGAAGAAACCGTGGCGAAAGATATTGCGTTTGCGCCGAAAAATTTCGGATTGAGCGACGATGAAATTTCTGCGCGGGTCGATGAGGCAATGCGGCAAGTCGGGCTTGATTCGTCGCTGAAAAATGTTTCACCGTTTGAACTTTCTGGCGGACAGCGTCGACGGGCGGCAATCGCGGGAATTTTGGCGATGAAACCGAAATATTTAATCCTCGACGAACCGACGGCGGGACTTGACCCGAAAGCCAAAGAAAATCTCCTGCATGAAATTTTCGGAGCCGTAAAAAAATCGGGCGTGACGATAATTTTAGTTTCGCACAACATGGACGACATAGCGCGTTTCGCCGACAGAGTAATCGTCCTTGCACAGGCAGAAAAAATTTTCGACGGCAAACCGCGTGAACTTTTTGCCCGCGAAGAAATTTTAACCCGCGCAGGTTTGGAACCGCCGCCGATAACGCAACTGATGAAAACTTTGGGCGTCAACGAAATTGTTTTGTCGCTCGACGAGGCGGAAAAACTTTTGCTGAAAAAAAATTAAGCGTCGGAAGTTATCCAACGCTTTTTTTTATTCGGCAAGCTTGAAATTGTCGCCGACCTTTTGAATCAGTCGCTGTTTGAACAAATGCCCGACCGCACGTTTAAAAGCCGCCTTACTGAGTTTGAACACCGCGAAAATTTTTTCCGGTGAACTTTTGTCGTTCAAAGTAAGTTCACCGCCGTTTTTCTGCATGAACGCAAGAATTTTTTCGGCATCGGGGTCAAGTGCATTTTCTTTCGTGTCGCGAAGTGAGCCGTCAAGTCGCCCGTCATCACGAACAAAAGTCACACGAACGTTGACGATTTCGCCGGCTCTGAGCACACGCGGAATAAATTTTTGCGGAACGAAGACGATATTCCGATTTTCGCTGAAGATAAACGCGCCCGCTTCGGTAATGTTGTAAATTGTGCCCGTGATTGTGTCGCCGAGTTTGATATTTTCGGCAGGTTTGGACGCACGGCGAATTTCGTCGGAAACTTTCATTGACGCGGCAAGTCGACCGGATTTATCGCTGTAAAGTTTCGCCCAAACGATTTCGCCGACTTTCGGACGCCCGACCATTTCGGCAAACGGCATAAAAATTCCGCGTTCGGCACCTGCGTCGACAAATGCGCCGTTTTCGGTGACGTTGATGATTTTGAGCCGTGCAATTTGTCCCACGCGCAATTTCGGGACGCGCATACTTGCCGTCAAGCGTTTTTTCGGGTCAAGATACAAAAAAACTTTCACCGTGTCGCCGATTGAAACTTCGGACGTTTGCTGAGCTTTGTGCAATAAAATATCGTCGGAAGTGTTGCCCGTGCCCGCGTCGAGGAATGCGCCCATTTCGTTTTGACGGACAACTTTCAATTCCGCGACGGTCATGGGAATTTTCGGGATACGCATGGTTGCCGCCAAGCGTTTTTTCGGGTCGAGATACAAAAAAACTTTCACCGTGTCGCCGATTGAAACTTCGGACGTTTGCTGAGCCTTGTGCAACAAAATATCGTCGGAAGTGTTGCCCGTGCCCGCGTCGAGGAACGCGCCCAATTCGTTCGTGCGGACAACTTGCAATTCCGCGACGGTCATCGGTTTGAGTTCAGTCTTCATAAATTTTTATTTTCGCCTCGCTCCAAAGTTGTTCGAGCGCATAATATTGGCGATTTTCTTCCTTGAAAATGTGCACGACAACATCGCCGTAATCAAGCAGAATCCATTCGCCTTCGTGATAGCCTTCGCGGTGGCTGTAATGAATTTCGGCTTTGTCGAGTTCCTCTTCAATGTTGTCGGCAATGGCGCGAACTTGTGTTGCCGTTTGAGCGGAACAGACGACAAAATAATCCGTCGAGAACATCAAACCGCGCATATCCATCGTGATAATTTCGCTTGCTTTTTTGTCGCTTGCCGCCTTGCAAATTTTCAATGCCAAATCAAAAGTTTTCAAATCAAATCGCCTCCGTATAAAAATTTATTCGTTAGTCGTAACTTCGCCGCCGATAATTTCGCTGTCCGCGTCGCTTTCGTCAGATTTTTGAATCAGGTCTTGGAACGGAAACAGTTCGCTTATGCGTGCTTCGATTTCAGCGATATTCGGTACCCATGCGCCGTCAACGTTTTCCGAACCGGGCAAAAGCAGCGTCGACGGCGGATCGGAATTCATTTTACGCAGGACGTTCGCCAAATGTGCCGAGTCGAAAATTTCTGCGCTTGTTTCCATGCGGTTGCGGAAAATATCGGCAATGGCGGGCAGTTTCGGTAAAGTTTCAAGCTGCAAAACTTTGGCGTAAAGAGCTTTGATAAATTTTTGTTGACGTTGCACGCGTCCCATGTCGCCGAGTTTTTCGCCGCGCCAACGCAGATATTTTTGCACGTCTTCGCCCGAAAGATGCTGATAGCCTTGCGGAATGTGAATCGACAAGCCCGCCGCTTCGTCTTCGTAATCCATATTTTCTTCGACGTAAATATCCAGTCCGCCCAAAACGTCAATCAGTTCCGCAAAAGTTTGCATGTCGATGATTATGTATTGGTGAATCGGGACGTTGAGCAGGTTTGAAACTTCGCGAACGAGTAAATTTGCGCCGCCGGTGCCGTACAACGTGCCGATTTTGCCCGAAACTCTTCGCGAACTTACCAGCGTGTCACGTGGGATTGAAATTATTCGCGATTTGCCGGTTTCGTTCACGAAACTCAAAACCAAAATCGTATCGGCTTCGGGTTCTTCGCTGTCGTCAACGCCGAGAATCAAAACGTTCGTGTAGCTCTCGAATTTCGGATCGATATTGCCCGTGCGCGCCGTGCGTCTGTCGGTGTAGCCTTGGTACATGTCGGCGAACTCATTATAAACGCGAGTGCCCGCGTTGTATATACCGTAGGCGACAAATAAAAACGCCGAAAAAAGCGTACCCAAAATCACCAGCGTAAAAATCATACGAAAAAATCTCGTCCGATTTCGACGTTGCATGGCTTTGCGTTTTTTGTCGATGTTTTTTTGGGTTGTGTTAGCCATTTGAGTTTCGCTCGCTTCCGGCTCGAAGAAAATTTTTCATTATCGCAATACAACGACGGTGGTTGTTAGCTGAGTCAAACTTTTTTTGTTGAATCAACTTTTCTTTGCTTGCCCAAAGAAAAGTTGCAAAAGAAAGGGCACTCCTACGCGGAGGGCGTTACGTTGTCGCTGTAAAAATGTATCGGCAACGCGTGCCGCTCGTGCCGGCAGGTGAAACGTCCTGTTTCAACTGCCGGCGAGGCCGTCATCCATGACGGCCTCTTATTTACGCGTTGTTTTTGTTGAGCAACAGGAAATTTCTTGCGGCGACGGTGTCGGGGTGCACAAGTGAATTTTTCTGCACGACGAAAATTATTGATTCGCTTAACGCCGTCAACAAAATTTCGTCCAAAGATTTTTCGTCGACCAGTGCGCGCAGATTTTCCACGCCGGGATAATTTCTGTTCGGTTCAATCATGTCCGCGAAATAAATAATTTTGTCGAGTACGGTCATATTCGGTGCCCCGACGGTGTGACGGTGAATAGCCTGCGAAATTTCCGCGTCGTCCACGCCGTAAATGTCGGTTATCATTTTCGCGCCGATATACGCGTGCAACAAAAGCGGCATTGCCCGTTCGACTTCGCCGATTTCGATACCGTAACGTTCAGCCTGCGCGGGAAGTTCGTCGTTTTCAAATTCGCGTGCGCAGTCGTGCAAAAGTCCCGCAATGTAAGCTTTGGTTTCGTCGACGCCGAATTTTTTCGCCAAAGTGACGGCGGTATTCGCCACACCGATTGAGTGCGCGAATCTGCTTTTTTTCAAGCGACGCTGAAGTTCGCGGCGCATTTCGTCAACAGTCATAAAATTTTACTCCGTAGTATTCGAATCAACTTTTGCAAGGCTCAAAATTTTTTCTTCGCTCCGTGTAGTAGATGCGTTTAGCGTCCTCGACCCATTGCTCGTTGTACTTGGTGATAATCAATGCCGTCGCCTCCGAATCGTTTTGGGCGAGTTTCAAAATTTGTTCTTCGCTCCAGCCGGTTGCCTTGACGATAAACTCAATGGGCGTTTTGACTGCCAACAAATTTTTAATCATGCTCAACTGAGCTTGCTCCGTGTAGTAAGCGCGCATGGCATCGTTGTCCCATTCTTCGTTGTATTCGGTGATAATCATGTCGTTGCCTCCGAATCGTTTTGAGCGAGTTTCAAAATTTGTTCTTCGCTCCAGCCGGTTGCCTTGACGATAAACTCAATGGGCGTTTTGACTGCCAAAAAATTTTTAATCATGCTCAGTTGCTTTTCTTGTTGACCTTGCTGAATACCTTGCTGAATACCTTGCTGAATACCTTGCTGAATACCTTGCTGAATACCTTGCTGAATACCCTGCTGAATACCTTGCTCCGTGTAGTAAGTGCGTATGGCGTCTTTGTCCCAGTCTTCGTTGTATTCGGTGATAATCATTTTAAACAGCTCCCATTCGTGTTCAAGCAGAAAATCTTTCATCCACGCCCGCGCCGTCATGAAATGTTTGTACGCCTCGAAAAAAGCCGATTCGTCTTCCAAACCGTTGCGCTTATTCAAAGTCACGCGCTCCACGAACGCGCAATAATCATCAAGCGGCAAAGATTTTTTCAGCAAGTCCCGATTATGCGGCGGGTTGAGATTGTAAAATTTCACTTTCAGTTCAAGGCTGTCCGTCGGCTCTTTGAACGAATTACTCAACTTCATTTCGTTAAAAGCCGGTGCCGATTCACGCCCGTTGTAGAAAACGTAAAATTCGGGACGCGGCAACTCTATCGCCTTCAGGTTGTAAATCTGCCGCGAAAATTCTTTGTCGTAAAGTTTGTTCAGCAAGTTTACGAAGTACAGCAAAAATCGCAGCGGCATATTTTCGTTCAAGGTCGTTTGATGTTCGATTAAAATCAGCAGTCGTCCGCGAAATGTGCAGGAAATATCGTTTTTGCGCTTGCTGAAAAAAGTTTCGTCGAGCCGTGTTGATTTCGATTTCGTTCGGATCTGTGGCGTCTTCGCCCGTCAAAGCGTTGCACAAACTCAAAAGCCGCGCCTTGTCGTTAAAGTAAAATCTGAAAAACGTATCGCGATATTTTTTCAACGGTACAGTCCCTCCCGCAAGATATATTCTTCGACGGCTTCGGGCACGAGATATTTTATCGAACGACCGCTTTTGACGCGCTGACGAATTTGAGTCGACGAAATTTCAATCGCGGGTGTCGTCACGCGGTGAATGTGTTCGCTTGCCGCCGTGCCGAAAAATTTTTCCGTCGCAGAAAAATCCACGTCCACGCCGGGGCGCGTTGTCGCAATGAAATGACTGCGTTCGACAAGTTTTTTTGCTTCGTGCCACTTCGACAAGTCCGACAGCGAATCCGCGCCGATTATGAAAAATAATTCCGTTGTCGCGCCGAATTTTTTATGCAGTTCGTCCATCGTGTCGAGCGTGTACGAAAGTCCCGTGCGTTTAATTTCCATGTCCGAGACCGTGAAAAATTTATTTGAGCGCGTCGCCAATGTCGTCATTGCCAAACGATGAATTTCGTCCGTGACGTGACGAGCCAACTTGTGCGGCGGGCGCGCAGCGGGTATGAATAAAATTTCGTCGAGTGAAAAACTTTCACGCACGAATTCCGCCGTCGCCAAATGTCCGAGATGAATCGGGTCGAAGGTGCCGCCCATTATTCCGATTTTTTTTGAGGGCATGGAAGTCATTATCTGCATTACCTTTCATTTGCCATTTTAATCGTCATTTCGTTGCAAAGTTTCAAGAAATGGTTGTGGGCGGAAATTCTCGCGTCATTTAACATTTTCTCTTCTTCAGATGTTAGTTTGCGACCGGTATAACCGGCTCTTGATAAGTCGAAGTTATCTTCCAGTTCTTTGCGTTCCATTTCAGGGAACAGCTGAACCCCTAGCCGCACAAATTCTTCTTTGTCCTTAGTTTCTATCCATCTGTCGAACAACTCAATGTCGGATTCGCTTGCCATTGTCAAAGCACTTCTTTCAATGTCTATTCCGAGGTGATTATTACGAACAGAAAAATTATCAGCGACGTTAGAAAAATTATCGTGACTGCGCGGGCGTAATCTTTGAAGTCGTGACGGGCTTTCGGTGTGCGGAAATAATTTTTCAGCGTGCGAAAATATCCGCGAAGATTTTTCACGGCGTACCATCGTCGATTTCTTTCAGCCGCAAAAGACATTTGGCGACACTGCCGTTTTCAATGCATCGTTTCAAAAAGCCTTCATGGAATCTTTCACGGCGAACAATGCCGACAATCATTGCCGCGACAATTTTCCCGTCGAACGACGAAACGTCCGCTTTGGGCGAAGTGATATTGTTATCGCGAAGAATAATTTTGTATTGTTTCAATTCAAGTTCGGGGTGTGCGTCAACGAATTCATGAACCGCGTAAAAAAATTCGCTCGCGATTGTCGCGTCGGTCGCTTGCGGAATGAATTTTGTCAATGCTTCGTACATGATTTAACCTCTTACTTGTCCGTCACCGTCGACGAAATATTTCATTGTTGTCAAAGCTTCCAAACCCATCGGACCGCGTGCGTGAAGTTTTTGCGTGCTGATACCGATTTCCGCGCCGAATCCGAATTCAAAGCCGTCAGTAAATCTTGTGGAGGCGTTGACGTAAACGGTTGCCGCGTCGACGAGAGCTTTAAATTTCGCCGCAGAATTTTCGTCGCGGGTGATGATTGATTCCGAATGTTGCGTGCCGTAAGTGTTGATATGCTCAATCGCCGCGTCCACGTCGTCGACAATCTTCACGGACAAAATCAAATCGTTGTATTCGGTCGCCCAATCTTCGTCGGTCGCCGCGTTCATTTCGGGGAAAATTTTTCTGCAAGCTTCGTCGCCGCGCAGTTCAACTTTCGCGTCAATCATTGCACGGGCAACTTTCGGCAAAAATTCTTCGGCAATGTCGCGGTGAATCAAAAGCGTTTCCATTGCGTTGCAGACACTGGGACGTTGAGTTTTCGCGTTCATGCAAACTTTTAACGCCATATCCAAATCGGCGGAGGCGTCAACGAACGTGTGACAAATTCCCGTGCCGGTTTCAATGACGGGAACCGTGCTGTGTTCAACGACGCGTGCAATCAAACCTGCGCCGCCGCGAGGAATAATCACGTCAACCAACTTGCGAAGTCTGCACATGACGACAACGGCATCGCGGTCATGGATTGAAATAAATTCGACAAATTTTTCCGGAACGCCCTGAGCAACTGCCGCGTCGCGCATAATTTCGACGATTGTTTTATTCGTGCGAACAACTTCCGAGCCGCCGCGAAGTAAACACGCGTTGCCGGATTTCAAACACAGCGCGATTGCATCCGCCGTGACGTTCGGGCGGGATTCGTAAACAATGCCGACGACGCCGAAAGGAACTCTCATGCGGCGAATTTTTAAACCGTTCGGGCGGGTAATTTCAAAGTCAACCTTTTCGAGCGGGTCGGGAAGTTTGACGACTTGGCGAATGCCTTCAGCCATTGCGGAAATTCTCTGCGGCGTCAAAATCATGCGATCAATCATGTTCGGGCGAACTTTTTGCGATTCGCGTGCCGATGCAACTTCTTTGGCGTTGACTTCCAAAATTTCCGGTTGACGTTCTTCCAAAGCATTAGCCATAGCCAAAAGTGCCGCATCGCGTTCTTCGCCCGACAACAATGCCACTTTCCGTGATGCCTCTTTGGCGCGCCGTGCCTGTTTTGTTACGTGTTCTTTCATGAACAACATAAAAATCACTCCCTTGCTAAAATTTTTTGACAAATTCTCATGCCTAAATGCAGGGGATTCTGCTATCATCAACACTTGCTTAAAAATTTAAGTCTTACGGTGTCTCCTGCAAGGGTCGTTGCCCCACCCCTGCTTGCAATATGTTTATTGCGGCGTTTCGGTCTCGGTCGTGTTCCGCGCCGCAGTTCGGACATATCCATTGGCGTATTTCAAATCCTTGACTTGCGGATTCTTTTCACCGCAACACCGGCATATCTGACTTGACGCGAAATATTTACCGACTCCGATAATCAGCGTGTTAAATTTTGACGCCTCGTACTTCAAAATATTTACGAAACTGCCGAAGCCCAAATCAGAAATCTTCCTGCCGTAAAGTCGTTGCATCTCCTTCAAGTTCAAATTCTCAATGCAAATCGTGTCGTACTCAAGGCAAAGTCTTCGGGCAAGTTTGATGTGGAAATCTTGTCGTTGATTCGCTGATTTTTTATACAGACGCGCCAATTTCAATCTCGATCGTTTCCGATTGTTTGAGCCGTTACGCTTCCGCGATAAATTTTTACAAGCTGACTTTATCGCAACTGAATTTTTAGCAAAAAACAGCGGGCTTGTCACGTCTCTGCCGTTCGACGCCGTCAAAAATTTCTTTAATCCGAAGTCGAAACCGACGATTTCATCTGTTCGCGTCTCGACCTCAAAGTTTTTGGCATCCGTCACGAAGTAAACATAAATGTCGCCCAAACTGTCGCGCTTGACAGTCACCGTCTTGATCTTACCGCTTATTCGCCGCGACTGAAAATATTTGTAGCTGTTTGGCGTTGTGTTCCGACTTATAGAGCTTGAAACAAAATGTCTTCATTGCACTCACCTCGCAGTTATATCCCCATAGCTAAAGCCGGGAGTTTTACGGCGCATTTGATAAGTACGCCGTCGATTAAATTTCAAATCGTTGCCGACAATGTCGATACCACAAAAACGACAAAAGTGTCTTTGAACAGGCGGGCGATTAGCTTATCTTCGTTGGCTTGCATGTCACAAACTTCCCACGCTCGTCAAGTTGTCAATCATTTCGGCTTTGTTGGAATTGGTGAAGTGCAAATCGCTGACGATAACTTTGCGGACATAATGCTTGGCGGTTTGGTCGCCGAATGTGTAGTAACTGCTCAGCGCGTGAATAACAAGCGGCTCACCTTTGTCGTCGTTGCCCAGATAAATCATCACGTGCGTCGGCGAAAACAACAGCGAACCGGGTTTGGATTTTTTGATAATCGCAAGACGTTGTTCGCGATTCATGCCGTCAAGCGAAACGGAGCGCGGCATTGCTTTTGCTTGTTGGTCAGCGTCGCGGGGAAGTTCAATTCCGACACTGCGATAAACATCTTGCACGAAAGCCGAACAATCCACGCCGTCTTCAAGTCCGCCCCAGCCGTAACTTTCGCCCAAAAATCTGAACGCTTGCCGAATCAAATTGTTGTCACTGCACGGGAGCGCACCTTTGACTGTGCCGTTGTCTTTCGGAACGTTCAAGCCCTGTTCGATAATCGTGCCGTTCGCGTCGACGTTCGGAATTGAAATTGCCCAACTGCCGTCCTTTTGCACGTCGGCTGCACGCAACAAAACTTTACCGCCCATCTGGAACAGTGACGCGCCTTGAGGAATTGTTTTGCGGCTTGCGATGACGGTCAAATAATTTTGCGGCGAAACATATTTTAACCACGTCGCTCTGTCGGTGAAAGCAAGCGTCGAAATATCCAACCAGCCCGCGTAAGTTTTCGACTCGACGAAGACAAATTTTTTATCTTTGCTTTCCGTCAAAACCGCAACGGGCTCACCGGGGTCAAGCGCGGTCGCTTGTAGTTCGTCGTAATGCGTATCGGTTTTGCTCTCGAACCAACCTTCGGCTTCGGGCAAGTAACGCAAATTTGCGCGGCGAATCGTCAACGCGTAACGAACAGTGCAACTTTCGGGCAACGCGTCAAGGTTGCAATTCGTCTTCGCGTGCGTGAAACTGAATTCCGTCAAGCCCGCGCCGTTCTTGAACAGTTTGGGAATTTCCGTGCCTTGAAATTTTCCGCGTGTCATTGCCGCGTTGATTTTGCCGTTGAGATTTTGCGAAGAAATTTTTTCGGGATATTTGGCAAGGTCGACGATTGACGGAGATTTTTGACGAATTTGCAGGTTAAGCATTTCCAAATCGTTCGCTGAAATTTTTGTTTCGCCCGCAGAATTTTTGCTCGTCCAATAATCGGCGGTGGCGCGGTTGTCCTGAATTGAAATTCCCGCCGCATGAACATTTGAAACCAGCATAAGCAACACTCCAATCAAGATGAAAAATTTTCTGTTCATGCAAGCCCTCCTCAAATTTTTGCAGGAAAAATTGTACCGATTGATTCGCCGTTCAAAACTTGTCGCAAGTTGCCGACAGTCGAACCGTTTACGATTAACATTGTCACGCCGTTTGAAGTTGCAAGTTTCGCCGCCTGAATTTTGGTGAACATGCCGCCCGTGCCGAGTTTAGTGCCGACGCCGCCCGCCATTTTTTCGACAGCCGAAGTTATTTCGGGCACTTCGTCAATCAGCCGCGCAGTTTTGTCGACTTTCGGGTTGCCGTCAAAAAGTCCGTCAATGTCCGACAAAATAATCAGAACTTCCGCGTCGACGAGAGTCGCGACGATTGCCGACAAATTATCGTTGTCGCCGATTCGGATTTCGTCGACGGTGACCGCGTCGTTTTCGTTGATGACGGGTATCACGCCCATATTGAGCACGGTCGACATTGCGTTATGAAAATTTTCGCGTGCGTGAGTATCGGAAGCATTTTCTTTCGTCAGCAGGAATTGTGCCATTGTCTGCCCGTATTCGGCGAAAAATTTTTCGTAGATGTGCATTAACACGCCTTGCCCGATTGCCGCCAGTGCTTGATTTTCGGGAATTGTTTCAGGTTTATTTTTGATGCCGAGTTTGTCCATACCCGCCGCGATTGCTCCCGAAGATACGAAAATTATTTCGCGACCCGCGTTGTGCAAGTCAGCCAGTTCGCGAATCAATTGTTCGATTCGATACAAATTCAGTTTGCCGGTCGCCGCGTGTGCCAACGTGCTTGTCCCGACTTTGACGACGATTCGTCGTGCCGTCCGTAAATTTTCTCTTGCCGCGCTCAATGTCATCACTCCTGTTTTCATTATAAATTCATTTCATGTTTTGCGCAAGTTAATTCTAGCTGAAACGTACAGTTGTTTACAAGTCAAAAAAATCGCCTGCACCGTGACGCAATTACAAATCGGCGCGTTCATAAATTTTGAGTTTACAGACGTTATTTTTCTTTACTTGCCAAAAGACCTGCTTTAAAAGTAGGGGAACAGTCAGGTTAGCAGCCTTGTCGCCGAACCTTTATCATTACGAATTACGTATAAAAAAATCCCCGTTCGTGTGAGCGGGGGATAAATTTTTTTGCCGAAAATTATTTACGTTTGGATTCGTTAAAAGTTTTGCGGACTTGCTCGCGTTGTTCGTCGTTCTCTGCGTATTTTTCAATCGTGTCGGCGGCACTTTCAAGCGCAAGATTTTCAGCCTGCTTGAATTCTTTCAGTGCAAGTTTAATCTCGAAACGAAAATCGCCGTTCAGTGAAGAATTTCTTTCCGCTGCCTCAAGAAATGCAATTCGGTCGTCTTCCATCTTTTGGAGCAACGAATCATTTTTGTCGCTGTCGGTATTGTCTTCGTAAGCCTGCGCGGATTTTTTGTATTGCTTAAGCAATTTTTTATCGTCGTCGGTGAGCGCGTCGCCGAAATCTTTTTCGACGCGAACAACCAGCGCATCCAGTTTTTCGCCCGCCTTGTAAGACTCAATGCCGCCGTGGACAATGTCTTTTACAACTTTGAACGTGTCGGCAATCTCATCAAAAAATCCCATATGTCAAACCTCCTTCGTGTTGCCTGTAAAATAAATTATTCGGACATTATGCGAAAAATTCCTGCCGAATATCGCACAAAAAATTTTTCCGTAATGGCGCGTCCAAAATTCTTACGGCGTTGAAATGTAATTTCGGTCATCGGTTATGTTGAGAAAAATCAATTCGACGCGATTAATTTTCGGGAACGTTATTTGATTCATGAAGTGCATAAATGTCAATCGGTTGCCGAGCTGATAAAATTTTTTCAGATGACAAAATTTGCTTGACATAAACAAACTGCGTCGTATAATTTTGCCACTAATCGAGGCGAAAAAAATTTTTTTGAGGAGGTCGGTGATTTTGCAAGACATTGACCAAGATTTTTTTGACTTCAGTAATATCGACAACTTCAGACCCCCCGAAGAAGAATTTCCCGACATCTGTTGCCGCGAATGCAAATACAGTTCATGGAACGTGCAAAGAAATGCGTTTCAATGTGCGCGTTACAGATTTTTGGTTCGTGGCGAAGATTCTTGCGACGAAGCGGAAACTTGACGTGAAGTCTTTAAAAAAATTTCCCGCGTGATATAATGTCGCAAATGTTTGAAGGGAGTTTTTAACTTGAAGCTTTGCAAAATTTTTTCGATTGCATTGCTGGCGGCGATTTTAATAGTCACGCCCGTTTCCGCGCAAAAATCTCAGTCGCCCGATGATTCGTCGGGGTTCGTCGTGCTGTCGGAAGTTGTGCCCGACATTATCCAAGAGATTCGCTATTTCTCGACGTATAATTTCGTCGGTGACAGGATTGATGGTTATCTGCAACCGTGCGCGCTGATGACCCGCGAAGCTGCCGAAGCGTTGAAGGCAGTTTCCGATGACGTGATGCAATACGGTTATCGGCTCAAAATTTACGACGCCTACCGTCCGCAAATGGCGGTTGACAATTTCGTTCGTTGGGCTGAGGATATCGGCGATACCCGCATGAAAAATTATTTTTATCCGAAAGTCGACAAGACGCGCCTGTTCGACGAAGGATATATCGACGCAAAATCGGGGCACAGTCGCGGCTCCACGGTCGATTTGACGCTGTTCGACATGAAGACCGGCAAAGAAGTCGACATGGGCGGCACGTTCGATTGGTTCGGAATTGAATCACATCCCGATTACGTCGGCAAGCTCACCAAAGCGCAACTTCGCAACAGAAAATTTTTGCGCGACGCGATGATTCGTCACGGTTTCAAGCCGCTTGATACCGAGTGGTGGCATTTCACGCTGAAAGACGAGCCGTATCCCGACACGTATTTCACGTTCCCCGTGACCGATTTGAACGCGACAAAATAAAAATTTCCAGTCGACAACAGAAATCAAAAATCCCCTGACACAAAGTCGGGGGATTTTTTTTTGATGATGACGTTGCACCGCCGCGAAATTTCACGACGGAAAAATTTTTTGTTCATCAGAATCCGAAGGAATTGCAACCGCAAGAATGTCCAGAGCATCTTCCCAAAATTTTTTTGAACGAGAACGGCTTGACCAAGAATTTCATAATGAATCCCTCCAAAATTTTTTATGGTAAATTGAATTTGTGGTAAGGAAATGCCGGTGGCTGTAAAGAATCAGAATCCGAAGGAATCGCAACCGCAAGAATGTCCCTTGCATTTTCCAAAAACTTTTTTGAACGAGAACGGCTTGACCAAGAATTTCATAATGAATCCCTCCTCAAAAATTTTTACGCACGAATCGTCTCGCCGACCGACGAATCGTCGGCAACTTTGCACTCGCCCGAAATGAACAATTTTTCAATCGCGCAATTTTTGCCGATAACGGCGTCACGGCACTTGATAACGTCAACCGCGCAGTTTTCCAGCTCGACCGTATCCGCGTCGATTTTTTCTATGCGGACACGCGAATGGCTAATGTCAAAATTATCATTGTCGAAAATTTTAATGTGGCGGCATGTAACTTTGTCGATTGAGCCGTCACTCGACGCGATAATAATTTCGTAAGCCGACAATGAATTTATTTGCGGTTTGCCCGACAAATTCATAACTCGTTCAATCGTTAAAGTCCCAACCTCAACTTTGCCACTGCCGGAAAAATTTTTCGCATTGACAGTGTCGCCTGTGAACTTACCCGAAATGACAACCTCGTTGCAAGAAACATCGTCAACCGACAATTCGCCCGAAGTCTTTAAATAATCAGCCGCGATTGAACTGCCATTGCATTTGCCAGAAACATTAATCTTGTTGCAGGAAATTTTCTTGAACGAAAGATTGCCCGAAACTTTCAACTCCTGCAAATTCTCGCTGTCAGGCAGTTCGCCAATGCCAATTATTTTATGAACTTTGCCGTTTGCGTCGGTGTATGTTCCGCTACCCCTAATTCTCAATCCATAGTCGCCTCCTTTAGTTGTTCATAATAATAATCGAGAACTTTTTCCAAGTTATATTTAACTTGCCTGCAAACAGGTTGCTCGTCGTCAGAAATTCGCATGAAATACGGACAACCGCCCATGCAAATCGGCAAGCAATTACATTCGCGACATTTCGGGTGCTTAATCGGGTTCCACTGAATCCATGACAGATAATTTTTTTCAAGCGTAAGATTTTCGCCGTCATTGACGTTTCCGCTCGATTGTTTCAAGTTACCGACGTGATTCCAACAGCGATACAGCTCACCATCATTGTCAACGACAAAATCATTTGCATAATCGGCGCAACAAAAATTCGTAAGCGGTACAGGGTAAGCTGCCATCTTGTTGACGGTGAAACTGCGGAGCAAAACTTTTTCGTACAGCGGAATCATCACGTCGGCAAATTGCGCGTTGTTGTAGCAATCACTTTCAATCGACTTGCAAATATCCGTGAACGGCGACACCTGCCCGAAGTCAATTTTCAAATCTTCGCGTTTGTCGATTCGTTCGGCAAGCGTGTCAAGTAATTCGTCGACGCGGGAAATATTTTCTTTGTCAATGTTGATTCGGACAATCACCGACAAATTTTCGTTTAGCAAAAGATTAACGCGGTCAATCAGCTTGTCGAAGGTACTTTCACCCGTGACGTTGCGTCGGCGGCGGTCGTGAATTTCCTTAACGCCGTCAATCGTAATCTGCGCGCCGCTGATTTTGTAACGCTTGAACTGCTCAACGTCCGAATCATCAATCAAACTCGCGTTCGTGATGATGAAAGCGTCGTAGTCGACGGAAGATTTTTCGCAGAGAGCAAGAAACTTTTCGGACAACGACCAAATAATTTCTTTGGCAAGGAGCGGTTCGCCGCCGTACCATGTCACGGAAAAATTTTTCGCACGCTCAAGACGATTTTCAACGAATTTAATCAACGTGTCTTGCGTTTCGACAGACATTTTACCTTTCGGGTGCGTTTCAAAACAATACTTGCAACGAAAATTACAATCGAGCGTCGGCGCAATCGTCAAACCGAAATTTGTCATATCGTACTTGGACAGGTTGCGATAAAACTCCAGCCGTTCGAGTTCGTCAACATCGTCGTCGACAAGACAGCCTGAACTTTTCATGTCGGCAATCAGTTGCGTGTCGTAATTTTTTTCGTCGTAGGAATTATTCTTCACGTCGTTGATGACGCGCAAAAAATTTTCGTCGACAACGGCAAGAGCGCAAGTCGTCGCGTTGAAAAAAATCGTCGCGTCGTCGTATTGCCGCAAAAAATTGTACCGTGAAAGTTTCATGTTCGATCCTCTAAAGAAAAATTTTTCCCGTCAAGTATACCCCCCCCTCAATGCCGTTTGTCAAGATTTCGGTAAAAAAATCCCCGCAATGTTTGTGACGGGAACGAAAATTTTTCAGTGAAGTTTTTCAATCAGCTTGACGATATTCGCGACTGTTTCGGAAATATTTTTTGACGCTATATTTTTTTGCATGGCTTGCGACAAACTCACGGGTGAACGCAGAATCGCGAACGTCGAATCAAGTCCCGCGTCATCAGAAATTTTTTCGACACTGCCGCCGAGACCGACAGTTAAAATTTTCGGGTTGAGTTTCTTGGCAAGTTTGGCGACACCCGACGGGGCTTTACCTTGCGCAGTTTGAAAATCCAATCGACCTTCGCCCGTGAATAAAACATCTGCAGATTTCAAATCTTGAGCAATGTCGAGCGCGTCCAAAACCAAATCGACACCGGCAACAAGTTTACCGCGCAGGAAAGTTCGGAACGCAAAACCGAGACCGCCCGCAGCACCGTCGCCCGCCGCAGAAATTTTTTCGAGACGCAGAAACTTCGCGGACAGTTCGCCGAAATTTTTAATCCACTCGTCCATCGTCGAAACAATTTCGGGCGTCGCGCCTTTCTGCGGAGCGTAAACCGCCGAGCAACCGTTATCGCCCGTCAGCGGATTCGTCACGTCGCAAGCAATTCTGAACGTGCAATCGCGCAATTCGGCGGGAACATTCGCGTCGTCAATCGCGGAAATATTTTTCAAGTCGCGCCCGAAAATCCCGCAGTCTTTGCCGTCAACGTCCGTGAATTTGTAACCGAGAGCCGTAAGCATTCCGAGCCCGCAGTCGTTGGTTGCCGAGCCGCCGATACCGATAACGAAATTTCTGCAACCGTCACGGACAGCGCGCAGAATCATTTCGCCGACGCCGTAAGTTGTCGTGTCAAGCGGGTTACGTAAATTTTCGGGAACCAACGTCAAACCTGCCGCACTTGCCATTTCGATAACCGCCAAATTTTTTTCGGGCACTTCGCCGAATTCAGCCGAAATTTTTTTGCCGAGCGGGTCGGTGACTTCGACGGATTTCAATTCGCCGCCGAGACCTGCAGTTATCGTTTGGCAAGTTCCTTCGCCGCCGTCAGCCAACGGAAAAATTTTCACGTCCGATTTTGGCGACACGGATAAAATTCCGTCACGAGCCGCCGCGCCCGCTTCAAAACTTGTCAAGCTGCCTTTCAAGCTGTCAATCGCCACGATAATTTTCATGTCACGAACCTCCAAAATATTTTGCGGAATTATATCACAAGCCGTGCAGGGAAATTTTTTCACGTAACGAAATTGCGCGGCGGGAGGTGTTCACATGAAAAAATTTTTCCGACGAACTTTGACGGCTCTGCTGATTGTCGCGGGGTTGTTGACGGCTGCAGTTGTCGGCGCGGAAATCAAAATGTTCAACGGAACCGGCAAGTACATCATGAGCGAATTCGAGAACGAGGAAATTGCTCAAAAACGCGCCATCCAAAAGGCCAAAGAAGACGCTCAAGACAAGGCCGGTGTTTTTCTGACGAGCTTTTCAAAATCGGTCAACGCAAATATTGTTGCCGACGAAATTTCCGCCGTCACGAACAACATTCTTGACGTTTCCGACGTGCAAGTCGACAGCAAGCCTTTTGAAGTCGACGGCGAACCGGGGATTATCTACACCGTCACGCTCAAGGCGAAAATCGACACGGACGGTATTTGGGATTTCATCAAGCGCGACGACAAAGAAAAAGTCACAATCGTTCAGCAGAATACGCAGTTGCAGGACGCCATTGCCAAAAACGACAAGCAGGTCGCCGATTTGAAGGAGCAGTACAATCGCGCCACTTCGCAGGCAGAACGCGACCGAATCCGTCAACAGATGAATGACGCCGACCGCGACTTTTTGGCGAACCAAAAGAACGAAGCAGGTTTAAGACTTTACTACGCCAAAAATTATCACGGCGCGATTAAGCTTTACAACGAAGCTCTCGAACTCAAACCCGATTGGTCGTGGCCGTACAACAATCGCGGCGTCGCTTACGACGATCTCGGACAATACGAGCGAGCGATTCAAGATTTCGACAAGGCGATTCAACTCGATCCGAATAATGCGAAGGCGTACAACAATCGCGGCTATGCTTACGACAAGCTCAAGCAATACGAGCGGGCTATTCAAGACTTCGACAAGGCGATTCAACTCAATCCGAATTGGGCATTGCCGTACAACAATCGTGGCATCGCTTACAATGACTTGAAGCAATACGAGCGGGCGATTCAGGATTACGATAAGGCGATTCAACTCAATCCGAATTGGGATTGGCCGTACAACAATCGTGGCTTGACTTATTACTGCATGAAGCAATACGAGCGGGCGATTCAGGATTACGACAAAGCGATTCAACTCAATCCGAATTATGCGGAGGCGTACAACAATCGCGGCATCGTTTACAACGGATTGAAGCAATACGAGCGGGCGATTCAGGA